>NZFU01000034.1 GCA_002689345.1 Methanobacteriota archaeon | reverse complement strand
GGACACAGATTTCAATGGCACGGGAGGCTCCTTCACATTGATGCTCAATTGGACTGACTTTAGTCCATGGTTTGCAGGAGGAGCTGGAGAATACAGAATTATCATCGGTGAGCCTGAAGTATATGTCCCCTCATTCACATGTAATGATTGGAGTGATGCTGGAATTGGAACAGATGCCGGTACTGACGTTTCGAATCCGATGAATATTGGCTCAAACCCATCACTAGAGGGGGCGGGTTGTCTAAGTGGCCAAGATACATCAGATGCTTATCAATTCAGTTTGACTGATCATAACAATGTCGAAATTATGTTGGATTTAGACAATTCCTCTGTATTTACTTCCTCTCTTTATGATGCGAATGGAAGCATGGTTACTGCATGGGTTTCAAATTCATCTGGTGGCTCTTGGTCCTCGTTTGATGATGTGATGTATGAAGGAATGGATGGAACATTCACTCTTGTTATCGAGTCCGCAGGAGGGGAGGGTTACTACAACCTCTCAATCGAAACCGATGACCCTGCTAAGGCCGACCTCGCAGTTACTAATCTTTCATGTGGCGAGGATATGCTCAGTAACCAGAGTATAACTTATTCATTCGACATCCATAATTTACGAGGCCCTGCAATTGGAGATTTCTCTTGGAGCCTCGAGTTGATTGATTCTAATGAGGCACTAGTTGAAGAATTAGATTCTGCGACCTTGAGTACCTTTGCAACATATGGACAAGTAGTTTTGGAAAGATCGAATACATATCCAACCGATTCTACATTTGCTGAAAATACAGCCACTGGAATATATTCATGTAGAGTCTCTGTAAACATGGACCTAACCGTGGATGAATATCCAAATTCGGTTTCTAATAATCAAATGGTTGGAGAGAACTTTACTATTCAAAATGAAGATGAATTGTGGGCTAATGATTTCGATAGAGACGGATACAATACTACCGACACTGGAGATGGAATCGTAGATGCTTGCCCGCAGAAGAAAGGATATAGTGAATTAGATCGAATTGGTTGTCCTGACTATGATGGTGATGGATATTCAAATCCTACTACTCTTGATAATTGGAGCATAGAAGAAGGTGCTGATTGGGATTCAACTGATGAAACTCAATGGGTTGATGCTGATGGAGATGGTTTTGGAGACAATAGTAGTGGTACTGATGGAGATCAGTGTCCTGGCGTATATGGTATCGAAGGCGGAGATGGTGGCGATGGTTGCCCTCCTCCATTCGTAGATACTGACGGGGACGGAGTGCAAGATTCTGATGATGACTGTCCGGACACCGGAGCTGGATTGACCGTTAACCCTGAAGATGGATGTGAATTCGATACTGATGGTGACGGTGTTGTTGACTCTCTTGATGACTGTCCTGCTACTGCCATGGGCGTTACTGTAAACCCTGAAGATGGTTGTGAAGTAACTGACAATGGCGGTGGAAATAACGGAGATGGCTCTGGTGATGGAAACGGCGGAACCGGTGATGGTTCTGGTGATGGAAACGGCGGAACCGGCGATGGCTCTGATGATGAAAACGGCGACGGTAATACCGAAGATGCTGCAGAAAGCGGCATTGATGCTGTGATGATTGGAGGTATTAGTGGCGGAGTGATTCTAATTATCTTACTAACTCTACTTATTCTCAGAAAGGGCCGCTCCAACGATGGCATGGCTGATGATTCCTTTGCGAATGCTGCATTCAATGACCCTATGATGGGAATGGCTGCGTCTGACCCAAGTATCACTGCTGAGCAATTACAATATGAGCAGCAGTTGCATGCTCATGGATACACTGCCGAACAAGCAAGAGCGTATGCCGACCAACACTTCCGACCTTGGCTAAACCAATAGAAAGTGATTAATGTGCACTGCAAAAATTGTGGGAAGCAGTTTGATGGGAATTATGCATATTGCCCTTACTGTGCCACTAAAGAATACCAGGGTTCATCTTCTTTAGAGGCCACTGTACAAAACAAAGTGTCTAATTATCAAAGTAGTATAAAATATGGAATCGGTGAGAATGAGCAAGGTTGGGAAAGAGAACGTCCAGAATTCAAGAACCCTTTTCACGACCATGGTATAATTGATGACGGGAAACCAGAAAAAGAAACTGGTTTCCAGAAACTCATCGTGATTATTGGAATAATTATTCTTGTATGTATTCGAATTGCATTTAGAATTGATTAAGATAATGAAAAAATTGCTCGTAAATCGTAAGGGTCATGAACGGTCTTCTCTCAGACCATACCATGACCGACGTCATGATGCAAACAAGTGCCGGAGACCTAAAGATTCGATTATTCACATCAGAAGCTCCTGAAACAACAGATAATTTTCTCAAATTAGTTGATTCTGGATTCTATGATGGCTTGCATTTCCACCGGGTAATCGAGCAATTCATGATTCAAGGTGGCTGCCCTCATTCTAAAGATCCAATGAGTAGAATGGCAGGAACTGGCGGGCCAGGTTGGAAGATTCCTTGTGAATCCAATGCCTTGAATATGCTACATGACAGGCCGGGTATTCTTTCTATGGCTAACGCTGGAAAAAATACTGGTGGCTCTCAATTCTTCTTAACGACAGTTGCAACGCCTTGGTTAAATGGTAATCACGCTATCTTTGGTGAAGTTGTTGAAGGAATGAATGTTGTAAAAGCGATTGAAGGATGCAGAAAATTACCAGGCGATAGGCCTGCTCAGCCGCAACAGATTCTTTCTGTCAAGCGCGTTTGAGGTGTGATTATGGTTCGGCTCGCCATTCATGGTGGAGCTGGTGGTGATGGTCCTTGGAAGGGCCCTACAGATTTAGATCCGCAAAGAATTGCCTGTATGCAATCTGTATTGTCGACTGTTGGCTCAATGCTTGAAAATGGACTTGATGCCCTAGAAGCGGTAACTATGGCTGTGGAAATGATGGAAGATGAGCCGTTATTCAATGCAGGTATTGGCTCGGTGTTAGATGCCAATCGTAGTGTAACTATGGATGCAAGTATAATGCGAGGGAGCGATCGTGCTGCTGGTTCAGTGGTAAATGTCACAAAAATCAGAAACCCCATTAGGGCTGCCAAAATAGTTCTAGACAATGGTTGGCCGGTGATGATGAATAGTACTGCTGCGGATAAATTCGCAATCGAATCTGGAGTAGAGGAAGTTTCTCCAGATTGGCTAATTACTGATTTACGCCTAGCTCAATGGGAAAAGTGGAAGAGTGCAAAATCCCGTCCGGGTTCAACCGATGAAGATGATGGAGCGATTCTAGACCATGATGCTGAAGGAATGGGGACCGTAGGTGCTGTTGCAATTGATTCGAGAGGAGTTTTAGCAGCAGCAACAAGCACTGGTGGAATGACTGGAAAACCAGATGGTAGAATTGGAGATACTCCAATTATTGGAGCAGGAACATGGGCTGATCATACCGTTGCTGTTTCATGCACTGGCGTAGGTGAGGCTTTCATTCGAACTTGTGCTGCCCATGAGGTATCTACACGTTTACGTCTTGGAGAATCTTTGTCGCAGGCTTGCAAAGGTATGTTGGATATGGTTGCACCAATAGGTGGCCGTGGCGGCGTTATCGCCATTGACAAAGAGGGGAATGTGGAAATTCCATTCCAGACTATGTTGATGTACAGAGGTGCCTGGATTGAAGGAGAAATAATGACAGGTATTGGGCCTAGTTTATCTTCTCAATGAATTATATAATTCTAAATCCAGTCGGTTTTTTTCTTCGATTTTCAATTCAACATCGGGTTGGAATTTTACGTTTCGGAGATAATTGAATAGGCGAATCCATCTAAATTTTGCAAAGAGGATTAGCGCTCTTTTGCTATTGCCAAACGTTGGGTGTGTTGTGTCGCTTTCTTTACTCCAGCCCAATTCATTCAATGCTTCCATGCCATCTTCAGCAATAATTACGTGGTCAAATAATTCGAGATTTGATTTGGCTTTATCTAAATTGGACTCGCCTCTGGAAAAAATCTGAGTATAATACTCAGGAGAAGAATGTAAATGTGGTTCACTAAGATATTCATCATATGATGATGCTTTAGTCCACATCCAATAATGGTCATAATTATAATTTGAAACTAATCGTTTAATGGGGTGCCGCAAGCAGGTTAAGAGTGTAACTCGTTCGTCATTAGATAGAGTTTGGAAATCGGGGCCTCCCCACTCACAAGCAACAAAGGTTACTCCTTTTTTTTCACATTTATCAACAAAGGAAGATAATTCTTCAGAAGACATTTTCCAAAGTTGGATTACGCTCCCATTTTCTACAGGATTTCCATTTTCGTGATTTGCCCAAAATGTCTCGCCGTTGGCCATTGCACGTCTAATCACATAGGTTCCTGCAGCCTTGTGCAGATGTTGAAACCAGACTAGACGGTAACCTGCCATCATACAGTGCTCTAGATTCACACCTTTGACGATTGCTAGAGGGAAAGGGACATGGACAACCGCCTACGCCCCCTTACACATGGGAGACGTGCGCATCGAAGCCGACACCATGGGGGAACTGGAAGTTCCTGCTGATCGTTACTACGGATGCCAGACCGCTAGATCGTTGATAAATTTCGATATCGGCGATGATACTATGCCGCGCGGTGTTATCCGTGCATTTGGCATACTAAAACAGGCTGCTGCAAAGGTAAATGCTGATTTAGGACAATTAGATTCTGATGTCTCAAAATTAATTATTGCGGCTGCGGAAGAGGTGCTTAAGGGAGGCCTTGATGGTCATTTTCCACTAAGAGTCTGGCAAACAGGCTCTGGTACACAATCCAATATGAATGCAAATGAAGTAATTGCAAATAGAGCTATTGAAATGGCAGGTGGTGTATTAGGCTCAAAAACTCCAGTTCATCCTAACGACCACGTAAATCGCGCTCAATCGTCTAACGATACATTTCCAACTGCAATGCATATTGCAGGTGCTGAAGCGATAACTAACGATCTGCTTCCTAGCCTAAGTGATCTACGGGACGCGCTTGCAGCAAAATCGGATGCTTGGTCCGATATCGTAAAGATTGGAAGAACGCATTTGATGGATGCTGTGCCTCTAACTTTAGGCCAAGAAGCTAGTGGCTGGGTTGCACAATTGGATGCAAATATTCGTCGTATCGAATTCGTTTTGGAGGATTTGCATGAATTGGCTCTTGGAGGAACAGCGGTAGGGACGGGGCTCAATACTCACCCCGAATTTGCAAACAGAGTTGCCATGGCCATAGCGTTGAAAACAAGTATGCCATTTGTTTCTGCTCCAAACAAATTTTCGCAATTAGCAGCACATGATGCTGTAGTTTCTGCAAGCGGTTCTCTAAACACATTAGCGGCTAGTCTAATGAAAATTGCAAATGATGTAAGATGGCTAGGCTCAGGGCCAAGGTGTGGTTTACAAGAATTATCTCTTCCTGCAAATGAGCCAGGCTCATCTATAATGCCAGGTAAAGTAAACCCAACTCAATCAGAAGCCATGACGATGGTGTGCTGTCAAGTAATGGGCAATCACACTGCAATAACAATAGGTGGCAGCCAAGGTAATTTCGAGTTAAATGTGTTCAAACCTATGATGATCCACAACTTATTGCACAGTATTAGGATACTTTCAGATTCGATGCGTGCGTTCAGGACAAAGTGTGTTGAAGGCATCGAGCCTAATCGCGAGGTAATCAATAATCATCTTGAAAATTCACTAATGCTAGTTACTGCATTAAACAACCATATTGGTTATGATAAATCTGCGAAAATTGCAAAAAAGGCACATGAAGAAGGTACAACCTTGAGAGAGGCTGCTTTGGAACTAGGATATCTTACCAATGAGGAATTCGATCAGTGGGTAAGGCCTGAAGAAATGACCGGACAAAAATAATCACTAAACAAAAGTGGTTGTAGGTAAGAAGTAGGGCCTCAACAGTCATAAGCGGTACGCACTGGCACCCGATTACCTGTGAAAGCAGGATGGGAGAACTGGCAGGGGGGTTTCATCCGGGTGGGATATCCGCCCCCCTGCCAGCCTCCGCTGGTGACTGCCGAGTCGTCGTCACCTTCCTTCACTCCTAAGAGTAAATTCCAGATCGTTGACAGCTTGTTTCCAAGTTGCCTTCTTCCCGGCGGCCGAGTTTCTGTTAATTTCCCACCGAAGTGTTCCATTTCCAGGGTGGTATTGATTTCCACTTCCCGAAGGTTGTGTTCCTCTTTACCGGTCGTTGGTTTTCCGCATTTTCACCGAAGTGATCGTGCTTCCTTCCGACGTAGCCGTCCGTTTTCTATGAATTTCCCGAAGGTAATTCCTAGATTCGGTTTCGGCCATGGAGGTCCGTCTCCACTCACTTCCGAAGAAGTATGTGGCGCGGTTTCCGTCCGTGGCTGGTCCGTTTCCAGTTTTGTTTCCCGAAGGTCGCATCCCTGGTTCGGTTTCCGTCCGTGGTGTCCAAGTCGAAACTTTTTCACCGGCCGTTAATTGCAACAGAAGTTGTCCCGAAGAACTGTTACTATTGCACCTCCCGGCTAATGCACAGTCATTGGTAATTCCACAACAAGTTGTGGCCCTCCCTGTACTACATTTCCCGAAAGTCCTGTAGCTGATTTTTCGCCTAGGCTCCAAATCATCCTGTGGGCGGTGGGGACTTTCGATCTCCGAAGATTTCGAATCTCCCCTGTCGCCTCACTTGCTCTGTCTCCAGAGTTTGTGACCAACGCTTTGCTCGGTTTGAGCAGGCCGGTTGGCAAGGGTCCCGGAGGCTTTCCGAAGAAGTCCTCCACCACTCCTTGTGGAGCGGCACTATTCAGGTGGGTAGCGGAGGCAAATAAACTTTACGCTTTTTTTGACTGTTTTCCAGCGGAAATGAGGGGTTGCGAGCATGGTTTCCACTGGTTCCACTGGAATATTAGTGCAAGAAATAACATTATTCTCGTAGTGAACGAAGCTTTGCAGCCAGGGCAGATCTTCGGCCATCTGTCTCTATTGATTTTTCATTTGAGCGGCGTTCAAACAATTCCATTTCCCAAACTAAAATCTGACCATCTTCAAAACCGATAGCAACTCTATTTTCAATAGCGGTAGAAACCCTGGGACGAGTTGTGTTTGTTTTTGCAACTATTTCGCCAGCAATATTTCTCACTTCAATGATTCCAGAATTTTCCTGAGACCTTCCACACCAATGCAAATTATTGAATCCGGTAGATTGTGTTGTAATCTGTACGCCTTCGTTTCTCCAAATCTCAGTTGCATCTAAGCCCCTAGAAATTAGAACTCCGGATTCAAGAGCTGCAATAAAGCCATCTTTTGTACAAACCAAAGATTCGATTGAAGATTCTTCCTTAGTGATTACTCCATCAATAGAAGAAATTGTGCCGTCCGCATGTCCAAACAGGGCATTGTCTGGGCTTGATGCTCCACAAGTAACTGGGGAATTGCTAGATAATTCATGGTGGACGTCATCTATCAACAACCCGCATTTTGGCCTACCTAGTCCAAAAATCAAATTTTTTGTAGATTGAACAAACCAAGGTCTTTCATCCATTCGAGATACCTCGAGTAATTCGCCATCTAGAGAAAATTTCCAAATTGCACTTTCCATAAAATCTCCATGTTCAATATCATAAACGCTAGAGGTTGCTACGATTTGTCCATTATGGTAACAAAGCAAATCGGCTGAGCCTTCCAATGGATTACTCCATTGAATTTCTCCTTGTTTAACACAAGTAATGTGTAGGCCTGATGTTACTATAACCAATTCTTTGATTCGTAGAATAGTTTCAATGCGGTCCTCGCATTGAACAGCCCAAACCAATGAGCCATCTTTGTCCCATTTTTTCAATGCCCCGTCCCATCCTCCGGCGATTAAAGACGATTCATCACCGATGTGGATGGCACTGACTGGCTGGCCCAAATCACGAATCATCCAAGCCGCCTGAATCAAATCCATGTCCCGCCTAAATCAAGGGGAGTGAATAGGGTGTCGGCCCTCGGCATCGAGAATTATCGACTTGCGGGGTACTGTGAAGGTGAGGGCGAGGGCCATGATTGAAAATAGACAAGCGCTGTAATAGTGTCCTGCTGTAAAGAAGACTAAGACGCAAGACGTTTGAATCATACCTCTCGAACCTTTCTTTATTCCAAGGAATGCAAATCCTGAAGATATCAATGACAGGCCAATCATTCCCCATCCCACCATTATGTACATGCCAGCTGCTGATTCATCAATTAGTGGAAACTCCATCTCCTCGGGGTGGTAGTTGATCTCTCTGAAACATGATCCATTCAAATTTTCATTTCCGCAATCCTCTTTTTGAAATTCATTGGTATTGGGTAAATCGAAATTGATTGTACTAAATCCCTTAGATTCCATCGGCGAAGGTGGATTGAGAATTATTCGATGGAGAACAACGTCGTGCATATCATCCGCATTCCACCTAGTTATCTTGATAGCAGTTAGGCCTGGCGTTGCTCCTGAAAAGAAAAATTTTCCATTTTCATCTGTTTGATTTTCCATCTGAGAAAGTGTTCCGTCTTCTAAAGAAATTCCAATTACAACTGTTGCATTAACAATCGGTTCGCCTCCAGAATAAACCACTCCTTCGAATTCTGCTGAATCAAACGGAGCGCCATTAGCCATTCCATTAATCCATTCGTGTGGGCGAACTAAGCCCGATTCCGGAGTGATAAAGTCTAGACCATTAGCAATTCCAAGCCCGCAAATGATGAAGACGAAAATTCCGATCATTCGTAAAACGGGGTGTCCGTCTTCACTTTTTATCTCAAATGCCACCCCGCTTGATTTGAAGACTGGCTCTTCTTCTGGAAGGGCCACTACATCCTCAAGCAGTTCGGACATATCTGCTCCTAAACGCAGGTCCTACTTGATAGAGATGCGTCCATCTGATTTCGCAATCAGTCTTTGTAACTCAGCTTGTCCACACCATAGCGTCAATTCTAAATCGTTCTTTTCAGTAACAATCCCCAAGTCGTATATCTGGCTGATATAGGCTTCAGCACTTCGTTGCCCCGGTTTTTCTTCTGAAACGATTAGTGTGGTTTTAGGACCATATAATGAATACATTATCTCCTCTCTTAACTCGTCTAGTCCTTGCTCATTATGGGAAGATACAACCATTGCTTCGGACATGCCCATCGATGAAACTACCTCTTGTGCAACCTCTATATCTCCGCCAGTGTCGCTTTTGGTAAGGACTACTTTGATACTCAAATTACCATCTTCACTTCTATCAAGAACCTCTCTTCTAGATGTGGAAAGTTTTCTTTCTATTTCGCTTGCTTCATCGCTACTATCTACCAATAGGAGTAGTAAATCACATTGTAGGGCTTCGTCTAATGTTGCATGGAATGCATCCAATAAATCTGAAGGCAATTCATCGATGAAACCTATCGTGTCAACTAGTAAAACTCGTGGGCTCATCTCCATCCTGCCGACAGTGGTCTCGAGGGTTGAGAACAATTTGTCTTCCACGAGTACTTCTTTTCCAGATAACGCTAGGAAAAGCGAGGATTTGCCCGCGTTGGTATAACCTGCTAATCCAACGGTTCTAGCGCCACCACGTACTCTTTGACGTCGCCTCTCTTTACGTGCAGATGCATACTTTTGCTGTTTCTTTTTTAATTGGGTTAATTCCCTTGAAACAGTGGTAAGAACCCCCTGAATTGCTTGTTTACCTCCAGCACCAAAGCCTGCTCTTTCACCAGTTGTTTGTTGATTTACCAATTCCCTTAGAACTGTTCTATCGGCTTGTAATTGAGCAATTCGAACCTGGGTTCTAGCCTCTACACTTCCGGCGTGTGAAATGAATAATGAAAGTAGTAAACGAACTCGGTCCCAAACTTCGACTTGTACAGATGCGTGAATATTTACCAGTTGTCTAGGTGATGCGTTAGAATGAATGATTACTAAATCTACACCATGCCACGGATGTCCTTCGACTGCACTAGAGATTTCATCACCAACATCTTGTAAGCGCCCCTTACCAAAATATGTACGTGGGTCATCGATTCCTTTTTGGTATTGGGTGTCGATAATTTCAATTCCCATCGTTTCTGCTAATGCAATCAATTCACTTGGATTTCCTTCCCTGTGTAGAAGTATCGCCTTTCTGCCTTCATGATTCGTTCTTGCCTCGCCCAAGGCAACCCCGCCCGTTCCAGCAAGAACTTGGATCGGCTCATCCATAACCTCCTGAAGAGATGCTATTCAAAGAGTCATGCCAATAGTAGTAACTCTCATTGGGGTGATGCTTGAGTAATCTTCATGGCCGAGAGTTTTACGACCTGTCTGAAATGGCACGGTTCTCTTGAAGTTGGTCAACAACTTGCTGGCTTGATACCTGAGGGAATTAACAGTAAAATCGTTGAAGGTGATTCTGCTGAAGATGAGACGATGGTTACGCTGGTGATTGATGTTGAGGCTGAAAGTTTGGAAGAGCTACGAATTATCGTCGATGATTTGCTAACCTTGTTTTCAGATCAAGATGAATAAATATCTAAAATCACAGGCGCGTGGTCACTAACCTCTAGGCCGCCTTGTCTATCTATCTCTACAGAAATAAGACGCTTCTTCGCAGCATCGTTACCTAGAAGATAGTCGATTCTCCATCCTCTGTCCTTTGCTCTAGCTTGTCCGCGATTTGACCACCAAGAGAATGTTTTCTCATCTGGGCCTACGTGCTCTCTAAACAAATCACACCAACCTTCGGCCAATAATTCACTGAACCACTCTCTTTCGTGCGGTAAGAATCCGCTACTTTTTGCATTGCCTTTGGGATTCCAAATATCATTTTCAGTATGTGCAATATTCAAATCACCAGCCACTATTACTGGTTCTTTTGAATTTAGATAAGGCCTGATAAAATCCCTCCATTGAGACATCCAAGTTTCCTTGTATTGTTGCCTCTCCTCTTTGGAAGAGCCACTTGGAAGATATGTATTTACTAGTGTAATACCATTATGTGTTGTAACTAATACTCTGCCTTCTGAATCGTTTGGATCAATCTGGCCATTCATTCCCCTGCCTATCTCAACCATTTCATTTTTTGAGATTGTAGCAACTCCCGAGTACCCTTTCTTTTCCGCTGGATGAAGAATCATTTTGCAGCCATCAGGTAATGCCCAATCATTGGGTAATTGTTCTTGTAAACAGCGTACTTCTTGCAACATCCATACATCTGCGTCTATCTTTTCAATGAATTTATCTAAACCCTTTCGAATCGCGGCCCTGATTCCATTCACGTTCCAAGTAACGATTCGCATGTATAGCCTCCAGACTAGACGGTGCTTCAAATGACCCCATCGGAAAGATGGCCTCTTGAGTCGGTTAAAGTGATTGAATCGTTTTGTCTTTTTGTGATGATGTGTGAGCGCCAGCCTGACACTCGCTCATCTAGCAATTGTTCTATTGCCTCGACGCCCCCTGAAAGTGCAATGCACGAAAAGTGGCTCATGCCAGGTGCTTTTCGGGAATGAATTGCTGCCAAATTTAGTATTGCAACATCTCCTTTGATAATTCCGTGAAGGTCTTTTAGAGGTTTATTATCAAGTATAACATCCAATGTTGAGACCTTTACTGGATCACCTACTGGCTTGCCGTCACACATTCTAACTATATCTGCTTCAATTTTCAGACCTTTAGAAGTGATTACGCCTCCATCGTATTGTTCTGTGATTTTCATTCCGGTCTGAATCGGAACTCCTACCTCTTCCAGTGTAGAAGCCAATCGGCCAACAAGACCTGACCAACCTTCTCCAACAACACAAAGACGGCCTTTTAGCAAAGCCTTACGCCTCTCCGGAATATCTTGGCCCCATCCTGAAACTAATCTGATCGCTTGTTCTCTAACTGGGTCTTGTCCTAATTTGAATGCAAGCATTTTCTTGGGATTATTCAGGGGCTGTAGCATCCCGTGCCCCACAATATGCACTTTGTGTGGTCTAATCGGCCGTAATGAAGGCTTGACCTTGCTGACCTTCTTAACCATAGTATGGAGTTCTCCTCCTTTCAATAGCAAATGTGGGCCGTGTTCTAATTGGTGGCCAAATGAATCCTCACTGGTCCCTCTGCCTCCTATTCGTTTGCGCTTTTCTAAAATGAAGACTTGATTGTTAGACAAATGTTCGCGGGCTGCAGTGACTAGACCTTGGATGCCGGCCCCCACAACTAGAACTCGCTTCATGGTCACCCCACGGGGTGCATAACCATGAAGTCCTCGTACCTCTAGCCGCAAATATGGCCGGGAAAGTACCACCCCCTCATGATAGGGGCTCGCTTTTATGGGATGCTTCGTCCGGCCCTAGTCGAATGCTAATATCTAGCATGGATAGATGGACAAGTGCATTACTTGCAGACGATGGCATAGATATGCCATTCATGGGAGGTAATCAGAATATTGAAGCCACTATTATCGCACGTAGTAGTGGTATTTTGGCTGGTTGCGCAGCTGTAGATCACATGCTTCAGATATGGGCTGGTGGTTTGCAAATATCTTGGAGTCATGGTGAAGGAAGAAGCATTAGTGGCGGAGATGAAATTGCTAAAATTAGCGGTGAGAAACATGCAGTATTGGCTATGGAAAGGAGTATTTTGAATATTCTTGGCCAACTTTCCGGCATTGCCACTGAGGCAAAGAAATGGTCTTCTAAAGCCCCGGGTCAAATCGCATGTACTCGCAAAACGATTTGGGGATTGCTGGATAAATGGGCCGTGCACCTCGGAGGAGGTTTAACTCACAGATTAACAAAGCAAGATGCGATGATGATTAAAGAAAATGATCTTGCTGTAATGTATCCAGATATTGATAGTAATGGCGCCCGTATCTCAAAGTTCCTTTCCGAAGTAAACCCTTCAGAATGTGGTGCATTCTTAGAAGTCGAAGTTCGTGAAGAGAAAGAGGCGATAATGGCTGCATTTACATGGTCTGAAAAGAGAATTATCGATGGTTGTGATAGACTAGTTATCATGCTAGATAATTTTGACCCAGAGAGATGTAAAGCGGTAGCTGATGAACTAACTGAAATGGGATTACGAGAACATGTCGTTCTAGAAGCAAGTGGTGGAATTCTCCTTGAGAATATTGAAGATTGGCGAGAATGTGGACTGGATGTTCTCTCAACAAGCACAATCAACCGCGGGACAATTCCTCTAGATTTGTCCATGCTAGTAGATAATTAATGAGGCTAAGAATATGAGTGAAGAAGATATTGTCGACCCTACCCATCCAAGATATGAATCCCTAATGATTAGAAAAAAAGTTGCAGAAGCCGGGGCAAAGGGCATGTTAGCAGACTCTGCCATGATTGCACATGGTAGAGGGGAAGCTTTTGATTACCTATTAGGGGAACAAACAATCCCTTCAGCAATGGATGCTACCAAGGAAGCCGCTGCCCGTCTAGTCAAAGCTAAGCGGCCAGTACTGTCACTTAATGGAAATGCAATCGCATTAGCCGGTCAAGATTTTTTGACGATTGCAAGTCAACTTGGTTGTCCAATTGAAATCAATATCTTTTATCGAACTCCAGAAAGAATGGGTGCGTTAATTGGTCACTTGAAAATGCTAAATGCCAAATTAGGTCTTGATGTTGAAATTCTAGGAGGAATACCGGACGCAAGAATTCCTGGATTAGAAGGTCCACGTGGGGCATGTCAATCCGAGGGGATTTTTGAAGCAGATACCATTCTTGTTCCTTTGGAAGATGGCGATCGTTGTGAAGCATTAATCGCTATGGGTAAAGAGGTCTTAGTAATCGATCTAAATCCCCTGTCTCGTTCAGCTAGAACGGGTACTGTTGGAATTGTAGACGAGGTTACTAGGGTGACAAAAAATCTCATACAATTAATTCCAAAGAAGCCCGCGCCTACAAAATGGAAAAACGACAAAGCGCTACAATCTGCTTTAGATCACATCGTAGAAACGATGTCTGACAAATTTAATTGATTTTCACAACTCTTTCAATTTATTTGAAAGTAGTTCCGCGATGGATTTTCCAACATCACTACAGGACGCTGTTCCGCCCAAGTCATAAGTTAGCGATTTTCCATCCTTGAGGTGTTCTGCAACACTATTATCGATTAATTTGGCGATTTGAACGAGTTCTTCCTCTCCATTTTTGCGACCGAGCCAATCTAGCATCATCTGTATTGAATTAATACTAGCAATTGGATTGACTTTATTTTGGCCTGCGTGCTTTGGAGCACTGCCATGTACTGGTTCGAAAAAGGCGTGCTTATCTCCAATGTTTCCTGACGCCGCCATGCCCATTCCTCCTTGAAGTACGGCTCCTAAATCGGTAGCAATATCACCAAACATGTTGGATGATACTACGACATCATAATACTCAGGGGTTCGAGTGAGCCATTGCATAAATGCATCAATATACCCATAATCTGTTTCGATTCCTGGATAAGATGATGCTACATTATCGAAAACTCTGCGGAATAATTGGCACCCTCTGGTGACATTGCTTTTGTCTATGCATGAAACCCTCTTGGTACCATCGGCAGGAGAACCATTTCTATTTTCAGCGATTTCAAATCCCATCTTTACTAGCCTCTCTGTACCATTGGCAGAAATCGGTCTAGGGTCATATGCAACTTCTCCTTCTAATCCGGGGAATGTCATTTCAGGAGGGATGTATTCTTCTCGGCCTAGTGCTCTATCTGCACTTCGGCGCAATAGTGAATGGTACAGTCCCTCCGTATTTTCACGCAGGATTGTCATATCTACCATACCTGGTTCCCAAATTTGTGTAAAGCGGCCATGGACTTTGTGAGGAACTCCTTCATAGAGTTTGATTGGTCTAACATTTGCATACAAATCTAGACCGGATCTCATTCCTAGAATTACCGAGCCTCCCGCTAGATCCCCGTTAGGCAGTCTTGCGCCAGGATATCCAATTGCTCCAAGATAAATGGCATCGGCGTCATCTCGACAGAATTCGAATGAGCCTTCAGCCCATTCTTCTCCGGTCTCGGTATAATGCTGGCCCCCACAAGGTATCAAAACCTGTTCGAAGCCATGATTTGTGTGAGCTTGGACTGCGTCCAATATTCGCATCGCCTCCACCGCTACTTCTCTGCCTGTTCCGTCGCCGGGCAAGATTGCGATACGGTGGTCGCTCATATCCCTGCCATAAGCCGCACCTACATGAACGCGCGCCCGAGAAAGATTCGGAGTAAGATAGAGGTTATTGTCCACTGGAGGGAGTTAAGGGGTGTCACAACCGCGCAGTGTTACACTACTCCAATCGAAGTACACCCTTTGAATGCAAACTGTACCTTTATGGAGCGCCACAGCACCGCTTACTAGCATGGTTAAGGACAATCGCGATAAATCCGAAGGACGAGTGCGTGTCGACCAAATGCCACTCGCCGTAAAGCGACTTGCAGATGCAATGATTGGTGTTGATCCAAATTTTGATATCGAAGACTGGTTAATCAAAAAAGCCAATGAAGATTTAGCATTAATGGAATTAGATATTGAGCGGGAGCGTATTCAATTAGAACAACGAATGCATCGCCTTGAAAGATTAGCTAAGAGGTTAATGCCGCAGGATATTCGCGAGATACCAAAGGGCCAAACCAATTTGTTTGATTGTTTCGATATTCCTTTACCACTTAAACATCTAACAAATAGAATCGAAGATATTGTTGATGAGGAACCGCACCCGGCGGGTACATTCATCAATCTGCTTCCAGATTATGGATGTGATGATCCTTTATTGGCAGTAACTGCACAAATGATGTTGATAATTGCTCAAGATAAAGTTGGAAATGGAGCGAATTGGGCTGAATTAGATGAGTTATTTTCGCCACTATTAGGCAATGGAATCTCTCAGGAAGAATGTGATGAGGCTTTGGATCACCTCTTAATGACTGGTCAAATTCATGAGATAGACGATGATTGTTTCATTCCTGACGAGTGAAATCTATGGGGGCCCATGGACTCCCTGCTATGGCTCAATATATACCGGAATGCTACATTAATTATGATGGGCTTAACACGATCTGCAATAATTGGAGTAACTGCTTGGGGAATTATGTCAATGGTGCCTGTAAGCCAAAAGGTGGCTATCAGTGTAGGCGTTTTTTCTGCATTTTTTGCTGAGTCGATGTTCCAGGCAAATGCCAAAGGTCATCTTCGGAATAAAGCGACTTCATTGCAATCTGAATTAAATATCGCAATCGACCAGATTTGCGATATGAAAAGGGCTCTCGATCTAACCACAAACGAGCTTAGGGGTGCTTTAGAAGAATTACATCGCAGAGATGCGATAGGAAGTCCGGCTGCAAGGGAATTACTAACGCGCCAAGAAGAAGCGATGACTGCGCAAAAAGTTGCTCTTGATATGTCTAACAATCGTTCTTTTGAAACTCTTGAATCTCTGGAGAGGATGATTATATCTCAAGGCCAACAAACGACTAGAGTTCAAGAAGTACTTTCTATGGTACTAGAAAAATTAGCCCTAGAGCCTCGCCAGAATATCAATATGCGCGATTCGGTACTCACACAAGAGAATAATTCAACACCTGCAATGACTGACGCCATCATGTCCCTGTTGGGTTGAGTTGGTCCTATGCACGCTTCGATTCGAGAATTAGCACGCTTAAAATTGCGTTCAAAGGTATATTCTCTATTCTTAGGAATTGGTATTCTTGCCGTTACCTTTGCAATAATTATCGGCTTGAGAAAAGAAGACCCTTTGGTCATGGGGATTCATTTGTTACTTCTTGGCGGGGGTATTGCCAGTGTACTAGTGGGACTATTCCTTCATCAAAACGAAGAAACCTTTGCACAGAAATATGACATGACTCATCTCTTAGACATTGACGATAGGGTCGAAAGATTTGAGGCATACATGGAACATCTTTCAGAATGGATTTCTTCTGATATTGAGGAATTAAATCCAATCAGAACAAGAGGGAGCGATCCAACTGGCCCGGATTGGGGGAAAACCGATTTCAAATTAGGGCATGAGCCTGTGAGGAGAGATGCAATTGTAGAGGGTGGAAAATATTCGGGCTTGGAAGGGGAATTAACCTCTGGCGAAAAAATGGTAGCTGCAGCCAATACCGAATATGCAGAATCTGCACAAAAAAGATGGGAAAGGGCGGAAGCAAACGACCCTGATTTGATTGAATACGGTGTTGAGCGGTTAGGAGATTTGGTCAGAACTGAATACTTTGAGAAAAATGCTGAAGATGGAGCGTTCTCCAAAGTGGCAAACCAAGACTCTGACTCCCAGTGATTCAATAAACGGCAGCGTCGAGGGTCAGAGGATGAAGGCCATCATAGTAGCAGGGGGTCATGGAAGTAGATTGCTTCCTATGACTAACTATACTCACAAAACATTGCTTCCGCTTTGTGGCCGTCCAATAATTGATTATGCGTTATCAACAATACATAATGCCGGCATTACTGAAATCACAATTATCGGAAACAAATTTATTGAAAAAATAAAAAATCACGTGGGAAATGAAGTAAATTACGTCCTTGAAGAAGAGCCTCGAGGCGTTGCCGCTGCTTTACAATTAGCAAGAGCTGGAAACGAAGATGCACCCCTGCTGATTTGGTTCTCAGATAATATCACAAATATGGTTCTCAAAGATTACGTTGACAGCTTTGAAAGTGGCGCTGTTCTACTAACAAGAGAAGTCGAAAATCCAGAAGATTTTGGAATTGCAGTTGTAGAGGATCAGAAGGTTGTCGATGTTATTGAAAAGCCTTCTGAGCCGCCAAGTAATCTAGCGATTGGAGGAATATACATGTTCGATGAAAGTTTCTGGAATCGTCTAGATTCTGTACAAGATGGTCCAAATTTTTCAATTTCCGATGTCACTAGACAATACCTAGTAGAAGGGAGTGCTAGGGTTATTTCTGTGGGAGAGAATACCTGGATTGATTGCGGGACTCCTGAAAGTCTTCAACGCGCCGCCCGATTGGTCGAAGAAGGTGTTTTTGTTATTCGGGAGATGTAATGATGCGTGTTGGAATAATAGGTGCTGGAATGGTTGGTGGGGCAATTGAACATTGCTTTGCTGACGCTCATGAGTTATTTGTTCACGATCCAGCAAGGGGCACTGAATTATCAAACATAACAGATAATTGTGACATGGCCTACATTGCAGTTCCGACTCCTGCAAATGACGATGGTTCGTGCGACACGAGTATTGTTGAAGAAATTCTAGACGCCTTGCCAGACGGTTTTATCGCAGTAATCAAGAGTACAGTAATTCCTGGTACAACCGAAAAATTGCAAGCCGTGTATCCTTCTCTAAAATTAGCATATTCACCAGAGTTTTTGGTTGAGAGGCAACGATTAGAAGATTTTGCAAATCAAAAAATTCTCGTGGTCGGGACTATTCATGAAGAGGTTGCTAATTTGGTATTTGAGCAACATAAATTGGCAGGGGTATTGGTTGGAGAACAGACTTTTCACGTCGGCAGTACTGAAGCTGAAATGGTCAAATATACCAAGAATAACTTCTATGCCTTGAAAGTGGTTTTCGCAAATCAAATGCATGATATCTGTAAAGCGATGGGGATTGAGTGGTCTGTTATCAGTAATATCATTACAACTCCACAAGACCAACCTATTGGCGACTCGCACCTAAACCCAATAATGGGCCTGAACAGAGGTTTTGGCGGGAAATGTTTGCCTAAAGACACCTTAGCACTTAGAGAGTTAGCGCGTAATCTTGGTGTTGATTATGATCTTCTTGATGCTATTCAAAATGACAACGCGGCTCTTCGGAACATCGCCACAGGAAAACCCTCAGATGTTGTAACGGAGGATGATTGATGCTACCAGAACATGGCACCTTTCGAAGGTATGTAGCTACTGCAATGGTTAATTTCCTAGTATTCTACTCTCTTTGGGAATTATTCTTGTTCATTCTACCCGACGGTGGCGTCTGGCCAACTGTCTCTTGGGCGATTGCCTGGTTATTCGGCTCTCTCCAAGCACATTGGACTCATAGAACTTGGACATTTGATTCGAAGCGAGATATTCGATGGACCATTCCAGCAACTATGGCCCTCTATATCATTGGAGGAGTTGGCTCGACTGCTTGGTATTATATCGGGACCGTTATTTGGGGATTCGACGAACGTATCTTTTTCCTATTGAATTCAAGTTTGTGGGGATTCTTGAATTATTTAGGCCAGAGAGAAATCGCATTCAAAGAAGTCAATATTTCTCACCCTTTAGAAAACGAATAATCCCCTTTGTGAACCCGACGTTTTTGCGCGCACTGAGACCTAATCTCCAGTCGAGTTCTCCGGCTTTATCATACCGAACAAGATCGTCAAAACCACCAATCCATTCATCGTTGATAAATATCTGAGGAATCTGTTTTGCATTATTTGTTCGTAAAGAAAATTCAATATCGGTTTTTTTCGATTTGCCTAACTTTTTCTCTGTATAATTTACGCCTTTTCTATCAAGGTAATGTTTAGCATTAACACATGAGGGGCAGCCTTTGTTAGTATATACGACAACATCGGCCATATTTGTTCGCTCGAATAGTAGCATTTGAAGGGCTCGATTATAGCGAGGCATTCAAGTCATGCGCCGTACACGCCACCTACATGCTGCCCGACACAGTACACAAGTTGCCGCAGGCCGAACGATTCGCTTATGCCAAACTTTTGGCTTTCATGACGCGTGTTGATAATGAATTAACCGTCGAAGAGATGTCAATGTTTGAACAACGACTTGGTACTGCATTATTATCACCGAAACAAAGGGATATGATTCGAAGAGCTTTGAAAAATCCGCCACCCCTAGAGGAATGTTTAGAGGATCTTGGGGATGAAGCTGGAAGACTTGCGTTGAGAGATGCTGTACTAATGGCTGCGTCTGATGGAACCGTTGATGAAGATGAAAGGGAAGCTTTGGAAGAAATTGCTGAACACTTGGATTTACAACCTGATGCAATCAACAGATTGCTTGCTTGGACCGTTGACGGCTATGCCTGGATGCAAGCGGGATATGATTTGTTGAATGATCTTTCAAGGTGATTTTTCTGCTTCCTGATGCTGCGCTTGCTCTTGCCGAAGAGCAGCGACGAAAAATTGCTAGCACTCTAGTGTTAGTTGCTGCTGCGGATGGCGCATTAGTTAGAGAAGAGATTTCTGCGATTGAGTCGGCCATGGGTGCCATGATGCTTCACCCTGAAAGTAGAGAAGAAGTTCGTCAATTACTAACTCAACCACCAGAATTAGATTCGGTTTTGGAAGATATGGAAGTTTCAGCAGTTAGAATCGCCTTGCGGGATTCGGCCTTATTGGCATCTGTCGATGGAGATTATGACGAATCTGAATTGTGGGCGTTAAGACGAATTTCGGATGCTGCTGGCTTGTCTGAGAAAGAATTGTCTGAAATTCTAGATTGGGTGTCCGAGTCTTGGAAACTATCTGCTGAGGGGCGCGCGATTATTGCTTTGCCAATGCCTGGAGATGAAAATATTCTTTGATGGATTATTCGGATACTGTTCAAAAATAGTTCATTGTAGGAATTCCATCTTAAGTTTAGTCTGAATTTAGTTCCGTCCCAGTTGCTAGATTATATTGACGGATGTTGGGTTGAAGTTTCCGGAATCAAGAAAAAGCGTGATTTTCCCCCTATGTTTTATTATCAGTACCTCCCTCGAAGCAATCAGCGCAATTCGCATTTTCAATTTTGAGAGTGAACATTAATGGGAATACATCCAAAAATCGGAATCACCGGACTTCCAAGGTCTGGCAAATCAGCAGTACTTGCTAAGGTACTAGAAATGCTGGAAGACGAAAGGCGACGTGAAATCAATGCCAGAGGCGGAGATGGAGCAAATACAGACATTATTGGTGGGATGCGAACCGAGCCATTGGTGGAAAATTCTGAGCGAGTTGGGTACAAAGTAATCGATATCAATACCGGAAATGAAGCCGTAATGGCTCACAAAGGCATCGATAGTAGGTTGAGAGTCCTAGGATATGGAATTGATACCGAAGCATTGGACAGTGTAGCAATACCGGCCATTGAGAATGCTAGAGATTATTCTGAAGTTATCGTGATTGATGAAATTGGAAAATTCGCCGTCGAATCTGAAAATTTTGTCAATGTAGTTAGATCTGCTCTACAGGTAGACAAGCCTACGCTTCTTGCACTTCACAAAAAAAGCCGACACCCTCTCTTACAAGATATTAGAAGAAGAGATGATGCACGAATTCTTGAAGTGACTCCTGTCAATCGCGCATTGCTTCCTTACAAAATTCACAAATTGATGCGTGAAACCTACTGATTAGCCGCTGGTTTCATGCCATATTGCGAATTGGGGGTTCTATGAGCCCAGCCAAAAGTGCCCGTAGGTTGCTACTAGGCACTGGTCTGGGTTTGCTCATGGCAAGCGGCTTAGGCCTCATATCTGGCGTATTATCAATAGATAAGCCAGAATTAAGTATTACCGTCCCCATAATTGGGTTAATGCTATTGGCTCTCGCTGGCCCAACTGGACGCGGAGAAGGGCCGTTGTCAAGTTGGTTTCCTGACGAAAATGATGTTTCGATGGCTGCTCGAATTGAGGAAGAACTTATTCAAACAACAAGTGATGCAGACATAGGAAATGCTTGGGCGAAACTTGAACATACAATGCTATCTAAGGAATTGGAGGAAGAATGATGAATATCCAATTACCTGACGATGGCAAAAAAAAGAAGTCGATGTACTGGAATGTTTGTATCGTACTTGGCATTCTTTCTTTTATCCTAATCGGCGCCTCTGGTAGTGATGATCCCTCTGGCGATAATGTGGAGATGGAGATGTGTGGGTCGCTACTATGTTGTGGTTCGCTCATCTTTGCAATCAGTGCACTCAGCACTAAAGTGGACAGTCACAAGGTTGTTGTTATTCAGCAGCAGCCACAATACGTTCCTGTGGTTCAGCAACCAGTTATTCAGCAACATGTGTACCAGCAACCCGTAATGCAACAACCAGTTCCTCGTCCACAGCCACAACAACCTGTTTTACCATCTCAACAAGATGCTTGGAAAAATAAGGCCATAAATTTGGAAAGAGCCAGGAATTGGGAAGATGCGGCTATTGCATATGAAAAGGCTGGCTTGTATTCTGAAGCAGGAAGAATTCGACAAGAAAACCTTGAGCAGTCTCAGCCGATGGTTCAGATTGGACAGGTTGGAAACACTGTGCTAAATGATTCGGTGATGATTGCAGATAATAGCCCAAAGACCTGCAGTAATTGTGGAAATGCGGTTGAAGCTAATTGGAATATTTGTCCACATTGTTCAAGTCAGTTATGAGAAAGGTTTGATTCCTTTAACCAACTGCACATAATCGAGGGAGTATCATGAGTGACGTTCCAGAAGGCCTGTTTTACACCAAAGAGCATGAATGGATTAGAGTTGAAGGGGATGAAGTGGTAATCGGAATTACCGATCATGCCCAGAATGCCCTAACAGATATCGTTTACATCGAATTACCCGAAGCGGGCCAAGTATGTGGAGACATGGATGAATTTGCCATTGTCGAATCCGTTAAATCTGCTTCACCAATTTTCGCTCCACTCGCTGGAGAAATTACCGCTGTCAACGAAGCATTGGATGATGCTCCGGAATTGATGAACCAAGAGCCGTATGGCGAAGGATGGATTATCCGTATGAAATTAGATGATGCTTCTGCAGTTTCTGGATTGATGTCGCCTGCTGATTACAAATCTGAAATCGGCGAGTGAAAATAGAATGTTTCACATTTATGTTGATGGTTCTTGCATTGGCAATCAAAATGTGGATAGTGATACTCCAGCAGGCTGGGGTGTTGTGATTATCACAGGGTCGAATGATTTAGGCCGTGGTAACGGAGAAATCATGCATGAATTCAGTGGAAAGGTTGTAACTAATCCGGATGATTCCATGTTCATAGGGGCTGAAGTTGGCTCAAATAATACAGCGGAATTAACAGCGATGGCTGAGGCTTTACGTTGGGCTTTAAGTGAAGGTGGCGAGTCACGAATTGTAATTAAAACAGATTCGCAATATGCTGGAAATCAAGCAACTGGAGCATGGAAAGCAAAAGCGAATAGAGAATTGGTTGCACACTTACAATCTCTATGGAATGAAGTGAAGGAGTTGAGAGAATTGTCATGGGAGCATGTCAAGGCTCATAGTGGGCATCGTTGGAATGAACGCGCCGACCATTTGGCAATACGTGCTGCTAATGATGAGACTCCTGCGTCTCTATCTTTTTGGAAACCAGGTCAGCGTTGAAGGCGTTCTTTGAGCCATTGTCTGAGTTCGTCGCTCATATCATCACGTCTTAATGCATAATCGATTTGACTTTTTAGCCAGGGCAATGGTGCGCCTGAATCGTACCACTGGAAACCCTTGAGTTCTATTCCTACAAGGCCTTCATTATCCATCCAATGTTTCTGAACCGCTATTGATTGAAGTTCGCCATATTCTTCAAAACTATATTTCTCAAGTAATGATTTAGTCTCAGCTGTGAAAATATAACGGCCACAAAGCACCAAATTGCTAGGGGCGCTCTCACGACTTGGCTTCTCGATTATTTCCTTAACCAAGTCGCCATCCATAGAAACTACTCCGTAATTCTCTGGGTCTTCAACCGCTGCTAAACCAACGCATGGTAGAGAGTTTTGTCGGTATGCCTCGACTAAAATCTTTGAAGCGTTTGAAGGGGAATAATTCGTAGCATCTGTAAAAGTATCCAGTAAAATATTGTCACCTAGTAAAACCATAAATGGGCCATTGATAGCATGTAATGCACAACTTAGGGCATCTCCAAATCCTCTAGGAATATGTTGAACATGAACTAACACTTCTACATCAATAAATGGTGAAAGTATTTCTTTTGAGATATCTGGGCGCTTTTCATGTAGCCATGAATTGTCTTTCAATAAGTTACTCAAATCTTTGCTTGGCGAGGTTATGATGTGTAGACGTTTTGCTCCTGCTTCAACCGCTTCTCGAGCTAAATGCGATAATGCGGGGATGTCCACCAAAGGTAGTGCTTCCTTGGCGATCGCTGCGCTGGCCGGTAGCATCCTTGAACCGATGCCGCCGGCTACCAAAACTGCGTCTTCAACCGCTGCCATAACCCGCCTCATGGCCCCATTGCTTTCAAGCGTCGCGCCCCGTGGCCCCCATAATGGGCGCAAAGGCTGAGTGGCGAGGGTTTGCCGCTCTAGGGGTAATTCTGGTTGGAATTACATTCACCGACATCTCGCCGTCAGGGCCATGGGGAGATTCCACCTTCACTTCAGGAACGCTAGGATTAACAGGGATGATGTTGCTATACCTGGCTTGGTTCAGACTTACTTTTGGAGTGAAAGGAGTAGTTCCAACAATGGATATGTGGAAAGACCCTGAAGCGACATCGAAGTTGGTAATTATCACTGGAATTGTAATTCTGGGAATAGCATACGCGATAGGGCGAATTGATTTCTTTCCAGAACCTGCGGGTCTAGTCCTGTCTCTTGTGGGACTATTGGTTACTACGAATGGGGTCTATGTTTGGCTTTCAACAGCCGGGCCGTTAAGAGAAGATTTAGCCGCCAATAGAGGCGGCTCAGATAATATTCCGGATACTGGAGCCAACAGCGATGAAGATTTAGAAGAAAGCGGAAATAACGATTCTTCTAGTGTGACCTACAATATTCAAAATATCCAAATTCGGGATTCGGTTGTAGTTGATTCAAAGTTTAATTTTGAAGAGGAATAATCACTCTTCTTCAGAATAGTCTTGTGTACGCATCATTACAAAGAGATACACCAATAACGCCAGAATAACTATTGTCAAAATTACGGTTGTAATTTGGCCCTTTTCATCGTCATCATCTTGACCTTTTTTGCCATCGTTTACCCCATCCTTTTGATCGTCGTCGTCATTATCGTCGTCGTCGTCATCGGTTTGTGGAATTGTCTCAATATAATTCCAAGTCATAGTAAACCCAATTTCATCTTGGCCATCAACAATAGTTCCCAGGCATTTTTCACCTGTTTGATTGGCGCTGAAAGATAATGCCCAATCTGGTCCTGAGCCTATTGATGTGCCCTGCCCAGCAATATCGTGACAGGAGATATTAGTGACTAGAGAAGATGTTGAAATTACAATTACATCTCCTTCATACATTGGGCCAAGTGTCAACATTGAACCATCGCTAATATTAGCTCTAAATCCAGTTGAGGTTAGAACTTGCGAACTGAAATTAATTGTTGGCTCTTCGATAGCATCTTCTGTTTCGCGAATCGGGTTTTGCATTGAATTTACTCCATCGAATAGCCTATCATCGTGCCATGGCTCTTGTTCTGACCCCCATGCTGCATCTATTGTAACCGCATACCAGGCTTCATCATGAGCATTGATTGGATTGTGCGAGTATTGCTCTGAAGATACATTTGCTATGGATAATTCTTCGACATTATCAAAGGAATCTATTGGACCGGTGAGAGAGCGCCAAACTCTAGCGATTGCATTCGGATTTTGTGTATTGTCTGTCCATGAGACAACAATAGTTCCATCGCCATATCTTTCAGCGCTAATATCTGTAATTGTAGTTGTAGAAATTGTAGATTCGATAACTGAATTTGAAACAGGCGATGCTTCGGTCAAATCTAAGATTTCATTACCTTCGGAATCAACTAAAGTGATTGCATACGAAGTTAACCTGTGCTCACCAAATGGAACGATAATGTCGTAATTCGAGATACTGGCGTCAACTGTGGCCACCAATCTCCCAGGATTGATTTGTTCTAATTCGGAGTCATGGCGGTAGATGTTTATCAACAAATCATCATCGGGAACTCCTTCTTCCCAGTCGAGAGTTGTTACGTCGGTTGCTGAATCAAAGGATGCTGTTAATTCGCCAACAAATAATGGTGCAGTATTGTCTTCATTTAGCGGTTGTGAAAGTGTATTGCTGCCAATGAATCTAGCATCTTCTGATGTTTCAAACAATAAGGTCACAGAATAGTAAATTTCTCTTTCGACTTGTTGGGCTGAATGGTCAATTTGGTAACTTGTAGTCCCCGCAGGAACACTGCTACTAACTATTGTTTTAGCCATTCCATTCCAGTTATCTCTTGTTGCTGGAGAATCGTGGCTGTAAATCATGACTGAATGATTCATTGGGAAATCCTGATCGATATAATCCCAAGATAGAGTGGTGATATCATCAGAATACATGCCTGTTAGATTTTCTACTGCCATAACTGGAGAAACCGCTTCTTCGACTGAATTGCTGATAATCCAATGTATTCCATTATTACCAAAATCGAGAACATATTCAAAATCATCATGATCGAACGGGCTCGGGAAATATTCGATTTGGAAAGTTGCCCCTGAACATTCAGAATTAGACATGCCTTGGGTGCAAAATTGTATATTTGTTGCAATGGATTCTATGTATACCGGATAGTCTCCGGCTACTAATCTAAAAATTGAGAACGTTTCATCTTTGAGCTCATCTAATAGAGTCGCATTATTGGTGACGGGCATTGAAACATTCAATGTGGTCATTTCTGTTGAATTATCAAATGATGCGGTAATTGTAATTCCTGAGTTCTCATCCAAACCGCTTGCTGCGGCTGAATTTGAAAAAGGAACAATCGCAAAAAGAAGGATTGTAGTAAACAATAGTGCGCTGCGCATGGCTGTTGAATATGGGCCGCGTTGATGAGTGTTGCGTCAATCCAAGAAGCCCATGTCATCTAAAGTATCTAGGGCATCGCTAAGATCTGGTAACTCTCCTTCAGTCATATCTGACACATGAACATGAACCGATTCGGGCGTTGATGGTTGTTCTGCCTCGCCTGCTAACCACATTTGCCACTGAGTGGCTCTTTCTTCGTTTCTAATTTTCATAGGGTTCCAAAGCCCTTCGAGGTTCAGATGTTCAAGAGAGCGTACAGTTATTGCAAATCTATCAGCATCAACTTCATCCATTCTCATCAGTAACTCTCGAAGACGAGTTAATACAACTTCATCTCCATCTCCCCATAGCTTCGGAATAATTCCACGGCTATCATCAGAAAACTCTTCCAAATAATCTCGGATAGTGTAGACGAGATTTCTTCTCACGATTTGCGAATGGTGGTCGCACAATTCAAGAATTTTATTTGCCCACATTTCTTTGTCGAGAAATCGTAAATCCCCCACGGTAGCGCTTGCTGCAGCTAATACGCTTTCGTCTTTATCTTCTAACATGCTATTCAATAGAGGAATAGCATCTGTAGTAATTCTTCTGAACATTCTGGTTAGTACATCCGCCATAGCTCGGCGTGTAAGTAAATCTTCTCTAGAATTCAGTACTCTAATACATTCGAGCCCTGAATCTTTGTCTCCCTCAAGCAATTTGGCTAGACAAACTACCACTCTACTCGATACTTCTTCAGAAGCATCGCTGGCTCTACGAGTAAGAATTTGTGAAATTCCTAATGGCTCAATTAATTCCTTTCTCTCTAACAGTAGGCGGCACCATTCGACCAATAATTTGCGACGCTCTTCGCCGCTATTCTCCAATTGGGTCATGAGCCATTTTGCTGCATCTGTTCCTGCTTCATGAGCAACTACTGATGTTGTTCTAGGAACCATTCCATGAGGATTCCAATCCATATTTGCACTGGAGACTTCTGGTTGAGTGTGCCAAGTTCCTGGGCGCTCTGCAAGAGCAATTGATTCGACTAAGTGATAGCCTTGATGAACGGATTGGCCGTGAGATTCTGTGCATAAACCATTGACTAGGGCTACTGCTAACCACCATCTATCAGGGTCGGGGCTAGAACGATCGAGGGCTTGGGCCAGCCATTCGGTTGCAATGGCAAATGACAATCTCTCTGTGAGAACATTCAGTCTTTTCAGTAACCATCTTTCATGGATTTCGAACGGGTCGTCAGAAAGATTCATCCTATGGGGGACTATCAAATCAACTACAATTGACAAATGCCTGTCGAACATTCCTTTGTCTGCTTGTAAAAGCCCTAAGCCCATTTCCATAATTTTGCCTTTTTCCTTAGGATGAATTGGAGGAAAATCAGGGTCTGCCAAAGGAGGCTGTGGTAATGGCCATGATTCAGTCCCTCTTTCAAGAGATGACACTAAGCGTTCAGATAGGGCCTCTAATACCTTCTGTGATACTCTGCGTTTACTCTTCATTCGACTCACCTAGGAGTGCTAAAATTCCAAATGGAATTCCCTCAAATATCTAATTCGATGTTAAGGTTCTGAATTAGTTCCTTGTATCGGTTACGGATTGTTACTTCGGTTACCCCAGCAACTTCAGCAACTTCTCGCTGGGTTCTGCGCTTTCCGCATAGAACGCTTGCAATGTAAATGATAGATGCTGCAATACCAGTTGGTCCACGCCCACTGGTCAATTCCTTTTCCTGAGCAGCCTTGATCAGTTCGTGAGCCTTTGCTTCAACTTCCGCATCCAAGCCCAATCCTGAACAAAATCTCGAAATGTAGTCTTCGGGGCCTGTTGGCATAATCTTCATCTTCAGTTCGCGAACCATGAATCTGTAGGTTCTTCCGATTTCCTTGCGGCCTGTACGGCTAGCTTGGCCGATTTCGTCCAGTGTACGAGGTACACCACATTGTCGGCATGCTGCATACAGAGATGCTGCTGCAACACCTTCGATAGAACGTCCTCGAATCAATCTCTTCTCGACCGCTTTCTTGTAATTTACAGCTGCTGCTTCACGAACTGATTTTGGTAGTTCGAGGCGGCTTGCCATACGGTCTAATTCTGCTAGAGCCATTGCTAGGTTTCTCTCGGTTGCGTTTGAAACACGAGACCTCTTCTGCCACTTTCTCATTCGGTAGAATTGAGAACGATATCTTGAGTTGATGGTTTTACCAGAGTAATCCTTGTTCTGCCAGTCAATGTCTGTCGATAATCCCTTATCGTGAAGCATGACAGTCATTGGAGCACCTGTACGTGCACGCTGATCGCCCTGCTCTGGAGAGAATACTCTCCACTCTGCACCTTGATCGATTACATTGTCCTCTAAAACAAGACCGCAGTCGTCACATACAACTTCTCCGCGAGTTTCATCACGGGTTAGTGCACGACTTCCACAATCGCTGCACTTTACGATATCTTCTACATGTTGGTTGTTATCCATTTGTTTCACATCCTCGGCGCTAGCAACATGCTTGCCGAATAATTATCCAAAGCCTCCGTCAGGAGTTATTTAAACAATTTGGCGGCACGGTTAATACTCTTTCTATGGCAATTGGCGCTCAGTGTATCGTTTGGGTAAAATATGTAATACCTGCAAAAAATGATCGCCGGATTTTCGTATTCCGTGTTAATTAAGAATCATAAAAAAACGTCTATCGGGTTCTAGAACATAAAAAGTCAGAAGTAGTAAGTGAGCAAAGAAGTGTGTTTGCAAATCCGAACCCGTTATACCTCCCGCCGCTTTGAAAGGGAATAGGGGAGATGGATAATGGGAATTTGGCCACCTGAAAAAATCAATCTCTCGCCCGGAAAGAGAGTATTGTTTCTTACCAAGGACTTGGGGCTGATTAAGCGCCAATTATACGATGGCCTTGACCTGAAAATGAGCGATTTATCGCCAGAGGATTTGCTCGACGACATCAATACCGATGTGATGACGCCGGCGTGGGTTTGTTTCGATCATGAGCCCAGTGAGATTGCAAAAAATGCATATGCAGGATTAATGCAAGACGGCATGCGTGTATTCAATGAGAAGGCTTTGATTAACGGTAATTTTGAGATTATTGTTTCGGGGCAGCGTAAAGGGACTGGTTCGTCGCGTGAAACTGCTGCACAGTGTGAACGTTGGGCAGGAATCAGAATCGTTATCGCTTCCTCTTTTGCTCCAATTCATGAAAGAAATAACATAAACCTTGGACAATTGATGGGGGACTACGAAATGTTGAGTCGTTTACAAAATGGCGAGAGTATTTCGCTAGATGAATTCACTTCAAAATATGATCCTGTCACTAAATTGATAATTGAATGCGGAGGTTTGTTCCCGTTTGCTGAGAAATTGAAGAGTGAGAAAATTTCACTTCCGCCATTAGAAACGACTGAGTGTGCAATGACAATGGCTGAGAAAATTATTGCTCGCAACTTGGTCGGTCAAGAGCCTGGTCAATGTGTTAAGCCTCATGACCCCGTAATCGCTCAAGTTCAGGGAGGCTATAGCCACGAATTTACCACCGCTCAAGTTCATACGTTCTTGAGCGAGGAATATGGTGAAGATTACTCTTTACCAAACCCTAGTAAATTTGCTGTATTCGAAGACCACTTGCTGTATGCTGCTCATAATCCCAAATTTGTCCCTCATATGCAAAAGGTACAGACATTACGTGATTTACAAGTTGAATTTCAAAAACACACGGGTGTAAGAGATTACTCTGCTAAAGATGGTGTGTCCCCTGGTATTTGTCACCAAGTTGCTAGAGAGGAGTTTATCGAGGTTGGAGATTTCATTCAGGCAACTGATTCGCATACTTGCATGGGCGGTGCATCGAATGCTCTAACCTATGGCGTAGGAGCAACCGAGTATGCAAGCCTGGTTTATTCTGGATTCACATTCGTCAAAGTTCCCGAATCTATTCGCTTTGAATTAATTGGAAAATTGGTTGATGGTTGTACTGCAAAGGATGTAATTCTCTACATCTTAGCCGACCATGCTCGTGAAGAACTAACTCTAAACCGTTCGATGGAATTTGGTGGGCCTGGTTTGTCATCTCTATCGGTTGATGAAAGAGCTACGCTTTGTAATATGGCTACAGAATGTAGTGGTAGAACTGGGATTTGTGAAGCCGATGATTCCCTATTTGACTGGATGGAAAACGCACAAGGAACCGATAGATTGCGTATGCAAGAATTGGCCGTAATGCCTGACTCTGGGGCGATATATGATGGTGGAGTTCACACGATTGACCTCTCCGATATTGTCCCAATGGTCGCTCATCCAGGAAATCCTGATGAGGGGATTCCATCAGACCCGACTAACGGTGCAAATATTACAGATATTGGCGATGTTGAAATTGATATTGCTTACGGGGGCTCTTGCACCGCTGGTAAAGAAGACGATGTCGCGTATTATGCAATGGTCTGTGCTGCTGCTGAGGCCGCTGGATTACAGGTCAAAGAGGGTGTTGACTTCTACATTCAATATGGTAGTGGTCAGGTAAAAGACCTAGCTGTGAAAAGAGGATGGCACGATTTATTCCTACGCGTTGGTGTGAAACTTATCGATCCTGGTTGTGGAGCATGTATTGGCGCAGGACCCGGTGTTTCCATTACTCCAGAACAGGTTACAGTCTCTGCGATTAATCGTAACTTCCAAGGAAGGTCTGGCCCTGGTAAATTGTATCTTGCAAGTCCACTAACTGTGGCCGCTAGTGCATTTACTGGACAAATTACTGCTTGGAAAGAAGGTTTCTTTCTTTGAAGTGATACTGTGTCTAAGCGCATGATGGCGGCCTTGAGTGTGGCTGGCGTTATTGGTGGAATTGCATTCACTATCTATCTTACACAAACCTTGTTGGCGCCTTTGATTGAAAAGGCCACTTGGTTTCCAGAAAATGGATTGATTGGAATTATTGCTTGGCTACTATTGTATGTAGTTCTTGCATTATTTGTGGCTCCTGCAAGTCTCCATAAATTCATTTCAGGGGTTTTATTTGGCTTTTGGGGAGGCTGGGCTATTGCATTTATTGGCGCTTGTCTTGGGGCGATTCTACCATTCTGGCTGACTCAAAAATACCTCCACAATTGGGTTGAATCTAAACTAAACAAAAAACCAACATTGAGGGCTCTAAAAAAGGCGGTTAGTGAAGACGGTTTGAAGTGTGTTTTCTTAACCCGGGTTAGCCTTGTCATACCATATCCTGTCCTAAACTATGGATTTGGACTAACCGATGTTTCATGGAAAGATTACTTGCTTGGTAATGCAGGGATGATAGTTCCTGGTGCGCTTTATGCATATTGGGGCTCAAGGGCTGCGGATCTTTCTGTTGCAATGAATGAAGGAAGAGACTGGACATATTGGACTGCGGTTTTAGCCTCGGTAGTACTAACAATCTGGATAATTGTCTACTTGCGTCGAATAACTCTAGCCCATATTGCGCTTGAAAGCTCAGAATGAACGCTATCATTCAAGAACCTTGGGCGTTCGGCTTAGGTCGCTCAAGGCCCAACGTCATTAGGACGGAGGAGGACCTTTGGGTTGAGTGATACATATGTCAGGCATTGCAAACAAGATGGCTAGCAATCAAAAACAAATTGCAATTTCTGAGTTTTTTGAGAAAAACAAACATTTCCTCGGTTTTGATTCTCTACCTCGTTCAATCATTACGGCGGTCAAAGAAGCCGTAGACAATTCATTAGATGCATGTGAAGAGGCTAGAATTCTTCCAGACATTGTAATTAAAATTTCAAAACTCGATACAAAAAAGGATATTTTGGAATTGGTTTCTGAAGATAATGGCCCCGGCATTCCTCAGAAAAGTATCGAGAAAGTGTTCGGGCAACTACTGTTCGGTTCGAGATTTCATGCCATCAGACAAAGTCGTGGTCAGCAAGGTATTGGAATTACTGGAGTTGTGATGTATTCCCAATTAACAACTGGTAAACCCACTCACGTATTATCGAAAATCTCGGGAGAGCCAACCGCTGTAAGTGTCAACATCGGATTAGATACTAGAAAAAATAAGGCTGTAAAAAGTGAACAGACTCGTATCATTTGGGAAAATGACGACCTTACTCTCAAAGAACATGGCCTAAGGGTTACTACCAAAATGAAGGCTAAATACCAACGAGGCCGCCAATCTGTATTCCAATATCTTAGGATGACAAGTATTGTTAATCCTCATGCTGAAATCACATTCATCGACCCTGATGGCGAAAAATACCATTGGCCAAGAGTAACTGAAAGGCTACCTAGTAAAGTCGATGCGATTAAGCCTCATCCTCACGGTATTGAATTAGGTCAATTACAAAGAATGTGTAGAGAATCAAAGGATTCTAGGCTAACTGTTTTCCTAAGGCAGAATTTCTCTGGAGTATCTATGCGTGCTGCAAAAGAATTGTGCGAGGCTGCTGAATTGGGTGTTGGAACAAAGCCAAAATCGATGAAGCCTGACGATGTTCGCGCTCTTCTAGAAGCATTTCAAGGAGAACGCGTTGTAAATGGAAAGGCGATTAAATTACTAAGTCCTCCAACTAATTGTCTCTCCCCTATTGAAGAGATGTTAATCAAAAAGGGATTATCCAAAACCATCGATTCTAAATTTATTGCAACTATGACAAGAGCGCCTACAGTCAGCCATGGGAATCCATTCCAAGTTGAAGTTGGCCTAATTTTTGGAGAAGGTATGGCTGCTGACAAACATGTTGAAGTCTTACGCTTTGCAAATCGTGTACCCCTAATGTACCAACAGGGTGGTTGTTTATTGACAAAGGCTATCGAAAGTGTGGACTGGAGACAGTATGGTCTTGAGCAGGCTGGAGGAAAGGGTGTTCCTAAGGGTCCAGCGGCAATATTGGTGCACTTAGCAAGCACGAATGTTCAATTCACATCCGAAGCAAAAGAAGCATTGTCGGACAATGGTTTCGTGTTTGAAGAAACACGTAAAGCAATGCTAGAGATGGGGAGAGGTTTGAGAAAGCATCTTGAAAAGAAGAAAAAGATGGCAAAAACAAGAGAGAAGTTTGAGTTGATCAATGACATCCTTCCGGCTATTGCTGAAAAGTCTGCATCGATTCTCGAACGCCCTGTGCCCGATTTAGCTGGCTCGATTACAAGAATCATGAGTGCGGTTATTTGTAATGAAACTACAACCTGGAATAAGGAAACAAAACAAACCGATGTTTCGATTACTCTCTTCAATTATACCGCCCGTGCAAGAAGTTACTCTTTGTTGGTAAATTGGCCAGAAAAATCTGGCGGAGAAATGGTTGGTAATGAACGCGGAGGAAGAAAGGAGGCCATGGGAATATGGGGCTGGAAAATTGAAACTCTTGAACCTGGTCAAAATGCGGTACTGGAATATTCGCTATCCAATCTCGAAAAAGGAGATTGGACTGAAACTGAGGTTTTCTTTAGAGGAAGTCAAGATGTGATTGGAGCAACAAAGTTGGATGAGAAAATGCTTGAAGATATCAGAAAGCAAGAAGATATTCTCAATCAAGCAGAAAATGTGGCCTCTGATGAAGAATTTCAAGAAGGTTTTGAGCCGGGTGTGGTAGATGGCGATTCTGGCCAAACTACACTTTTCGGAGGTGAAAATTGATGGCACGAGTAAATGATCCTGAATTAACAAAGGCTAGACTACACCTAGTTGTTGAAGAGATGTATGACAGAATTGTAAAGGGCGAGCCGCCTACAATGACTTTGCCAGTTCGTACCAAGAACAATATTGGTTTTGATTCGAAATTGGGTGTATACAAGTACGGTAAAAAACGTTCAACTCGAGATGCAACAAGTTTGGGCTCGGCTAAGAATTTACTTCGAGCACTGCACGTTGTCGAATTTATTGAAGAAATGATTGAGGCTGGAAAATCATCGACTCTAAGAGAAATGTACTATATTTCTGAAGGATGGGGCCTAGGTAAATTTGGAAGTCAAAATGAATCCAACAACTTAGCAGAAGACCTTGAAGTTGTAACCTCTTGTTTGAGAGAGGATTTCAAATTACGACCAGAAGAAGATGGTGCGAGAATGATTGGTGATATAACGGTCGATGAGCTTAACAGGCGCGGACAATGGATGAGAATTAATGCACGTGACGATGTTGGTGATTCGGGTTACGGGGTTCCATACAATGTCGAATCTGAAAAGATTCGATTAATCGAGCATGATGTTAAGTTCCTAATGGCTATTGAGACCGGGGGTATGTTTGACAGATTGATTGAAAATGGATTTGATGAAGAATACAATTGTGGATTAATACACTTGAAAGGGCAGCCTGCCCGTTCAACTCGAAGGATAATCAAGAGGATGAATGAAGAATGGGATATTCCTGTTGTAGTATTCCTGGACGGTGACCCGTGGTCATTCAGAATCTTTGCATCTATTGCTTATGGTGCGATTAAAACCGCTCACATTTCAGAATATTTAGCAACGCCTTCGGCAACATACCTCGGAATCACTGCGGATGATATCCTAGCGTATGACTTGCCTTCTGATGATTTGTCAAAGAAAGACATAGAAGCCCTAAACGCTGAATTGTCAGACCCTAGGTTTGCTGATGGATGGTGGCAAGACCAGATCAACATGATGTTGGAAGTTAATCAGAAAGCTGAGCAACAGTCCTTAGCAAAATATGGATTAGATTTCGTTACCGATACCTATCTGCCTGAAAAATTAGGCGAGATGGGATTATCTTGAAGCCGCTTGGTTGAAGTTGTGTAGCCATTTCGGTGTAACCATGCAACCAGCACCAGAGCCTTCTCCTTGGCCCAAGCGGCTGATGATTGCTGGATTAGTATTGATATTTGTTGGAGTTGCAACCTTCTCGTTGATGATGGATGATTTCGGAGAATACTATGATCCGCGAGAAACTTCAGAGCAATCTGCTGAATTAGGTGAAGTCAACACATTAACTCTTGGTTCTGGGTGCTGGGTTGTACACGTTGAAGGCGATGATAGCGACTATATTGTCACTTACAAGTACATCGAGGATGGCGAAGTTGGTGCTAAGGTCTCTGACGATTGTAGAACTGATTTTTCGGCAGAACACCCAGATGTTGATTTTTCGAAATTGACTACTTTAGATATCAAAGATAGTTCTGAGGTCTTGGTTGAAATTGAATGTAAGTCCGATGATGGATGTAACAATCCCCTCCTCTTTACAAATGGAGATAGTTGGCTTCTAGAGATTGCTTCTGATGGTGGCTTTTTAGCAACCATGGGTGCTTGTTGTATGGGTGCAGTATTATTCCCACTGGGATGGTTATTGGTTGCAATTAACAAAGGCAGAGGCGGTAAAGTTTACCTCACTCAGGACCAGAATATTATTTCCACCGACCCATTGGAACAAGAGATGAAACCAAATCAAGAAATGCTCACTACCGACCAATTATACAAATTGGTCAGAGGCGAAGTTCCTGACTTCGAAGAAGATTCCAATAATGTACCAAGTCCATTTGCTAATGTAGATACTCGAGTAACAAAATCTGCTCCTGCAAAGGTAGGTGGCTCGATTAACAGAGCAAGCACATTCACACCTGAAAACCCCCCGAGTGATGATTCGTGGAAGAATTGGGATGAGTCATAGCGCTGATGCGACGGGTTCATAGGTAACCGATAGTAGGTAACCAATGGTTGTGAAGTCGTGGCTGGGCTTGATGAGGCGCTCGCTATTCTACAAAATAAGGCTCGTAGAGCTATTCTTGAGCGGTTGGTTCGAGAGCCCCACTATCCTCTACAATTAGCCGAGCAAATCGGTATATCGCAACAAGCTGTCATGAAACATCTGAAATTACTCGAAGGTGTTGGCTTCGTTGTCAAAATGAAGGCTGCGAGCAATAAAGGAGGTCCTCCTAAGAATATCTACTCTGTCCAACAAGCGATTTCTATCCGTATTGATTTGGGTCCAGATCTATTTCAATGTAGTCAACGAATTCTGCCCGCAGGGGGTCCGCTGAAACTCTCTAACAAATTGAATGGAAATGTTGTCAAGGTTGCAGAAATTGTTAGTGGGAGAAAGAAGATTGGTGTTGGTGAAGGTGCGCATCACCTTTCTGCAATTTCTGAGGCTATTGAAAAACTCGATAATGAGCGCGATGCGTTGATTGCATTACACCAACAAATCAAACAGCGAGTGTCATCAACCGTTGATTCCGACTTTGAGTCTTATGAGCAACGCTTGATGGTCCACAATATTTTGGAATCCCCGCGATCTAATTTCAACTTCAAAGAATTCGCACGAGAATTACAGCTTGGTGCAGAGGCTAGTGAGCGATTAATAGACGAAGTTAGAACTAGAGTAGTTCGCCAAATGGCAGAACGCTCAGGTCAATTTATTGCTGCGCCACAAACAATCGAATTACCTTGGTGGGCAGCATTAGGCATCGACCCTTCCTGAATATCAGGAAGGGCGATGCCATGTTTTGCCTTCTAGGCTCATGCTTCGTCTTCTTGAAGAACTGAAATCAAACTGCTCTGTTCTGCTAAGCGGTTCTTTACATCAGCACGGCGTCCCTTTCCTACAAGGTAGAGAACTCCGAACAGTGAGAAGGTTAGGATTAGAACACCAAATGGTAGTGCCCAATCACTAACGATTTCGCCAGCTACGTCCATAAATGGTGAGTCGCTTGTTAGTTCGTCGCCTACAACTCTGATGTTATCAGCTTCGCTTACTTCTACAATGCTGTTTGTAGGGTCAACCACTACCACGACATCGTGAGATCCTGCAGAAACAGGGTACAGAAGATACAATTCGATTTCTTGAGCATCTTCGCTAGCATCAGGTGCAAGTAGTGCGCCAACGGTTTGGCGCATGACTACTGAATCCTCAGGACATCCGTTCAAACGAATGTCTTTGAGAACCTCATCATCCGCATCACTGAATTCGCAAAGAACTACTTCGATATTGGTTGCATGAACATTTCCTGTGTTTTGTAAAATTACACGCACAGGAATTGTCTTGTCGACTTCGTTGCTAGTTTCTGAAACTGAAACTTCTGAAATTACCAAGTTTGGAGCACGTAGCCTTAGAGTTACTATGAACTCGTTTGTATCTAGAGAATCGCTAGTCCAATCAGGGCTGTCGTCATGATCTCCATCATTGTCCATGTCGCCAGCCATGCTGGTTACTTTCAGGCCAATGTAGCGTGTATCGAGTTTCGCACCAGTTGAAATGTGAACTGTTGCAATCATTGTGTAGGTGGTATAAGGGTCCATCTCAGGTAATCTCCACTCACCATCGGCTCCAACATCGCTTAGGAAGACACAGACATCGTCCGGGAAGACTTCAGCGTCTGATGTTGTAGTAATACAATCGGTCTCGACAATTAAATCGCTTCCAACATAATTTACCATCTTCCAATCAACACTCCATCCAGAAAGGGTTCCCATTCCAGGCAAAGTATTCATGATATCATTGCCGCTAGTAATGTCTCTCTGTGTAGAGTGGTTGTGTAAGGATGGTGTGTCTGGAACGTTACCTGCGTTGGTGATGTTCACAACGAATTCAACTATCCTTCCTGGTGCACTGGTCTTAACCGCATTATCTACGCTTGAATCCATACTAATTTGCATATCATAGAATTCATTAACAGTAATTTGTAGATTTATTTCATCACGTAGTCTTGTTCTGTGTCCTGAATCATCAGGGTAATCCTCTTCGCTGAATGCTTGGATTACAACTGTATAATCTCCAGCAGGAACCTGAGTTGGTACATTGATTGTCAAATCGACTGTCTGAGACGTATCGCGTGTTAGTTCAATTAGTATTGATCGAGGTACCTCAATGTCCCATAAGACATCGATTCCCGTTGATGTTTCATAGACGCGCCCTAGACGTAGGTCGTATCTATCTGGCCCGTTACCAGTATTGGATACTGTAGCTGGAATAATCCAGGTATCTCCTGGGTTAGCTGATATTGCATTATTTTCAGAACCGGTATCTGCCTCGGCTACAAGGTCAAAGACGTGTATTACATTAGTAGATAGAATCACTGAGTCTGCCACACGAGGATATCCTTCCAAGTGAGCTTTTACAGTAACTGCAGGGCCCAGTCCAGCATTCGCATTAACTGGCGCACACACTGAAATTCCTACGGTGTAAGTGGTTTCCACTGGCCATAATCTTGGGCTATGAGGGTCTGCTGGGTCTCTTGGACCCGGTGCGTTGGAGAAATCCAACTCTACGGTCCAATGATCTTGTCTCCAGGTTTCAGGGTCGATTTCCTCTGGTCGAACTTCAGGAGCCCCTGGTGTGGTGAAAACAAGGAATCCTTGCTCGTAATTCTTGATTACGTTGAGTTCATAATTTGCACAAGATGGTGTGCCGGAACCTGGTGAAGGAAGAATCATTTCACTAGTATCATAGATTTCGAATACAATGTTTCCAATAGAACGTATTGATACATTTATCCACAATTCGAGTACATCGAATGTTCCTTTTTCTATGGACTTAATCGGTTCGCCTTCAGACCAACCTTTGACATAAACAACAAACGTACCTGGGTCTTGAGATGTAGGTACAGAAATTTCTAGATTCTTTGTTACCGACTGTCCTGGGTCAAGCGAAACTTGCATTGGGAATGCTACTCCCCATCCAAACGGTAGAAGCCATTCTTGTTGCCCTTCAAGGGTATTAGGGTCATAGAAGGCGAATGAATCATGCACGTTACCAGTATTTGTAATTGTGATTGAAAAGATTGCTGTTTGGCCCTGTTCAACATCTGCCATACGGTGGCTGGTGTCAAGGTCAATACCGTGAACCACATCCATCAGAGTTAGAGTTAATCTTTCTGACCGGATTGCTGGGTCTTTCAATGAAATTGCAGTTACAATGATTTGAGCAACTTGGTCTTCGGCAGCCTGATAGATAGATGGTGCTCTTACACGAAGATACATACGCGCCATTTCTCCTCCTTCGAGGAAGATTGGTGTATCTGGGAAGATTGCAGTATGGTTGTTAGCAAAGTATAGGTTTGCAGTCCAATTTTCTGGCATTCCAGATAGGTTCAGATTGTAAGTGTCTGCAACCAAGTCTTTAGGTCCCGGTGTAGTATTGTTGATTGTCAAGTTGTAGATTGTCTGCTCTCCAGGCTCAATTACGTGATAGTAAGTTTCGCCGTCATCAAATTCGACATCAACCTGTCCAGTCAAAACATGAGAATAACAAATTGTCCAAGGCCCACCATTGCTCTCATCTGAACACTTGTTTGTGTCAGACCAAGCGATGTGGGCTCCGCTTCCTAAATCATTAGCGAAAGCTGGAGGTTGTCCAAGTGTTGGTTTGGATAATTGATTGGGTCCAAGTTTGAATGATGACCATGAAGTTACTTCTGTTGAATTCCAAGCATCCAAAGCAGTCTCTCCGGGGCCAGTTTCATCCGTTGCATTCAATCTAGTATAGCGAATTTCTTCGCCCGAGCTTGCATTACCAAAGTCTAGCCATGCAATGTGAATGTTGTTTTGTGGGTCGGTTAATAGTGCCGGATAAGCGGAATTTTGGCTACTACCTTGTGGCATTTGTTGCCATCCTTCAACCTCTGAGATCGGTGTATCTTCGATTCTCTTGATTGCATATGTGGATAATCCATTAGGCACTCCATCCCATTCTCCTGCCCCTTGTAGGCGCAACTTGGTGTAATACACCTCATATGGTACATTCTTTTCGAATCCGTAATCTCTTCCATCCATCCATGCAATGTGTGTATTTCCTTGCATGTCAACGCCGATTGAAGGGTGGAATGAGAAAGCGTCGTCAATAGTTACACGTGTGTCGTTTACTACGACTAAGTGTCCTTCACTTCCCTTTCCTACGTCTTCTGCGTATCCGTTACCCATGGTGGTGTGGCCAGGGTTTCCTGGAACCCAAGATTGGTCGTTATTCATCTTACCATATGGGTCTAACACAGTCATGAAAATTTCACGAGAGTTGTTGGTTGAAATGTAAACCATTGCTTCTACAAGAAGTTGCATCTGGCTAGCACCGCCGGTTCCTGAAGGGAACTCGTATGCTTGTCCACCAGCATCGGTCGAGCGAACAGATGTTCCTGGGCAATTTCTGGTTGCTGTCGAGACTACCCCGTTAGGACACTGTGCTAAGTCGCGCATGTGTGATTCAATGTTTCCTGCACCACCATATGATTGCCCATATAGTCCGACAGGTACTACTCCTGCGTTCAGACAGTTGTCATGTGCTTCGTTGATAGAAGTGGTATCATCCGCCTGTTGGGAAGGGTCTCCATCCTTTGGTCCTTCATCGGAAACCGGTAAGACAATCTTAGTTGCATTAGGGTTCCATCGGTGATCGGAAGAGGTTGGTGGGTTTCCAGGTACGTTTCCTACTGTGTCTTTCCATGAAAGGCAAGCCCAGTTAGATCCTGGTCCCCAGTCTTCTCCAGAGTATCCGGAGTATGTTGCGCCGTTGTAAACGGTTCCCGGAAGTGTCCTTAATCCACCAGAATCGTCGTTGTTAACAAGTCCAAGTGGTGTGTTTCTTGGTCCTGAGTTCTTATTGTGCTGAGCGCAGTTTCCTTGGCTTGCAGCACCAGGTAAGGTGTTACCTAGACCGTAAATTGTCTCATATACAGTCATGTTTCCTTCTTCGAGCATTGGTTTGATTCCTTTGAAATTACCACCGGATGCGAAGTTTCCTCCATAAATTACAGTACAAACGTCTGCCCACTCAGAGTACATAGAACCGGACGTATCGACTACGAATACTAGCTCGACCTTTCCTCCACGGGTATCGTCCCAAGCAATCTGAACGTAATCATTAGCATCTACTACGATGTCAGGGTGCCCCTTGTGTCCAATGATTGGAGTAAGTAGGGTGTCGTCAAATAGTACAATTGCATTTTGAACGGAATAGTCTGGCTGTAACATTTTGTAGTAAATTTGAGGCTGTTGGAAGAACATGTCCAACTCATCGTAATTGTCTTGCCAGACAAGATGGATGTTTCCTTGGCTATCTACATCGATTGCAGGCCAATCACGATTGTTGATGTGTTGGGCTACGATGAAATCATCAATTGCGGTAAGGCTGCTGTCGTCAGAAACAGAGCCGTCCATCGCAGTATTGAATGGATGTAAAGCGGTGTACATGATTTTGTGTTGGCCGGAATGATCTGCCCAAGTAATGTGTACGATGTCGTTTTCGTCGATTACCATATCTGGGTGGTATATTTTGTGAAGTCCGGCTCCAGTTACCTGTGTGGCATCGATTAGAGTATCGCCGCGTGGTGATATCATCGAATAATACAGGTGCTGGTTTGAACGGCTCCAAACAACGTGAACGTTGCCTTGAGAGTCCGAGCCAACCGCAGACATACGGTCAGAGGAACTGCCGCCATCTACGACTTGGATTGCTTCTGTAATAACAACTTGAGTTGCTGCTGCTGGAGCTGCAACTAAAATTGCTGATAGGGTTGATAACACCATTATTGCTGCAAGACTGACTGACTTCATTTTTTGTCTCATACGAATACCTTCCTAACGACAAGCCTAACGCTACATTACTCCTACTTAACCGCGCGCCCCTCAGGTCATTGTGAGAAGTAGGCGTTCAAATCCAATCAGATGGGTCAAATCCTTCACCAAATGACATCGAGTCATCTGTATGGATTTCTTTTGGTTGGGAAGCTGCTGGCCTTCCAACCCTTTGCTTTGAATCTTTTCGGTTCTGCCAATCATCCACAGGCCCGGGCTTCCCTGTACCTGTGCCAAATGCGAATTTTATTTCGTGGATAATGCCGAGCTTTGCTAGCCAAAGGCGGCGTAAATTCTGCATCATTTCATTTTTTGTTAAACCATCAAACCATACTGGTTCGCTAACATTGAATGCCTGTAATGGACCGGTTCTTTCTTTGCCCGAGTGGCCCAAATGGATGCCCCAATCAACGCCTGAAGAAATCAATTGCATCCTGCATTCGTGCATCCAAGACTTCCATTCTTCTTCATCGTCTTTCATCATATTCTTCATCGACTGCTGTTGTCCTTCGTCGACTCTTGTCATCGATGATATTGCAAGAAGGTCTCTCTCTTTAGGTATGATTACTGCAAACATGTGCCCATTCTTTCCTTGTGGATATTTTACGAGTAAATGTAAGTGGGCGCGTGGGTCTTCTTGTTCACGAATTTCAATACGTTCACTTGCGAGCCAGGAGCGTACTTGCATCTCTGCATCTTCGGGCGACATAACCCCTCCGAAACAGTCCACCAACTTGAACCGTTCAGTTTAGTAATTCGCGCAATTTAACTAAATCTGCATGAACTTTTTGATTTGTTTTGCTACGTCGTCGCCATTTTGCAAAGTCTGAAATCGTATCCCATCCATTTGCAAAAGACATTCCCGATAACCAAAATATTAGGATCGTTGAAATCCATAAAAGTAGTGCTGAGCATGCTTGTTGCCAAAACTCCCCACCTAACAGGCCAATCCAATCAATGCCTAATTCTGTGTTTATTTCGGTGCTGAATACGATTGATAATATTGTGATTGATGTCGCCATAATTGGCCACCAGCCTAATGACCCAAACATTCCGAATAAGAAATGGTATGAGCTTCGAGCATCGAGCCCTTCATCTGTACGGTCTCCTAACAACCTACCAACCGCTATTTGTGGCCCCATCCCAATAATTATTGTTGGAAGCAAACACAATAATGGAATTAGTTTGAATAAATCGGTGATGGCTCCTAACGGTGAAAAGCCCCTCAGTCCGTCTCCTTGAGAGTTTATGTCGCGTCCGTCTAAAACCGCCTCATGTAAAGTGTCGCCGATTTTTGTTGCAACCTCTTGGATGTTCTTTGATGCAGGCTCGTGTTTCAGTCTTCTAACTTCAAGAACTTCTTCTCTCCACGTCAATTCGGGTTTATTCTCAATCCTTCTTTGAACATGTGCAATTATTCCATCTCTGTGGACTTCGCTGTATGTGTCTCTATCAGGAGTCATTGGAGCCAATTTTTCTTCGACTTTATCTCTTAAATCGATCACTACTTCGGCAGGAGGTTCCATCCAATCTCCATTGCTTACCGTTTGGACTAAATCGTCCGGCAATCCCTCGTGAGGCATTTCAATTGGCTCGCCGTATTCTACCCAGCAATCCGTTCTGAAAAAATGCCTAGTTCTGAAATGTAATCCGATTGGGATGATTACTGGCAGTTTGCCGCCTGTACCTTTTGCATGCGCCGCTGCGGCCAAAACTGTTCGAAACGGTCCCGTCTTTACACGAATTAAATGACTTTCAGAATGGCTGGTTCCTTCGGGAAATAATGCACAGCCAAAGCCGTGTGAAATTCCTGTGGCCAAGTTTAGTAACGAACGGCCATTGAGATAATTTGCCTCTTCTTCTGAACATCCTCCGCGTAATAATTCTGCTTTTCTCACCACGGGCTGCACTGCAAATTTTCTCGCCCAGAAGCCAAGTATTGGACGAGTTACTAGGTCGTGTCTCCCCCCTACTACGAACATTTTTGGATGAGTTAAAAATATACAAATTGGATCGACTAAACCGTTCGTGTGCCATGCTGAGCACATACTGCCACGATCCAGTGGGATGTTTTCTTTTCCGGTGACTTCTAGTGTTCTGAATATTGAATTGAATGTTTTTCTGAGTAAATAGTAGCCCAGCTCCATGAAGAACGGAGACCCAGGGTACTTCTTCCCGAAATTAGGAAGAGGGGTATTTACCAATTTTTCATAATTCATTTTGGTAGCAGATGTTGATAATTCAGGTAATAATTCTCCATGACGATCTCTTGCTCCGTCTGATCCTTTTTTCATTGTGAAGCCCCCTTAATCTGATTGCAGAGTTCGTTTAAGCCTGTAAAATCCGGAGGGTTTGAGGGGTTTGCGCTGGGGAATAGTGCTGGTAATGCCCTGCCCCCATCGTTTTCTGTTCTAGGGATTACATGAATGTGGACATGAGGTATTTCTTGGCCAGCCATTGGCCCATCATGGACCATTACGGTGAAGTCCTTTGTATCAAAATATGATGATAGTGTGCTCTGGACTTGCTTAACTCCTGAGAATAAATCTGCTAATTCAGATTTAGACAAATCGGAAATTCTCTGTACTGGATTGAGTGGAACCACGAGGGTGTGCCCTTCGGCCCGAGGAAATACGTCTAGGAATGCGCCCCAATTTTCGCCCCTGCCCACGAAGTTTCCAGGAATCTCTCCAGTGAGTATTTTCTGAAACAATGTCGGCTCTGCCATATCCTTCCGACATTACACTCCCCTCAAAATATAGAGGGTGGATTTGTCTAAGCATCTGGAGTAAGTACCCAGGTTCCAGAGACGCCCTTGCGTATGGCAAGCGTTGAGATCTCTCCCTCGATATCGACTAATGTGTGATGCATTTGTTCTGAGTCTAATTCGGCAAAATCTGCTCTTTGATGAGCTCCTCTGCTCTCTGTTCTAGAGAGGGCGCTTTGCACGGTCGCCTTAGCCAAGCGGATTCCTGCCTTGAGTCTCAGAGATTCTAGTAAGTTGGAATTGAATAATCTAGTGTTATCGTCAAGATGCATTTTGTCAGCGGATTTTGCTAACTTGTTGAGTTCTTCCAATGCTGTTTGAAGCCCTGATTCGTCTCTAGAAATTCCTACTTGGGAATTCATGATTTCAGATAATTTAGCGAATAGTGGGCCCGCTCTTTGGACCGGTCCTTCTTCCGCACCCGCCATATCGAAATCAAGGTCGGCTTCTGCAACTCCGAGGTGTGTTTCTAAGGCTGCACGGCCACTAAATTCCACTTTAGCTGCATAATTTGCAGCGTGCTCTCCAGCGGCAGCTCCGCCTGCTAAAGCGTCTAATAGCCTGTTTCCAGCAACCATTCCTGCGCCATGAAGTCCTGAACAAGCGGAGTCTCCTGCAGCGTATAGCCCGGTAAACCATCTAGACCATTTGCCTGAAATTGCTCTACCAAATTCATCGGTTGCAATTCCACCCAGTGTGGAGGAAACTTGTGCACTAACTGGAATTGTTTGGCGCGCCATGTTAATTCCAAGGCGTGTCGTCAAAATTTCAGATGTTTGGTCCCACCAAGCCTCTGACTCTCCCATGTTCCGGGCATCTAAAACAACGCCCTGTGAAGTGGTGGCATTGGCTAGAGTAGTAGTGTCTGCAAAATCTTCCACATCTATTGGATTTCCATTAGAGTGGTGAAGTGTAGCTCCATCGGAAAGCATCCCAATTGGCAATACTACATTGGTTCCAGAAACTGCCAAAGGAGTCCATGATGTAAATTCAAGGTCCCTTAATGCAAGGCCTGTTCTCATTGCTAAATCGGCACCTAATCCAATAGAGACACCAGTCCAAGCTCCTTCATAGCCGCCATCTGCGATAATCACACACTTTGCTTGTAATGCGTTCACAGCCCCGGTAGACATATCTAAGGAAATCAGACCATGCACCTGTTCATCGGTGTGGACTAATTGAAGTGGAACTTGGTCGCCTCTGCGGACAACTCCGTTTTTCATACATTGTTCTTCGAGAACCTGTTGCGTTTCGCGAATCAAAGCATCCCCTGCTCCTGCTAAGCGTGGAAGTGTGTGTCCTGCTGCTCGACGAACGAGTGGAATACCATCTTGGTCGCGGCGAAATATTACTCCCCAGCGCTCTAGAAGATCGACTTGTCTGGAGGCTTCAGCAACTCGTTGTGATACGATGTCTTGGTCGCAAAGGAACCCTCCTGCTCTAATCGTATCGTCGCGATGAGATTTGGTTGTACTTTCTTTCAGTGGCGCTGCTATACCATCAATTGCTGCGGTATTGCCCGCGCCCAAACTATCTGATGACATCATTAGAACTTTTGCTCCGGCCTTAGCGGCGTTCGCTGATGCTCGTAATGCTGCAGGTCCGTCTCCGATTACGATGATGTCCCATGCTTCCAAGTACTCCACCTCCGGTGGAGAGAGCCAAGTGTGGGCATTTCATAAGGAACGCGCCTAAAATCTCATGCTGGTATAGTGGTCAAATCTAAGTTTGGCAAATCTGACTCTCCCTTTGAGCGGGCTTGTAGCATGCGTTTTAGCCTCTGCCGAGATAGCTTACTATCACCGGCTAATACCTCGGTTCGAATAATTCTCGATCCTAGAATCGTGTCGTCGTCGTCTCGTAAAATTACCTGGACATTTCTCCTTCCGCGAACACTCTCTCCCCAAGCAACTCCAATCCACAAAATTACGCCTTTTTCTAGATATTTTGGCATCCAATCCAATGCATCTTCGACCAGGGGGTCTGTGATTTTGACCGCCCCCTCGGGCCCCGGACAAGAAGTGAGTTCGAAACGATGGACTTGGTTTTCTGGCATTCCCCCTGGAACAATAACTTCAACGCGAAGATGTCTGTCTTCTTCGCCTTGGTTATTCAATGCGATGAATAGGTGCCCTGTTCGATTATTACATTGGGATGCAAGGGCCATGTCCATCCTCCATGCGTCTTTGGTAATTGTTGCAGAGCCGGAAAGTAGGTCGTTTTGCAATCTATCAAGTAAGTCGAATACTTCGACTTGCCAAGCACGCGCATGTGCGATTAGTCGTTGTAACCTTGGCCAATTAAACTGGGCATCTGCATCTAACAACAATTCCTTAATCGCCATTGGTTTGATGAATTCCTTTAGTTCGTTGAAGGTTTCTTCGTCGCTTAAATCGCCCCGGCTATTGAGGTGGAGCAAATACAATATTCGCTCTCTGGCTTGTCTTTTATCTACTCCCGGCAATATTGAATGAGATAGTTTCCCTTCCCACAAATCCCACAATAATGAGTGGTCGGGATCTAAATGCGCATAAACCAAATCTCCCAAAATAGTGTCTAACTTCATCGGATGATGTGTCGGAGAATGTAATACCAAATATGGTAATTCGTCTCCTAGTTTTCTAATATCGTCCGTAGTAAAAATAGCGTGGAATGATAAGGCTAGGCTTGTTGTTAAGGTGATTAGTAACACCAAATTGTAAGCAAGGCCATTAGGCTCTAAGCCCGCAGCTAAAATTAGTAACAATAGAGATGTTGCTGCGAGGATTGATGCTGTTGCATTATGCAGGCGTACATCATTCAATCCTGCTTTGATACGATCCATCCCCGGCTCAGCCATCATGTCTCTTCTAGTCCCTTTCACTATCGCTTCTTCTTTCCACAACGATGAGCGAAGAACGAGGGCGGTCATGCCCCTTTCTCCCGCAATAAATGCTGGCGCGATTGAAATTAGGAGCATTGGTATCCAAAGCAATATCATCAATGTTGGTTTTGTCAAGGAGTGATTCGGTGCAACTACTCCTGCAAGAGCGGTTAATGCCATCAGCAGGCCTGCGACTCGCCGCATTAGTAGAACCGCTGGATTGCATGCCAGTCTGCCATACTTAATTCGGTGGGCTTCTGCAGATTCATAGTCTGCTAATGAACTAGAAATTGAGTCTTCGCCCCTGTCAAAATCCTTGCTGTAAGGATTAGGTAGGCCAGCGCCTTTCCCAGGAATGACCTTCTTTGAAGGGCTGGCGTCACTCATGTGTTAGGGCACTAGATGCAAGGGTATGTGGCTTTTGGATAATTTATGATAGCGATAGGTTGTTGAAAGGGGGCCTCACCGAAGGGGTTGGACACGTGGCCCAGCTGGATAAGGCGGCGGCCTCCTAAGCCGCAGATCGCGGGTTCGAATCCTGCCGTGTCCGCTCTTTTTCTAAACCGGCTGTGCCGAAGATATCTCCTTGACCTGGTGGAGGAATTCCTCGAGTTGGACTCTTCCGTGCATCGATGTTTGTAATTTGACATCGCAACTTGCCAAAGCGCTCAATAATTCACATAATACCGATTCATCGAGTAACAGGCGTCCTGTTGTTAGTAGTCTGTGAATGTGAGAAACTACATCTTCGGCTTCCAATGCATGCTCACTCATCAATTGATCAAGAGCACCTAGTGCGCCTTTGAGAACTCTCTTATTTCGGCCTCCTTGTTTCTCCCACCGCCAATCGTGAACTCTACCTCGTAATGCCTCTTCCAATACTTGTTGAACCCCAACAAGTGTGGTAGCTGATACTACCTTTTGCAAATTCTTTCTGTCGTGTAAGTTCCTTCTACGAGCAAGTAATTCAAGTAAGAATACGGCTCTACGTAAGTTTCCGTTTGCAACGTGGGCGATATCGCCAAGAATACCCCTGATTGGAGATAAATCCTCTCTTTCTGCTATTTCTTCAAGTCTCTTGGTGATGATTTGATTTGTTGCAGACGGTATGCGAACCTGTTTGGAGCGTGAGCGTAGAGCGTCGATTAGCCGCGAGGGTGATCTCGCTGTAAAAATAAAGCGGGATGTTGAAGATGTTGATTCCATCATTCGGCGCAAATATGGTTGTCTAGTTGGGCCGAGATGGTCTGCGTCTTCAATAATTATCAATCGAGAAACATAACTGGTTTCACCGCCATGGACTTCTCTATTTTCAACACCGGCGGGCGGTGTGTCGCCTGCAGATGCGGGTGTCAGGTTAGCGTCGAAGGAGTCCAAAGAGGACCTTCCTGCCAGGGTGTCTTTGGATGATGTTCCTTCGGGTCTAAGAAATTCTTCAAACTTCTTCATCGCCCCGGCGGTCTTTGCCAGGTCTCTAGCTTGAAGAATGTGGGTTGTCGATTTCCATGAAGGCCCTAAGATTTGACGCGCTACCAGCCGCCAAGCAGCAGTCTTACCCACACCGGGTGGTCCTGCTAAAATCAGATGAGGGGGGTTTGCTTGAACGGCGACCTTCTCTAAATTAGTCTGAATCGTTTCAGGCATCGCCAATTCATTGAATCGACGAGGCGCATATGACTCGAGCCAAGATGCCATTGATTAGAATGGGGTCGAGTGGGTCTTTCAACCCCTCGGTAACATAAGTTCGTCTCACTCTGCGTCCAGAATCTTGTGTCCGGTTCTTCGCAGTTTGATGAAAATACGAGTTCCGCATACCTTGCAGGTCATAGCAGGTTGCCACTTGCCTTCGCGGTCTCGGGTGAAGCTTTGGATAGTGCCGCAGTTTGCACACTTGTAATCAACAGTGAGGTCAGCCATGTCGTTCACGCTCATCTGCGCGACCAGCCTCCCCTCTTTGAAGGTGTCCTTTGTCACAAGGAATGTTCATGGGTGGCGCGCGGCCCGAGAAAGACATGGCAGAGGGGAAACTAATCATCGATGTTGTCGACAATGGTGGCCAGTGGACTCATCGTGAGTGGAGAATGCTAAGATACCTTGGAGTTGACACTCAAATAATTGAAAACACAACCCCCGTCGAAGACCTTCGGGACTTAGATGGCCTCATCTTATCAGGCGGTGCTGCCAGAATTGGTTTGTCTGGAGAATTGGGGAATTGTGCTGCATTCTTAGAATTGAAGATTCCAATTTTGGGAATTTGTGCAGGCCACCAATTCATGGCTCGCCACTACGGCGGAGATGCTCGTGAATCTCCAGAACCGGAATACGGTGCGATGAGTATCGACTTATTGCATGGCGGGGGGGTTATTTTTGCAAATACAGCTCAAACTCAAACCGTATGGGAAAGTCATAATGATGAAGTGCATGAGGTTCCTGATGGTTTCTTCATTACAGCGTCGAGTGATTCTTGTAAAGTCCAAGGTATGGAAAACGAAGACGGTGACAGGTTTGGATTACAATTCCACCCCGAAGTAAATGATTCGGAATTTGGTAAAGAAATGTTTGAAAATTTTGTCGCTGCTTGTAGATTGGCCAAAAATAAAGCGACGAATTAAGATAGTGTCAAATAATATACTTCGGTAAGGAATTTTGATGCAGCCCCCTCCTAATCAACAATATTACACCCAATATACTGCTGCTCCACAAACTCAGTATGTAGTCACTCAGCCTCAACAAATGGCCTATGTTCAACAACCAGGCATGCAAGTAGGTAACACGATTGTCATGGGGGGGTTTCCTTCAACCTCTGCGCAATTGGCGTTGATTCTCTCAATTGTTTCGATATTTGCCGGAGGAATTTGTTTGGCTATACCTTCATTGATTGTTGCTCAAGGTGCTTTGAAGGTGACCGCTATGTATCCGGGCCACCCTGACGCCAGTACTGCTAAAACCGCTCAAACCATTTCTTGGGTTGTCATTGGACTGTACCTACTACTATTGGTGTTCTACATGTTCCTGATTGCATCCATTACATCTCAAGGATACTGAAACCAAATCTGGTGTAACTCAAGCCGAAAAAAATCAAATTCAATTTCGAATATTTTTGGTTCATAGCCGTAAGCAGAAATTACCCTCTGTACACCCACAGTACATACAGTTCACGCGTCCGTACCCTTTCGATCAAAATTTCCCATCCTTCTTGCGTTTACTCTTGTATTGCATCATCAGGCCGCAATCACG
>NZFU01000033.1 GCA_002689345.1 Methanobacteriota archaeon | reverse complement strand
GGTCTAAATCATCCATTGATTTTTTCTTTAGCATACTAACATCCATTCCAACTAATCGATGGCCAAGAGGTAGTCGCCCTCCTAGTAAATTGAGAAGCAGCATCTGTTCTCTTGCTTCCATGCCTTTGAGGACGCGTTCAATCATTTCGGGTTTACAATTGCCTTTCTTCAGATTTTTGAGTAAAGAATTTGGAACTGATAGACGCTCAAATCCACCTTTCTTTAGCAGCCAATCTTCTCCTCTTCGCATATATTGGGTGGTCATTGCAGACCACAGTGCTGTAGATAATCTGTCAGTTCTTGCCACTCTTTCTACAAGACCAGTAGTTCGAAATCTCTCAAGAATTCTTCCTACGCGAGGCTTGGGGCCTTTCAATTTCGTTGCAGCTTCATCAATTGAGATTGGAGGTCCCGAATTGAGAAGCATTTCAAAAATACGAACCGATAGTGAATCTGAAGCGATCTCCTTTCCAGGTCGCTCACCTAACAGTCCCATATCCGCCATGAACCTAGAGAGTTCATTTTCTCCTTCTTCAAGCGGCGCCCATTCCTTGATTCGAATCAGAGCACTAGGTTTTCCATCTGGTGGTAATTCGATTGCCATAGCGACTTTCTTTCCTCTTTTCCATACATTGTCAATCAATTCAAGGCGTTGTGAATGAATTAGTTTTGCACGCACTTTCATGCTGTCAATCGCCTTTGTTATTGAGCCGCCCACAATGTGATATGAGCGCCAACCCTTTCCCGATGAGGTCGAAACTAAACCTGCGGATACAAGCCTTGCAAAGTGGTGGTGTATCGCAGCAGGAGTTAATCCCAAATCATCTGCTAATTCTCGAGTTTCATAGCCCTTAGATGGGTTATTGAACAAATGCTCGGATAGGATTCTATGTATTGGTGAAAAGGTACCATCATCTGCCGCATTTTCTCCTCGACGTCGATGAAGACAAAGAGTATCGATAATCCAAGAGATCAGGTTTTCTCGATTTTTCTTGCTCGCCGGCAAGGGGATTTCATCGAGACGTAAATCGAACATGCTACTTACCGACTGACGAAAGGCTTTGAACAATGCGCAACAAACGTCGCTTGAGAGACGATTAGTAAATCATCTTCTCTCATCAGACCACTCATAATCTAGTGGGCGAGAGGGTTGCCACTCTTCTGAATCAATAAGATGTGGAGCCATTTCCAAACGGTCCTCACGCATAATTCCGCGACGTCGTAAAACCTTCACAGCGGAGTGAACAGTAGCTCTTGAACGCCCGATACTTCTTGCTAAAGATGCCTGAGAGCGAGGGATTCCATTGATTCTAATTTCGTCAATGATTGTTCTTTGAACTAGTGAAAGACCGATCGGCATTTTTCTTGCCGCTTCATTTTCTCCAACATCCATTCCTCGTAATACTTCAACTTGTGAAGGAGCCCCTGCGAAATAGCAAGTTCTTCCATTTACGGAAATTATTGTTATCGACTTCCTGCTAGAAAGTACATCTAGATGGTGACGAAGAGTACCATTCGCTGCAGATAGGTTAGATTGTAACTCACGATAACATAATCCTGGATTTTTATCCAGAGTCCTTAGAATACGCTGACGAAGAGGGTGTTCGTAATCACTAATTCTTGCTTTCACGCCACCTCTGGTGAATGCTAGAGACGACAAACTCGAGCCTAGGCCTACTAGGCCGCCAGTAGCTCCAGCAAGTCCCGCAGCAAGCCACGGGCGCTGAGAAATCCACTGTTTCAGTAGTGCCATGGATTAATTTCGGCATTACTCACTTGTAATGGATTCGGTCTTATGTCTCACCTATAGAGAATTCAAAGAACCATTACATATCTTGAGATGGGCAACTAATGGAGATAGTAGTCTGCCACAGGTTGTTCCATGGTCTGAAAGGATGTAATCTACCCTAACAGGAGGGCCATCCTCGACTTGTCTAATGACAAGCCCTTCAGAAACCAAGAATCGTAATTTATCAGATAATGTGCGACTAGAAATTCCTGCAAGCAAAGTTTTGAGTTGATTGAATCTTCTAGGTCCTGCAATGTATAGTGTCGAAAGGATTTCTATCGTCCATCTACTTCCAAAAACATGCAATGCCTCTACAGCTGCCTCAACTTCCCAATCTGTATTCCATGGTCCTTCCCTAGAGTGTTCTGCTAACACATTTCGGATGTGCTTACCACTGGATATTGTTTCTTGAATATGGTTTTCAACATCTTCCAGAACAGAGTTAGGCAGAGACAATGGTGGCTCGGGCATACAACACTGTAGAAGGTGTCAGAAATAAAACATAGTGTAAGAGTAACACCGTCAAAGGTTCTGATAGGTTGGTTTTCTTCCTTCAATAAGTGCACTTAATCCTTCGAGTGCATCCGATGTTGAAAATATCATTTCTAGGTTTTCTAATTCCTTAGATAAACCGTCTACAAGATTAGTATTATCTGCAACATCGATCAAGTCGCTCGCCATCCTCAATGCAATAGGCGCAACACGTGACAATGACTTCATCTGGCGAGAAACATTCCTATCCTCCATATCAAAACCATCTGGACAATTTCCTGATAGAATCGTTTCTAGATTCTCATTACTGTAGAATGATTGTGCAAACATTGCAACCTTTGAATCTGGTTTAGCGGGCTGTGCTGGATATTTGTTCGCAGGTTTACCTTCATTATCGATTGAAGTAATCGTTGAATCAACATCAGAAATGTCGACTAAATGGGTAACTAAACCTAAATCTGCGGCAGTATTACTATCCATGAAATTACCAGCAAGTACAGCCCAGCGAGCAGCAGGAATACCAGCAATTCTTGCTGGGCGTTGGGTCCCACCTAATCCTGGAAAAATCCCAATACTGGTTTCAGGGAATCTGAACTGAGTCTTCCGAGTTCCGATTCGATAATCACATGCTAATGCCAATTCAAGCCCTCCTCCAAGTGCTAGACCAGTAGTTAGAGCAATAGTGGTCTTAGATGAAGATTCAAGTTTATCTTGGACAGTATGGCCATGCGCAGTGAAATCATAGATGTCAGGGAATGAATCCGCACGAATTTTATCGACAAAGAATTTCACATCTGCTCCGGCTACAAACGCTTTACCCGCTCCATCAAGAACGATAGTTCGTACCGAATCATCAGAGTTTGCCTTATCCAATGCATCACCTAATTGATTGACAACAGTTTCATTCAGGGCGTTCATTGCTTCTGGTCGATTTATGGTGATTGTCGCAATACCATCTTTGGTTTCTAAGTCGACATAACTGAATTGGAATGCTTCATCCCTCTTCCATATTTCTGGAACTGGGAAGTTTGCAAGTTCACTGTAATCTTCAGCCATTGCCTTTGCTTCATCAATACCCAGTCGGTTTGCTAATTCGAATGGCCCACGAGCCCACCTTAGGCCAACCTTGGCACCTCGGTCGACATCTTCGAGTGAACAAATTTCCTCGTCCACTATTTGACCAGCGACTGCAAATACTTGACCAAGGAGTCTAACACGAATAATTTCTGCAGCCTCTTCACTACAATCAGTATTTTCACCAATTTCCCACTGGTTTCCAGCCTCAACCATCTCTCTAAGATTCTCGGACCCAACATACCTCGGAGTTTCGAGTTGTTCTGCAAGATAATCGGTTGAATGCAAGGCGATAGGAGGACCGGTCAGATTCATCAAAGCGAAAGGCCCCATTCCAATTTTGAAAGCCTTCATCGCTACTGCATCGATAGCAGCAGCACTCGCAATTCCTTCTTGTAACAATAGGCATGCTTCATTTAGCCAAGGTACAAAGAAGCGGTTGACTACGAAACCTGGGCGATCTTTACACAAGATAACCACCTTTCCAAGGCCTCGACAATACTGAACAGTTCTTGTGATAGTCTCTTGAGAGGTATCTTCTCCTGGAATTACCTCTACCAAACGATTCTTTGCAGGGTGATAAAAGAAATGTAAACCAACGAATCTATCCGGTCTTCCGGAAGCAGCTGATAGTTCATTCACAGAAAGCGAAGAAGTATTAGAAGCAAGAATGGTTTTTTCACTACATACTTCGTTTAAGGCGTTGAATACTGTAGTCTTGATATCGAAGTCTTCGAACACAGCCTCGATTACTAAGTCTGTATCAGGATCTGTATTTTCAGTACCGATAACTCCTGTAATTCTTCCTTGAATATCTTCGACCTGTTGGGGAGAAAAAATTCTTCTTTCTACCGCTTCAGAAAGGAAGTTAGCAATAATCGACTGACCACGCTCTACCCATTGTGCTTCACGGTCCACCATTTGGACATCAAATTCTTCTTGAGCGGTTTTCTGAGCAATCCCAGAACCCATATTTCCAGCGCCGATAATCGCCACACTCTGAACAGGCTGCATGTTATCGGCCAACTCAATCCCCTCCATGAAGTCAGCGGCGTTAAAACGCTATTTCAGAATAGAGAATTATATGCTTCAAGGTGCCTTTGAGCCCATTTTTCTACCGAGAAATCTGCAGCTCTTGCTCTTACTTCAACAGATTCATCACCTAGTTCAGTAATCGCAGTTCGCCACATTTCAATATCATCTGGTGGAAGGATATGATGTTCTAATGGAATTTCATTATGTGCTGGAGCATCTGCTACCAATGCAACTGTACCAGCCGCATATGCTTCAAGTGGTGGTAGTCCAAATCCTTCAGCAATGGACGGGAATAGCAAAGCATCAGCATGTTGTAATGCTGCAATCAATTCATCTTGTTCTAATCGTCCAATCCAATTGAGATTACAATTTACTTTAGCAGCCAAGGAAAGTAAATCTTTCTTTGATTCAGGCGAAGACTCAGCCCCAATTTTGTGCAAAGTAACATCCATTCCAGCACACACATTCACAGCAAAATCCACACGCTTTCTTTCTTCTTCGCTACCTATTATCAGAAGATTACAACCATCTTTGAACCAAGAAGGCCTTTCGGTTTCGGCTTCATATTCTTGCAAATTTATTGCGTGTGGAATCCATGATGTAGGCACGCCAGGGAATCGCATTTCGCATTCTTGTTGAGTATCCTTTGAAACACATATTAGTAGACTTGCTCGAGATAATCCTCTCTTGATTTTCGCTAAATCTTTCTTGCGAATTAAGGATGGATTTTGCTCTCCAATCGCAACACCACTTCTTGTATTTGGAAATAGATGGAATAAATCATGCACAGTTACTACCGACCTTCCTGATTTGGGAACTAATCCCCCTTGCTCTTGGTCAGTAATATGAACAACATCAGAAATATTTGCAGATTTTTGAACACGTGAAGGCCCACCAATCCATCTTCTCCAAAGACGCTTCAAAGGATTATTACTCAAATTATATTCATGAATCGAACCCAATTCATATCCTTCAATAAGTCCTGATTGTAATCTTTCAACTAGCGCCGAGTGTGTACTGCCAAGCCCCGAATAAGGCGATAATGCGCCTCCTCTTGCTAGCATTACTTTACGCAAAAAATCCCTCACTGTACAATTTTCAGATGCTTAATTGATTCAGCGATCCCCAGGTCTTTTGGAAATTCCATAGTTGCTTCAGGAATTGGAATTGGAACGATTTCTCGTCCGACTAATGCAACTCTACTCGGCGCAGAATCATCTAGCAATTTTCTGTCAGTTAGCGGTGCTAATGCTCTTGAAAATTCTAGAATATCTTCATGGAATGGCATATTCTCTGCAGTTAGATTCTCTCTAGAATTTCCAACGTGGACATATCCTTTACATTCGATCCAATCAGGGTCTGCTCTGTTATCCAGTGCAGCATATTGAGGAATATGCTCAGGTTTCATATTTCTTCCTTTAATCAAAGTATGTCGGCAAACAATACGAGTATCTAGGCTGGGAAGTAAGTCGATGGTTTGGTCGAATTTGTCCCAAGCTGCAGAATTCCATTTGGGTCTACAAATCTCATCAAATACTTCCTTGTTAGGGGCATCTACCGACACATACAATTGAGTCGGCAAAGTATCTAGATTTTCTATGACTTTGGGAAGAGTTCCATTTGTGACAAGCATCGTTGTCATTCCATGTGAATGACATAATTCCATATATTCTGAAAGATTTTTGTAAAGGGTAGGCTCTCCATTTAGCGAAATTGCAACATGTTTAGGGTTTTGAGCATCTAGGAATTTTTCTTTTGGAACCTTCGGATTTCCTCCAAATCCAGAAAGTAATCTTCTTTGAGCCTTAACAGAATCATATAACATCTCGAGTGGGTCTTGGTCTGACAACTCTAGACTATCCATATGTGGCTCTCTCCAGCAGTAAGAACAGGCTAGATTACATTGGTCAACTACAGGGGACATTTGCATACAATTATGGCTCGCAATACCGTAGAACTTACCTTTGTAGCATTGACGATCTCTTAACAAAGATTCCTTAGTCCAATGACAAATTTTTACCCCACCATGTTCACCAACAATGTGGTAACGTTGCTTTTGCAACTTAGCCTTCAAGAGGGGGTCCATCGTCTATCGGACAACTATTCCCGATTTCAACCCCACGCTTCATCAGTGAGTAGTTCCTCGGATAAACATGGATGAAACCGAGGAATCGTGGTATCCTCATCTACTTGGTTTCATATTACCAACCGTTACCATTGCAGGAATCTACCAGGGTGGCTTGTGGTCCTTTGCAGGATTTATTTATGCACTAGGTCTGTGCCCAATAATCGATTTTCTCTCTCCAGAAAGGGCGCCAAAGCGTAGTAATACTTCAACAACCGCTTGGAATGGCCTATTGATTGCACATAGTCTCTTCATGTATTCTGCAATTGTAGTATTATTGTGGAGAGCCAATATTGATGGCTTTGGCCAGTCGGTGATTTTAGCATCATTATCTGTGGGGGTTGTGAGTGGAGTTTCAGGAATTATCAACGCTCACGAAGCAGGGCATAGAAAGAAAGGCACATTCATTTGGAGAACAGCAAGGTTGAATCTATTGCTTGTACTATATTCCCATTTTACTACAGAACACAATCATGGACACCACAGAAATTATGCTACCTCGAAAGACCCCGCATCTTCACCTCGTGGCAGAGGTCTATGGACTCAAATATTGATGACAATACCTTTGCAATATATTTCTGCTTGGAAGACACATTCACAAAAGGGGCGTAAGGGGATTTTCAATCCTATTTTCCATGGAATAATTTTGCAGGCCGTGTTGTTATTTGCCATTTGGTGGTACTCTCTAGCGATGATGTTAGCATTCATAATACAAGCGACATTTGCTATAATTTTACTAGAATATGTGAACTACTTACAGCATTATGGCCTACATCGAGGCATAGATGAGCGTCAAACAGAGATGCATTCATGGGAATTTAGAGGAGTTTGGTCTCGCTGGACTCTTCTTGAATTACCATTACATCCAGCACATCATCTCAAAGCGAGCACTCCAATGTGGGACCTTCGTGCTTATGATAAATCTCCACAACTACCCAGCGGATATTATGCATGCTTATGGTTAGCAATATTCCCTCCTCTTTGGAAAAGGGTCATGGGTAAACGTATAGATGCAATTCAAGCCTCATCTTGAGAGGCTTGGTAAGAACGCATTTGCAGCCTTCTCACAAGCATTAGCTACATCATCCATCCTTTGCAATACACGGTACATGTGCATTGCAGCAAGAGCATGATCATCACCGGTCGAGAATACATATGCAGCAGCCTTTGCTTCAACTTCATCTGCTTCGTGCTCTTTCAAGTTCACTTTCTTTATCAGTTCAGCAACCTTTGCCTTGGCAGCCTTTGTTTCTCCACCAATCGAGAGGTCGCGCATTGCTATATTTGGTGGAAAGACAAGTTTGCATTGCACTCGATTCACATATTGTCGCAACATCGTTAAAAGTCAGCAGAAATCAAGCAGTTGAGCATTCAAATCTTGCCCGTAGTCTTGAACGAATGATGGACCACGCACATCAAATGGCGAATATAATTACGGATAATAGTATGATTAAATTGGATGCAAAACAAGTACCGTTTTTACAACTTTCAATGTGGAAAATTGCAATAAAAAAATTGATGATTAATCTCAGAACCCGAAATTCCCATGAGATCGAAGAGGCCAGACTAGAATTGAAACAGGCTCAAAATCAGATTTCTGTTTTCGAGGAAGAACTGATTAGTGAAGGCAAATTATCGAATTCAGAGATGATGATTTTTAGATTATCTGAATCTGTCAGAAGATTGTGTGCATATGCTAGAGATTTTGGAGAGGTATTGCTCAATCTAAAACTTTATGATGAAATCATCGTGCGGAAAAAGGCAGATTGACCTCCGGTGTTTAATACCACACTTAGTATTATAATGACTCCCAAAACGCATTATAGAGGCGGTTCCAAAAGTAAAGCGAGGGAGATATATGGACCGCGAACTAGACACTTGGATCGATGATGTAATGGATAAGCAACAATACAGGAATGGCATTTTTTCGAAAAAGCGATTCATTGATTGGTTGCGCCAAAAGGCCTTTTCAACAAAATAAATCAATCTGGAAAACCAAATAAAAATACCCAAATTAAACAGTACTTCATATAGCATTACTTTGTGATGCTACTTATCAGTGAGTGCTATGCTTGATGTGAATGAGCTAACTAAATCGTTCGGTTCCGGGTCCAATAAGTTGCAAGTCCTCAAAGGCATCGATATGAAAATCGAGCGAGGAGAACTTGTAGCATTGATGGGGCCATCGGGATGTGGTAAATCCACTTTATTGAATATCATTGGAGGTTTATTGCCTGCTGATTCAGGGGTAATCGATTTGGAAGATCGAAAATATGGATTAAAAAATCCTTCTGCTGTAGTCGATGTTAGACGTAGTTTGGTTGGTTGGATCTTCCAGGACTTCCATCTTCTTGATCACTTAACTGCATTAGATAATGTAGCCATGGCATTGGAAATTTCTGGAGTCCCTAGTAAAGAGGCAGATGAAAGGGCTAGAGCCGCTTTGGAGAGAGTAAATCTAAGTGACAGAATGGACCACATTCCAGATCAGTTATCCGGTGGTCAACAACAGAGGGTTGCAATCGCTAGAGCAATCGCTGGTGAGAGGCCTATCTTACTGGCAGATGAGCCTACGGGAAATTTAGACATTGCATCCGGGGCAGAAGTTCTTCAATTATTCAAAGAATTATGTCATGATAAAGAAAATCCAATCTCCATTCTTATGGTTACACACGACCCCGATTTGGCTAGCAAAGCAGACCGAATGTTACTGATGCGTGACGGAGTAGTTGCTGCAAGCGACATCCGTTCTGCATGGGGCATTGAGGACGGAGGTGAAGAAGAATGAGTGTTTCTTCTAAGCTTAATTTCATGCGCAAGGAATTGCCAAGAAAAATCCGAGATTTACCTGATAACCTCAGACTAGCGGCCCTTGGTGCTTGGCGTGGCCGTGAGCGTGGAATGGCTGTATTCGCAGGTGTATTCTTAGCTAGTTTAGTAATTACAACAGTTCTATCCTATGGAGTAGGACTTTCACAAGTTTTCTTTGAATCATCTCTTGAGAACAATATTTTCGATGCTAAAGCGGAATTCAACAAACCTCCTGCAGACGGCACAGATGGATGGACAAACAATACTACATTATTGATTGAAACATGTGACGAATTTACTGCTATGGAAGAGTTTTCTGATTGTACTATTGCATTTGGTAAAAAGGGGTTACATAGCCAATTTACATTTGGTAATGAAGATATTTTGACGGCTTTGCCGTTGGGTATGAAAGAAATCAATTCAAGTGATGAAGCCCGTGATTGGGATAGCGAAGGAATTTGGGATTATGAGTATAATAACGGTCCTCCGATTTCGAATGAAAGAGCGATAACATTCCTTGGGCCTGGTGCTTTTGATGGAGTTTTAGCCGATAGATTGTCTGCTAATATCATTTATGAAATGGGAGAATGGGCAACTCCTGAAGTTGTAGAGGCAGAAAGAGGAATATACATTCCTTCGGATGTAGCAAGTAAATCTGGCGCAGAGGTGGGAGATGTTCTTGACAGACTCGACTTTGCATACACAACAGAATCAGATTTACCTGGCAGCATAGATGATGAGGATTGTGAAGGTGAGATTTATTCCAGCCGTGAAGTAATCCATTGTCAAGTAACCATGTCTGTAGAAAATGTGACAATTTTGGGAATTTATGACCCCTGGCCTCAAGGTAATCCAACCTTGGCAGCCAATCCAGTCTATGCAACTTTTACTGTACTAAACCAAACTCAACAAACCACATTAATCGATTATGATCACTTTTACTTCGGGCTAACTCTTGAGCGTTCATTAATTCCAACCACCTCTACTGAAGATGCAGCAAATTGGTTAGATGATTTGGGTCGAGATGTACAGGATAAAGAATTTGCAAATGGTGAAATTGAAATCTATTACGTTGACATCGTAGGCAGTACAATTGAATTCTTGGAGATTTTCTTAGGATTGATTCAAGCCTTTGATTATGTCATAATGGTTCCAATTGTTATTCTTTCACTTTCGGTTCTTATCTATGGATTAATTCTCTCTTTAGAGCAAAGAAGACGTGAAATTTCGATTCATAGAGTCATAGGTGCATCTGCTAACGACCTAAGAGGAATGGTTTTGCTTGAACTTGCAGTAGTTTCATTCATAGCATGGTTTGCTGGCTACCTATTAGCAATGGCTGCAGTTCCTGTGGTGCTTGCTAGTGTAGGATTCATGAAATTCGAAGCCTTAGGCTTCAATGTAAATCCTGCATTGAGTTTTGGTGCGACATTATTCACAGCGTTCACTACCTTGGGTCTGGCTTTGATATTTGGGCGATCTAGAACTAGAGATTTCCTTGAACTCGAAATCGACGAAGGTGTTAGTAAAGTTCAGAAGGTGACAAAGCCAAAGGTTTGGCTACATTGGACTCTACTGATTGTCGGTTCTTTAGGTGCAATCGATACATATCTAGAAATGAATGGAAGTGAAGATGGTATCCTAACCAATTGGTTTGTTGAAGGACTAATCAATATCTTTGGCCCATTCATGTTGTGGATTGGTGGAGCATTATTGCTAGGAAAGATCGGTGCTGCTGGACCAAGAATTATGCAGTTCTTCTTCAGTAGAACTCCATTACTTTCAGATGTAAAGCGCGGTCTAAAGGGCAGTGGCTCTACTGAATCAGTCAATCGATTAGCAGTAATTATGCTACTTACATTATCTATTGTTACCCTTGCAGCAGTGCAAGGATATACCGGTACTCAAGTGGACGAGATTTCAGCGGATTTACAGGTTGGAAGTGACCTGCAAGTTGTTACCAATAGCCAAGCAAACGCTTCAGAAGTCGAAAGTTGGATCGAAGAAATCAGCAAGAATAAGGTTACAGCAATGGCTGTAACTGTGCCTACTCTACAATTGATTCCAGAAGATGGTGAAGAATTGAATGCGTATATTCTGTTAAACGAAAGTGAAGAAGCCCTACGATGGTTCCCACAGGCAATTCCTGGCGATGATGTTTCTGCGGCCCTAGATGCCTACAGAAATGGCGGATTCTCGGCAGGACCAGACGCAGCATATGCGATGGACCTTTGGGGTTCAGGCAGAAGAGGTTCAGATGATTCAGGAGATGTCTTGCTCGACGAAAGTAGTAGCGACACAGCGGATGTAGAATTTACATGGGAAGATAAAAATATTTACACTAATTTCTCAACAGGAGAATCGCAATTTGTTATCGATGAATACAATACTACAATGAGATATATTGGTGTTCATGAATTCATCCCTGGAATTGAAGAGAACCAGATGGAATCAAGTATTGTCATGGGAGAATCGAGTTATAGAGCACTTGTTGGTGATGAAGCTGTAGACGGTCTTGTTTCATCAACATGGATTGTAAAAGTAGACGGGGTTTCTGAGGATGATCTGACAGCCTTGAAAATCAATATTGAAGCGGATGACCGTTTCAATAGTTCAATCGATTGGGAAACTGCACACGACCAAGTAGAGCGAAATGGAGGACTTATCTTTGGAACTCCTGGTCTGCTTTCATTACAATTTATTGTAGCTAGCGTTGCTGCGGTAGCATCCGCCTTCGTATTCCTTTCCTTGGTACTAAATCAGCGACAAAAAGAGTTAGCAGTTCTCCAAGCGATTGGAGCAAGTCCAAACCAAATTATCCGTTTAGTACTGTTTGAAATCCTTTCAATTGTTATCGTATCAATGGCTTTAGGTATTCTTCTCGGAATGGGTCTAGCCTTGTCGTTCAATGGATTATTCAATGTATTTGGTTTCATATTCCAAATACTTGGCTCTGATACCAGTTCAGCAATTAATCGAGAATTGGTATGGCCGTGGTATGAGTTGGCGGCGGTATCAATAGCTGTATTCGCTGCAGTTGTTACCGCGCTCTTGGTTACGACAAGAAAAGCGCTGCGTTCTGATTTGGCAAGCGTATTGAAGGGGGAGTGAAGATGTCTGATGAGTCAGTAATTCTAGAAGCCGATTCTTTGTATCATGTATATGAATCGAAAGCAGAAGATGGAAACGTAGTAGCACTTCGAGGTCTGCACGTTAGTGTCAAATCCGGGGAAGCAGTAGCCGTTGTCGGGCCTTCAGGTTCAGGTAAATCGACACTCCTGAAATGTCTGGGAGGTTTGATGAAGCCTAGTGCTGGAAAGGTATCCCTAGATGGGAAGAATATGACTAGGTTAACCGGTCAAGAACTTGTTCATCTACGCCAGAAAACGGTCTCATTCATCTTCCAAGAAGGTAATCTATTACCACATCTAAGTGCCTTGGATAATGTGGCTCAACCACTTAGACACCAGAAGGTACCACCTAAGGAAGCTAAGAGAAGGGCAATGGAATTGATGACGGAATTGGGAATTGATCACAGAGCCAAAGGTCTTCCTTCCATGCTTTCTGGAGGAGAGCAACAACGGGTTGCTATCGCTAGAGCTCTCATAACAAATCCACGACTGATTTTGGCAGATGAGCCCACAGGAGCACTTGACCCAATAACCAGTAGAGAAGTTTTGAAATTGTTCAAAGAATTACACGAAGAGCAAAATGTAGCCTTCTTGTTGGTAACTCACTCAAAGGAAGTTGCAGCATTCGCCGACCGTTCTCTTGAATTAAGAGACGGTAGATTTGTTGCCGAGCATGGCACTGACATGGATATTGAGAACCTATCTGAAGGAAGAGAATTGATTGTTGATGAGATGGGAACAGTAACCCTTCCACCTGATATCTTGACTAAGATGGGCGGTCCTGGACGTTATTCTGTTGACCAATTAGAGAGTGGAAAATTGTCTTTGGCGGGAGAGAGTATCTCTTCTATTGGCAATCTCGTTCTAGCATCATCTTGTCCAGCATGTAATCACGATTACAAGGACTCGGATGAGCAATTATGTCCGTCATGCGGTTCCACAAGACCGATGGTGGAGGCATAGAATTGAATCTATTCAGAATATCTGGAATCCTAGAAACAATTTCAACGATTTCATTATTTTTCATAGCAATGCCATTGAAGTATATTGGTGGTAATGAAATTCTAGTCAAAATAATCGGCCCAATACATGGAGCTCTTTTCATTTTGTACATCGTTTTGGTTTGGTGGGAGCAACGTCAAGGACGAATGGATGCGAATTTAGCAATCAAGGGAATGCTTGCTGCGATTCCTCCAGGAGGGCCAATTTGGTTTGAAAGGAAACTCGCTACAAAAAATATTGAGTTTAGTTGAATCCATTCAAGATAGGCGGTAAAACAAACTAATAGGGCTCCTAACGGGAGTTATGTCCAATGTGTGGGTGGTTGATTCAAATTGCTTCATCCACGTTGGCTCTATGGCCCCAGATAGTTTTCTCAATGACCTAACCAAGATCCTAAACTCCGGGGAATCAACGCTTTATGTTACTCCCGGAGTACATGATGAAATCAAAACAGTACGCTTCCAGAGATGGCCAAATCAACCTAATTTGTTAGACAAATTTAGAGAGATATTAGTCACTGTAACAATCGATGAAGCAGAGGTTAGAGCACTCGCTAAACATATTGGGGAGAAAGCCTCTCCACAAGATGTAGATTTATCATTGATGATTTTGGGGTCGAAACTCGCACACGAAGGCAAAAAAGTCACTCTTGTTTCAGACGATTTCAAAATGACTACTACCGGCGAAAAAGCCAATTTAAATTTTGAAACATGCCCCCCATCTACCTTTTTACAGAGATTAGCTGATTTAGGCGGCAGGGGCCAAAGGTCCAGATTACGTAGTCTATCACGTAGGGTTAGAGCAGCTGAAATGCGATATGCGATAAGTAGAGCTGGACAATATGACATTCAAGCCAAATTGACATGGATGGTTGATTCTTTACTCTCATCTCGCATCGCTTTAGCCGAAGAAACCGATGATGTAGAGGATAACTCTTCATCAGATGAAGGTAAACTTGTTTCGGCATTAACCCGTTCTATTCGCAATGAGAAGGTCAAGAAATCTACATTGAATAAATTGGGTTCATTACCAGAAATTTGTGCTCCTGTAATTCAATTGGATGAACATTTGTCAAAGATGTCATCGGGCGGGGCTTCTGATGATATCAATCAAGCATACGATTCTTCGGTCGAATTACTTAGTGAAATCTTAGAAATTACAGGATTTGGTTTAGCACCTCTTGGAGAAGAGATGGCAGAACTTGCTCATAGAGCAATGGCCGGTCCACTTTATCGAATGGAATCGGCATTAGGAATGTTGGCAAAGATGTCGGGTAATTTGAGATTATCCCGTCTGCATTTATCTCGAGCATTATCCAATGCAACCTTAGTTGATGATGTTGGTGCTGAAATGAGAGCAATGCACCAATTAGGTCTGTTAGCGATAGCGGCAAAAAATTGGCATCGCGCCTCAATGTTGTTTGAGACTGCAGACAGACAGAGCCAAGAAATAGGTGCAAGCCGTTTAGGCCATCTTGTACTTGCAGGGATTTCTAGGCATCTCAGTGAAGAAAATGAATTAGCGAAATCTCACCTAAATGCTGCTAGTGCCTTAGTACAAGAAGATAAGAAAGAAGCATCAGATATTTTGACAAGTATTGGCAATTCTTTACTTGCCATAGATTGTCCCGGTTTAGCGATTGAAGTTCTTGATGAGGCTATGGAATGTGCCATTGAAACCAGTCAAAATGATAAGTTGGAGACATTGGCTGAAATGTTGTTATTGGCTAATACTGCTCTTAATGATAAAGAACAATCACAATATGACGGATTACGCCAATTACTCGACGGATTAAACAATATTTCTGATGATGCAAGCGATGAATTTGAGGCGAAAATATCAGACATAGATCAACGCGCAATCGAACTTTCAAAACCTTTGGATGAAACTTGGACTGAATGGCAGGATGCTTCGAGACTAGTACCTTCGGGCTCTCCATTAATTATTCTTAGAGTCGATGAAGATGATAGTGGTAGAAATCTAATAATTTCTCACCACCCTGAACTCGGAGCGATTGGATTATGGCTGCCTGAAGGTGGAGTAAATGCTGCACCTGGAAATCAAATAATGGTTCATGAAAGTAGAATTAAAGTTGCACCACCGACCGACGATTTACGAGATATGCACAATATCCGCGGCATAGTTGCTGTTGAAGAATCCGATGCACTAACATTTACAGCTAAGACTGATGAAATATTAGATCAAGTTGATGATTGATATTCCATTTAGTAAACAATTGTGTTACTGTTCGGTAGATTCAACTTGCTGACCGAGTTTGAATGTAGTAGGGCAGGTATTCACTCCGAATACCTTGTAGAATGGACACCATCCAAAAACTGAGGTCATGACACTCCATGTGCCAAACAAGAGAAAAATAATCTCCCAACTTGCACTCGAAATGTAATCAAAAAGAACAACCCCGAGGCCAGTGAACAATCTGATTAACCTATCAAAAATTCCGATATTCATTAGAAACACCTTGTTAATTATTCAACATTGTGAGATTTTACCTTATCAATACATGTTATTTCCCTAGGACAGATGCTCTTATTGAATACGAACAGCAGTATAAATATCAATTGAATAATTTCAAGTCATGCCTAAGTCATACTTGATAGTTGGAGCTAGTAGTGACATTGCTATTGTTACTGCGAAGAATTTACTCAACGGTGGGCACAATGTGACATTATTAGCGAGGGATATTTCTCGCCTTGAGGAGTTATCTGCAATTGGGGCTGATGTGGTTGAAGGAGATGCATTAGATCAGCAAGCAGTATTGTCTGCTATTGAAAGCGCATTACAGAGCGGTGGTGGAACAATTTCAGGAGTTGCCCATTTGGTGGGGTCAATACTAATCAGACCACCTCACGCTCTGAAGGTTGAAGCATTTGAAGAAGTGATAAGAACCAACTTAACCAGTGCCTTTCTTACTCTATCTTTAGCAGGGAAAAGCATGTTAAAATCAGGAGGTGGAAGGATGGTTTTCACCTCTAGTGTAGCCGGAAGTTTAGGCTTGGTAAATCATGAAGCGATTGCAGCAGCAAAAGGAGGAATAGAATCTATGGTTCGCTCAGCAGCAGCCACTTACGCTAAGAGAGGAATTAGAGTGAATGCAGTAGCTCCCGGACTCACAGATACTCGATTAGCATCTACTATTCTTCGCTCAGATTCAATGCGAGAAGCATCTGAACAAATGATACCGCTTAAGAGAATCAATCAAGCCGATGAAATCGCTTCAAGCATTCATTGGTTACTTACTCAAGCCCCTGATAATTATACTGGACAAGTAATGCACCTCGACGGTGGAATGTCAAAAGTACTTGCCTGAGGTGAAATGATGACTTGGTATGTAGCAATCAAACAAAATAAATTGAAACCTGGAAAAAAGAAAATGCGGACAGTTGGCAAGAAACTGGTACTCATTGGACAAATGGGAGAAGAATATTTTGCTACAGAAGCATTGTGCCGACATATGAGATGGCCACTAGCATATGGTGGCAAAGTCAAGGACGGATGTATTCGGTGTCCTTTGCACCAAACAACTCACCAAATTGATGATGGGGAACTAGTTGAATGGTCGCCGTTCCCTTTGTTTCCTCCTTATGGTAAATTAGTTGGAAAGATGAGCCGTCAAAAAAATCTCAAAATATACCCTACTAGGGTTAAAGACGGTAACATCGAAATCAATATTGAGTAGATATTTCGGTAAGCTCTCTCAATACCTGCAGCATATATCCGTGTGTATTAAACACAAAATTGCACTCGGAAATCCATGCCTGTAATAGACGCATACAACAAAGCCTGGGAAAACGGAGACGTCGAGACACTTGAAAAGCTGATCCACGATGATTGTGTATTCAATCCACACGTTGGTGGTATGACTATGAGTAAGTCCGATATTTTGGGATTCGTAAAGGGTGGAAACACACCGACTTCAGAAAACAACCGAATTCTGTTTGAGAATGATGAAGTTGGAGTAGCGCATTCGATCGTCCACTTCGCAAATGGTTCAGACTCAGAAGCTGTCATGTCGTTTATGAAATTCAAAGATGGTCAAATCATTTCTATGGAAACCGGTGCTACGCCACTTTCTGATGATTACAAATTAATCGGAAACTGATTCGAAGCAAATGCATAGATTAGACCCTTGCCATCAATCCCATATTCATTGGAATTGGTGCAACGAAGTTCTTGTGAATCGGGTCATCTGCACCGGTTCGATTGATATGATGACTCAATAAGACCATGGCAGCTGAACGTGGAAGTAATCCCTTTCTAAATTGATGAATTACTTTGATGATTCCTTGCTTATCTTCCTTGGTCATGTTAGGTAACCTTCCGACAACCCTCTCCATGGCGTGAGCAATACGTCCTCGCTTTGTTAGAACCGAAAGACACTTCTGAGCCTCAGTCATATACTTTAGAGCGACATTTTCAGGATGTTCATCATTATCAAAGCCGTGGGCGATGATGCGTCCAAGGCTTCTCTTAGCATCTGGAGCACGGCTTAGCAAGAACAACTTGTGTTCAGCATGGAACTGCATAATTTTCTGTGCAGTCCAACCTTCTTCACCAATATTTTGCCATTCGTTGAAGAAGTGAACACGCGCAAGGAAATGTTCAGCCTGAAGAGGGTCGGTTAGACGCCCCTCTTCGATTACAGGAATGTGGGGGTATAACGTGGTGAACACCTTTGCAAACATGCCAACACCATCTCGGACTGCTTGCGGGTTATCACCACGATATACCTTGACTCGCTCAAGACCACAGCTAGGTGAATCCTTCTTGAACACGAAGCCACTGATACCGACCGACATCAGATAATCAGATTGAATTTCTGAATATTCTAACATCTTATCAGTGAAATCTTCACCGTTCTTAGGGTTCACCAGCGAGATTCTCTCTTCACCTTTGACTAGCCTGATGGTTGGACGTGGCACCCCCATGCCAATTCCCACTTCAGGACAGACACCGATCAATTCGAGGTGTTCGCTCCAAACTCTGTTGAGCACCCTAAACTCTGCTGCATCGCCATTGTAGCGGACTTTCTTTCCAAGGAGACATGCTGATACTGCGAGTTTAGGTTTACTAGACATATCACTATCCTTAGTGGGTGAGTATATGAAAGCCCGTTTTTTACAACGAATTTTATTCGATGCAATATGGACAAGAAATTCCACGTACGAACTCTGGGCTTGCTGCTTGTTCAGGAGTTAATGGCTCTCTGCAAGCCCAACAAACTTCTGAATCTGTGACACTGAGATCACCCAATACTCCAACTCTTCTATCGAATACGAAGCATTCTCCATCCCAGTGCGCTCCACCAGTCTTTTCGAAGTAGTTCAGGATTCCACCATTGATTTGGTATACTTCCTGATAGCCTTCGTCAAGCATTACTACACTGGCTTTCTCACAGCGAATACCCCCTGTGCAAAACATTACCACTGGCTTATCTTTTGGAATATCGCATTCTTCTACAGCCTTTGGGAATGCTCGAAAACTCCCGATATCGAAATCAACTGCCCCCTCAAAGGTCCCCATTCTAACTTCGTAGTCATTACGTGTGTCGAGAATTGTGACTTCTTTTCCTTCATCTAGCCATTGTTTAAACACTTCAGGGTCGATGTGTGTGCCGGTATATTCGTGAGGCTTTACAGTAGGAACTCCCATTGAGATAATTTCTTTTTTCAGACGGACATTCATTTTTCTAAATGCACATTCATCCGATTCAGAGTACTTGACCCAGAGGTCTTCAAATCTCGAATCCGATTTGATGTGCTCAACAAATATGTCGATTTTGTCTCTAGGTGCTGATAGGAATATGTTGATTCCCTCTGGTGACAATAGGATGGTCCCATAGATTCCATGAGAATCACAGAACTCTTTCAGTGGTGCTCTTAAATCCTCGAATTCAGGCATATCAAGAAACTTGTATGCTGAAATATTAGTCCACATCGAACTTCACCTCAAGCCGATTTTACGCCTTCAGGCCATAGAACTAGAATCAGGGTTTGTCCTCTTGTTCTTGGTGTGTGTGTGGTTTCTCTATCCATCCACACGATTGATCCTTGAGGATAAGTTCCATCTTCGTCCCAGACTTCTCCCTCTAGAACGAGGTAGCATTCGCCTCCAGGATGGGTGTGAGGCATGAATGCATCAATTTCTACATCGCTGATGACATCATACAATACTAGGGATGTAGAGCCTTCACGAGCAAGCTTACCCAACCGTACTCCAGTGCCGAAATCTCTCCACTTGACATTCTCATCAATCCATTCTCGGTTAACACTCATAGTGAGCCATTCAGATAGTCCGTGCCAGAAGGGCATGTTTAGCCCGAAGAGAGAGTATGGCATGAAACCTACGGCCCTCAATTCAAAAAGGAGTAGCACAAGCAGGGTATGTGGTCCAACCCCTAGGTCTAGTTGAAATCCCACCGAATAATGTGTGGGAATTATACATCTGGTTCCTTTTTATTCCTGGTATCTTACGTGCTTTACTACTAGCAAAGCCGTTCCTTTCTGTCACCAAACAACTTGCACCTCATGGTGGATGGGTTCTAAGGAGATTGAAGGAATTACCAGTTAGGGGATATACACTGTTAGCAATGAATGAAATTCTTGCATTTACTTTACCGATTATTGTAGTATTATTGTTTAGGCTATGGACTGACCCACTAGGTTGGTCTTCGTGGAGTGAGTCGAATTGGTTTGGCTTAATCTTGTTATTCTGTTTTGCTTCACTATGGTTACTGTTGGATTTTTACCGAATTATGAGAGTAAGAAGGATGTTGAAAACCATTCAAAAACAGAACATAGACCGCCTAAAAACAATGGCAGACACAGGTTTCAAATTACGCGAATGGTTACGTAAATTTGCTCGTAAGGATAAGAAAGAAGATGTTCAAGATGAAGCTGTTACCACAGCAGTAGCGAAAACATCTCTCAAAACATGGGGCTTGATGGCATTGAAGGCAAGGAAATTCACTCCTGCAGGATTAGTTGGAGCGGTAGCAACCGGCGCTGCAATCGAGTTGACTCGGAGAGGTGCTGGAGTTGTGTCTGACAAAATAGATGACAAAATGCAAGAAGAATTCGAAAAAATTTCTGTAGCCAATAGCAAAACTCTACTCCAACTTTTCTTGCGGGATTTTGCAATGGGAATCGCTCCATTACTCGCATTGTGGCTAATTCCACTGCTATTACCTTGAGAAGGTTGAAGGAGCATAGGCTACGCCCCTAGGAATGAGAGACATGGCGCTCCTCATCCTCATGCGACACGGACAATCAATGTGGAATGCTGCCAATTTGTTTACTGGCTGGGT
>NZFU01000032.1 GCA_002689345.1 Methanobacteriota archaeon | reverse complement strand
GGCCTGTAGCTTAGTCAGGTAGAGCGTCCGGCTTTTAACCGGACGGTCGCGGGTTCGAACCCCGTCAGGCCCGCCTGACAAGAACAGGACCGATGTATGAAGGGTAAACGGGGGTTTGTTTTTGGTAGTTAAGTCGGCAACTAAGAAGCGATTGATGGAAATGGGGATTGCTGAGGAATACGCTCACAAACTCGCGACGGATAGAAACATGACAGATATCAAAGCCATGGCGGCTGATGAAATCGCATCTTGTCTCGGAGTTTCTAAGGACGACGAAATCTTCACCGGCGCGATGAATGCGCTTGCAGAACTTGGCCAGCGCAGACAGAAGCGAAGAAGCCGAAAAATCACTATTTCTAAGAAGGCTCTCGATGATGATGACATGGATTTGGCAGGAACCAAATTCAATGTTCTAAATCACATATTTGTTCCTCATCAGGAACTCGTTCCAGAAGAAGACGAAGAGAGTGAACTCGAACCATGGGGTTTGCTCACTACTGATGAAGAGACTGGCGAGCCTCGCCTAGCAAAAGAACTTCTTCCGAAGATTCTGATTACAGATCCAGTTGTCCAGGTGATTAAGGAAACAGTAGAGCGCGCAAGAGAAGCGAACTCCGAAGGTGAAGAGGAACATGTTCCTCTACCTGCGGGTTGGCTTTCTGACCGTGTATTGAAGGTTATCAGGAAATCACCATCTGCTGGAAAATCAATCGCTTATCGATTGATAGTGGAGGGCAGCTGAGCTGAGGTGGTACCATGAAGGAGATTATTGAATCATTTTTCCGAGAACGTAGCCTGGTTAATCACCAGTTAGCATCATACGACGATTGTATTCCTACAGGAGACAACACACTGTCTCGAATGGAAAAGATCGTTCGCAGTATTCGAGTAGGTACTGATGAAGAAGTAGAAGACGACAAGGGCGGTTTAATCAAACTTGACGTAATCGACCAGGACATCATTATCCGAGTAAAGAACATCCAATTGGGCGAGCCAACAATTCGTGAAGCAGATGGAAGCGACCACCCCTCGATTCCTATGGAATGCCGTCTGAGAAAGTTGACATATATGTCACCGGTTAAGATGGATTTCACAATTTATAGAAAGAGCCCTAACGGGCAACTTCTTCCTTCTCAACCAGAGAAAGGAGTACAGGTTGGAAATATGCCGATTATGGTTCGCAGCCGAAGATGTAATCTTCATGCAAACCACATAGCAGGCGACAGAGTTCTACACCCAACAACTTCTGACGAAGATAGAAAGTTGTGGGAAGGACTACTGCGTGAGAAAGGCGAAGACCCTCTAGACCCTGGAGGTTATTTCATTATCAACGGTACAGAAAGAGTCCTAATTTCTATGGAAGATCTAGCTCCAAACCGTGTTACTGTTGAAATTAACAAGCGTTATGCTAAGAAGACTGAAGTCGCTAAGATTTTCTCTCAGAAAGATGGTATGAGAAAACCATTGACTGTTGAGAAGCGCCGTGATGGAATGCTAATGGTCAAGATTAGTACCGCTGGAACTACTGCAATACCTGTAGTACTATTGATGAGAGCTCTTGGAATTGAGAATGACCAAGAATTGTTCCAAGCAATCGCAGGTCCAACAGAGACTTTCAAGTTCATCGTTGCTAACATCAACGAAGTAAAGGACAATGAAGAGTATGCAGTTCAAGATCTTGAAGAAGCACACCAGTGGTTGGAGAAGAAATTCGCTGCTGGTCAGCAAAAAGAATACCGTGAAGCACGTGTAACACAATTGTTAGACCGTGAATTACTACCTCACCTTGGCGACCAAACCGAAGACCGTAAGAAGAAAGCAATTTTCTTGGGTAGAATCGTCCGTCAAGTTTTGGAAATGGCTATCACTAGCCGTAAGCCAAACGATAAGGACCACTATGCGAACAAGCGTGTTCGACTAGCAGGGGACCTTATTGAAGACTTATTCAGAGTTTCAATGGGACAACTTGCTCGTGACTTGAAGTACCAACTAGAACGCCATCACAACAGAAAGCGTGAGTTGAAGATTACTTCCTGTCTAAGACCTGATGTTCTAACTAGCAAGATTATGCACGCACTAGCTACAGGTAACTGGGTTGGTGGACGCTCAGGTGTCAGCCAACTTCTAGATCGTACAACATTCTTGTCTGCACTATCACACATGCGCCGTGTTACCAGTCCATTGGTTAGAAGCCAACCCCACTTCGAAGCACGTGACCTGCACCCGACTCAATGGGGACGTTTGTGTCCAAACGAGACGCCAGAAGGTCAGAATTGTGGTCTTGTAAAGAATGCAGCACAGATGATTGACATCTCTGAAGCAGTTCCTGAGACCGAGATCCGTGCACGTTTGGATGAAATGGATGTTTTCCAACCAGATGATTGGACCGATGGTGACAGAATTCACGTTAATGGTGACATTTACGGTATTCACAAGCGAGGAAAGAATTTGGTTACACAATTCAAGAACGCTCGTCGCCGTGGAGCAATCCGCTCTGAAGTATCTATTAGATACGACACTCACAACCGTGACATATTCATTAATACCGATAAGGGAAGGATTTTACGACCTGTACTAATTCTATATGACGGGGCACCAAGACTAACTCAAAAGCATCTTGAGATGGTTTCACAAGGAGAATTGACATTCAAGGACCTTGTTAACGAAGGTGTTGTTGAATGGGTTGATGCAGAGGAAGAAGAAGACCTCTACATCTCCCCACGTCCATTCGTTCTTCCAGAAGTTGTTCCTGAAGGAAATGAGTATGCAGGTAGGCCAGTAAGTCACTCTACAATCACTTGGTTGAATCTTGGTGAGCCAGCAGCTACCAACGCAAAATTACAGGCTAGAGTCGTAATGCCGAATGGAGAGAAGGCTGATGCAGTATTCGAAGTACCACTATTGTACACTCCAGAGCATACTCACTGTGAGATTGACCCACAGTTGGTTCTGGGAGTTTGTGCATCATTGATTCCATATCCTGAACACAACTCTACGCCTCGTGTTACAGGTGGTACAGCGATGGTCAAGCAATCACTTGGTCTACCTAGCGCAAATTACCGTCTGCGCCCAGATACAAGATTGCACATCCTGCACTACCCGCAGCGTTCTATTACACATACCCAAGCTATGGATACTACAAAGTTCGATAGCAGGCCTGGTGGACAAAACTTCATCGTGGCAGTTATGAGTCTGCATGGATATAACATGCAGGACGCTGTAATTCTGAACAGATCAAGCGTACAACGTGCACTTGGTCGCTCTACTTTCAACCGTACTTACAATGCAGAACGCCGCCGTTTCCCTGGTGGTCAAGTTGAAGAAATCGAAATTCCAGGAACTGGTCTTGAAGAAGTCAAAGGATTGAAACCAGTAGGTTCCTATGATCACTTAGAAGGAGACGGTCTACCTCATCCAGAGAAGTATCTGGAAGGCGGAGATGTACTTGTTGGTAAAACAAGTCCTCCTCGTTTCTTAGAGGAAACTGGAGCAGGAGCATTCCTACAAGCACAAGAACGCCGTGAATCATCTATGCCTATACGCCATGGTGAGAAGGGATGGGTCGACAATGTATATGTTACAGAATCTCTAGATTCTGGACGTCTAGTACGCTGTATGGTCCGCTCTCACAAGGTTCCTGAAGTTGGAGATAAATTTGCATCTCGACACGGACAGAAGGGAGTTATCGGACGCCTAGTAGATGCTGAAGATATGCCATTCACCCGTGATGGAATTGTCCCAGACCTAATTATCAACCCGCACGCTATTCCATCTCGAATGACCGTTGCACACGTTCTGGAAATGATTGGTGGAAAGGTTGGTTCTCTCGAAGGACGCAGAATCGATGGAACAGCTTTCCGTGGAGAGAAAGAAGGTAGTCTACGTGACAGCCTAGTTCGAAATGGTTACGACCACACCGGTCGCGAAGTAATGGTTAACGGAGAGACAGGAGAAACCTATCCTGCAGAAATCTTCGTTGGTTGTATCTATTATCAGAAATTACACCACATGGTATCTGGAAAGATTCACGCTCGTAGCCGTGGACGTGTTCAGATTCTTACTCGTCAGCCGACCGAAGGGCGTGCTCGACAAGGTGGTCTGAGATTCGGAGAAATGGAGCGTGATTGTTTGATTGCTCACGGAGCTTCAATGGTCATCAAGGATCGTCTTCTAGACGAATCTGATGGTATTGATCTATTCGTATGTGCTCAATCTGGTCACGTCGCTTGGTTTGATCCGAAACGACGCACATACGTATCACCAATTCATGGTGATGGGGCTGAGGTGTACAAGGTACAAACCTCATACGCATTCAAGTTGCTACTGGATGAGATGAAGAGTCTCGGAGTGGCAATGCGCTTAGAACTGGAGGACCGCAGATGAGTCGAAATAGCACAACAATGATTCCAAAGCGAATCGCTAGTATCCGCTTCGGATTAATGGACCCAACAGAAATTCGTAAGATGTCATCTGTTGAGGTTAAGACTGCAGATACATACAAGGATGATGGACACGCTTACCGTCAAGGTTTGATGGACCCTCACATGGGTGTTATCGAACCAGGATTGCTATGTCCTACTGACAATTGTAAGTATGACGAAAGCCCTGGTCACTTTGGACACATCCAACTAGAATTACCGGTAATTCACATTGGATTCGTTAACTTGATCAAGACTGCATTGAAAGCTACTTGCAACTCTTGCAGTAAGATTCTGCTTCACGATGCAGATGGAACTCACCCCTCTAACCCTGAACTTTCTGAGCAGGATTTCTATAGAGCACGTGTCCGTGATTTGATTACAAAGCACGGTGTAGGTTCTACTGAATTCTCTAAGATTATCAAAGAGATTGAGAAGAAAACTTCTGAAGCAAAGAGAACTATCTGTATGCACTGTAAATCCCAACAAGGAAAGATTGTACTAGACAAGCCTACAACCTTCAAGGAAAATATTGCGGCTCAAGGTGGCGGAAAAGCTACTGAGAGAAAACTAAACGCTCGTGATATCCGTGAATGGCTTCAGGGAATACCACAGGAACACCTGATATTCTTAGGTATGCACAGGGAAAACCGTCCGGAATGGATTATTCTGAAAGTACTTCCAGTGCCTCCTATTACTGTTAGGCCTTCCATTACTCTTGATTCAGGAGACCGTTCTGAAGACGACCTGACACACAAGTTAGTCGACGTTCTAAGAATTAACCAGAGGCTACGTGAAAACCGTGACTCTGGTGCTCCTCAGTTGATTGTTGAAGACCTCTGGGAACTTCTACAATACCACGTTACAACATACTTCGATAACCAAACCAGTGGAATTCCGCCGGCACGACACCGCTCTGGTAGAACTCTAAAGACTCTAACTCAGCGTCTAAAGGGTAAGGAAGGACGTTTCCGTTCTAACCTATCTGGAAAGCGTGTCAACTTCTGTGCGAGATCTGTTATCTCTCCTGACCCTTATCTTGGAGTGAATGAAGTTGGTGTGCCAACAAAGATCGCTAAGGAACTCACCGTACCTATTCGTGTTACAACCCGTAACCGTGAACAGATGCGTCAGATGATTCTTCGTGGTCCTGATGTTCACCCTGGTGTAAACTACGTTATTCGTGGGGACAAGCGCAGAGTCAGAATTAATCAGAGAAGCCGTCTAATCAATGCTGGTTTCCGATGCCATAACCCTGAGTGTATGGAAGAGACCACTACAAGGTTCGACCTACATCAGGTTCTACCTGCTCCAAACTTCTTGCCTGGACTTGTTGTAAAGAAATTCGTTACTCGAGAAGAAGCGGTTGCTGGTGGAGAAGAATTGGTAACTTATGCTATTGATGAAGCAGCTACAATCGCTAACCTACGTGGTGAAGACATTGATGGAAACCCTCTTCCTGAGGATGACCCTCGTGCAGTTCTACACCACCGCTGGAAGTTTGAACTTGCAAACCCAGATACTCCATACCCTGAGAATCTAGATGTTGCATGTCCTCACTGTGGTAGCCCAGATAATGAATGGGGAGAGAGAACTCGTGTAGAGGATCGCCTTTCCACAGTCGATATCAATGGCAATCCAAAGCCTGGTTTGTTAGTAGAGCGTCACTTAATCGATGGAGATGTTGCAATCTTCAATCGACAACCTTCATTGCACAGAATGTCGATGATGGTACACGAAGTTCGTGTTATGGAAGGACACACATTCAGATTCAATCTGGCAGTATGTACTCCTTACAATGCAGATTTCGATGGTGACGAGATGAACCTACACGTTATTCAAGGTGAAGAAGCACGTGCAGAGGCTAAGATTCTGATGCGTGTTCAAGAACACATCTTGACTCCACGTTATGGTGGTGCAGTTATTGGAGGAATCCACGACCACATTTCTGGAGCTTACCTATTGTCTAATCAGAATCCGAAAATTTCTAAGCGTCATGGTTTGGAAATGTTAGGTAATATTGGTTACACTGGTAAGTTACCTAAGATCCACAAAGGACCAATGGGAGAATACTTCAATGGAGAAGATTTGATTTCAGTAATTATTCCTGAAAATATACACCTCCGATTTAGAAGCCGTTCAAATGACGATGTTGTTGTCAAGAAAGGAATGGTTTCCGGAACTCTGGACAAGCGTGCTATCGGTGCTGAAGACGGTCGTCTACTGGATGCAATTGTTCAAACCAATGGTCCAACCGAAGGTGCAAAATTCCTTGATGAATTTACTCGCCTATCTATTGGTGCTTGTACCTCACTAGGTTTCACCACTGGAATTGATGACGAAGATCTTTCGGCAAATGCTCTTAGTGAAATCGAGCGCCACAACGCAGAAGCTCGTGCTGAAGTACAATCTGAATTAGATAAGTTTGGAAAGGATGGACGTGGTTATGAAACACGACCTGGAAGAACACCTAAGGAGACACTTGAAGAGAATATCATGGTCATTCTAGACCTTGGTAAGCAAGCTGCTGGTGACGTTGCTAAAGAAGAACTCAACCAAAGTGGTAACTCTAACGCTGCTGTTGGAATGGCAATTTCTGGAGCAAGAGGTTCAATGGATAACCTAACAATGATGGCTGGAAGTATCGGTCAGGCAAAGGTTCGTGGTGCACGCTTAGAGCGTGGATACCATCAACGTGTTCTGCCTCACTTCAAGCGTGGTGGACTAGGTGCTCCTGAGAAAGGATTCATTTCTTCCTCATTCAAGCGTGGTCTTGAACCAACAGAATTCTTCATGCTATCAGTTTCGGGAAGAGAATCTCTTGTCGATACAGCGGTCCGTACTAGTAAGTCCGGATACATGCAGCGCCGATTGATTAACGCAATGGATGATTTGAAAGTATTCGATGATGAGAATTTGTCAGTTAGGAACACTGCAGACAGAATTATACAATTCTCCTATGGTGAAGATGGAATTGATCCTAGCCGTGGAGTGCACGGTAAGCCTTTCAATATCGATGTAGTTGTTGATGAAGCACTAGGAACCGATGGTCCAACAAAGACCAAAGATGAAGATTACCGTGACAGCGAGGACAAGATATTCGACCTTGGACACGATGATGGTGATTCTGAGGCAGCAGCAGGAGGTGAAATCTGATGGTAGTAAAGAGTGCAACCAAGAAGAAGCTAATGGATATGCTAGTACCCGAAGAGTTTGCTCACAAGTTGGCAGATGACCGAAAGTGGGACGACGTCAAGGTATTGACTGCGCAAGAAATAGCACAGTTCTGTGAAACAGACTCTGATACTGCAGCTAAAATCCATGGGATAATTACCGGTGCAGCATCCCCAAGTAGGGATTCAACCAGTGATAATTCGGCTACAACTTCTGTACGACTACGTCGTGGAACTCGTCGCCGCCGTACTGCTAAAACTATTCAGGAATTGGAATCTTATGATCCAGAATTCAAACTGGCATCATATGTTGATGAACTTGCTGAAGACCCTGTGTTCAAATCTATTGAAGCAGCAGCAGAAAGCGCAGGAGCAAAATTCTCTCAGCAAACAATTCATGATTTGACTGAAGCAGTCCACAACCGTGACAAGTCTAAGTTGACCAAGAAGCAGGCTGAATCATTGGTTGATGAGGCATATAAGGCTCAAAGCAGGGCTATGATCGACCCATATGAGGCAGCCGGAATCATTACAGCACAATCTATTGGAGAACCAGGTACTCAGATGACTATGCGTACTTTCCACTATGCGGGTGTTGCAACAGTTAACGTAACACAAGGTCTTCCTCGTATTATTGAGATTGTAGATGCTCGTAAGGTACCTAATACCCCAACAATGACAATTCGTCTTGATGGAGATAAGAGTACATCAGCTGATGCTGCTAAGAAATTGGCTGCAGCGATTGAAATCACAACTACAGTGAATATTGCAGATATCGATACAGACGTTGCACAGCGTCGTCTTGTTTTGAAATTGAAGAAGGGTAACTTGAAGCAAAAAGGAATGACTCCTGCTGAAGTAAAGGACAAACTAGAACGTGCACTTCGTTTGTATGTTGAAGCTGATAAGGAAAAGAACCCATCAACATTAACATTGATTCCAGGTATCCAAACCGAAGAAGACATGAAGACATTGGCAGAGAATCCGCCATCATATACCGAACTTCTTCAATTAGAAGATAAGATTCGTGATATGCGTTTGAAGGGAGTTCCAAACATCGAGCGTGCTAACGTGCAGTTAGATGACAAAACTGGCGAGTATTACTTGTCGACTATTGGAAGCAACCTTTCAAGAATTTCTGACATGGAAGGAATCGACAGATCTCGAACATATACAAACAATATTATCGAAATTTACCAATACCTAGGTATTGAGGCTGCTCGTCAAGCAATCGTAAATGAATTGCAGGCTACACTAGACGGTGCTCGTCTAGAAGTCGACGTACGCCACTTACTGATGGTTGCGGATGTAATGACTAGCGAAGGAGAAGTTCGTGCAATCGGTCGCCACGGTGTATCCGGTACCAAGCACTCAATCCTTGCTCGTGCAGCGTTCGAAGTTACTGTTAACCACCTACTAAAGGCAGGTATTATCGGTGAAAGAGATAACCTAACAGGTGTTGCAGAGAACATTATCGTTGGTCAACCGATCAGCCTAGGAACAGGTTCTGTGGAATTGTATTACATCCCAGAGTGAAATTCAACATTGAGAAGCAAAATTGTGGAGGAATGAAAATATGGATATAAGTAGACAATTGAAGATTGCAAGTACAACAGGTAAGCTATTGTTTGGTCAACGCCAAGCGATTGATGCATGCGCTAAAGGAGATGCCAAGTGTATCGTTTTAGCAGCTAACTGCCCACAGGAGTATATCGACGACCTTGCTGCAAAGCACCCGGAAGTCACTATGCACAGGTCAGTATTGGTCAACCGTGACCTTGGTGTTGCATCTGGTAAGCCATTTAGTGTCTCGACTGTAACAGTCATTGATGCTGGTGAATCAGATTTACTTACGCTAAGTAGCAATCTAGAGTGAAACTAAAGGCGTCGGTACTTTGGAGAGGCCATGGGCCTTGACATGGTCGCAGTTTTGAGGAGATTAGGCGTCAGCATTGACACCAATTCACCTCCAATTACTCCCCCCGGAGTAATATCTTGGCTTGGCAGGTTGTATGATGTCACTCCAGAACATTCCAATCTTGGTATGAAGGAAGGAATGGAACTGTGGACTTCAGGACAAGGGTTTGCCCCATTAGATTTAGCTGGAATTGAAACATGGTTTTTTGATGCTCCAAGAGGAGAACATCTGATTATTGCTGAAAGAAAGATCACATTTGATGTCGAACAAATGCCCTCACGTTCGGGTAGAAATTTGACTATTTGGAAGTTGAGAGATATTGCAGCTTTCATTGGATATGCAGTAATTGATGGTCGCTTACTAATAATTGACGAAGACACAGAGCAAATCATTGAATCCGAACCAGAACTATTCTCAGGTAACGGTCCTTTTACTCTTAAGCCATGCAATGATTTCTCTAGTTTAGATGAAAATGGGTTGGATGTATCTATGGCAAAACCAGTTTTAATTCCTGCAAGATTACACAATGTGACTGGATTACTAAAGGGGCCGGGCGAAGATGAAATTTCGCGATGGGTACTGAATTGTGGAGGACTTCATTTAATTGCTGAAGTTGAATTACTAGAGAGGGCTCCTTTTTTGAATCAAGAATCATTACCAATCGTAGAAGAACCTGATTTTTCCGATATACTTTCAGAAAGACGTTCACATTCGGATGGAATGGGAGATTTATTGCGTTGGTGGAAATTTGATAATGAGACTGTTAATCTAAAGACGTATGATGTGTTAGTACCTGCTCACAAAGGAATTAATGCATTGGGTCAAACCTGGATTTTAGAAGGTGTCTCAAGCACACTTCACCTAAACTGTTGAACAAAGGATTCATCACCCTTGCTCATGACCAAAGGTCATGCGCACCCGTGCAATACTAAGCCTGGCAATAATTACAATTCTTGTTACAAGTATTATTCCTGTTTCTCCTACTGTAGAACTTGATGATGCAAAATCAATGTTTTTTGCTGATTCTGAACCAGAATTATTGATTCAGACAGCATCCGCTTCTGGTCATTTCAATGATTCAAATCACATTGAGGCAGTTCCAGGTGGATGGGTCGTAGCAGGCGATACTAGAGGCGACATGACCTTTGGCTCATTCCAACTTCAAGCAACTTCAGTTTACAATACCCAAATGGGTGCCGACTCTTATGTTGCCTCAATTGATGACCAAGGTGTCTGGCAGTGGGCCATTAAGCCAGATGCAACACAAGGTCTGACTATTATTAATTCCATGACAGCTTCTGTAGCAGGTGATATCTATGTTGGTGGTCAAATCTTTGGAGATGTTTCATTCGGACCAATACTGTTGAGCAGTCAAAATGCATATGGGGATGGCTTCATTGCAAAAATCGACCCTACTGGACAGTGGGTTTGGGCTACAATGTTTGTCTCACCTTATGTCTCAGGAGGCACTAGTGCTAATCTGAGTCAAGTAGAAGGTTTGGCCGAATCGTTCTCTGGCAGTTTGTATGTTTCAGGGTACCATAGAGGAGTTACTGATTTTGGTGGGATCTCAAAAAATAATTCCGATTACGAATTTTTCCTTGCAGATTTGGATAGAATGTCAGGCACTCTAAATTGGGTATCCACTGCTGGTGGGATCGGCACTGATATTGGAGGAATGATCGATTTAGATTCAATGGGTAATATTTGGCAGGTAGGAGTTACAAGTGGCACTTTCACTGCAAATGCAAAATCACATCAAGCTGTGAGTCAGCAAGATGCTGTTATTGTAAAGTGGAGTTCAACAGGTGTAGTTCAAGATGTAATAGGTCTTGCTAGTGCAGCCGGTGAACTAAATATAGCCGAGGACATGATAGTTACTCAAAATGATGATGTTGTAGTGTCAGGAGTATTCCTGGGTTCTTTGGATGCAGGTAACCAAAATACGCTTACTGACAAAGGCCAGGGCGATGGTTTCGTAGTCAAGATTCTAAAATCTGGATCTTCTGCATGGGCAACAAGTGCAGGAGCCAGTAGTGGCACGCAATGGATTTATGCTGTTGAAGAAACTTCCAATGGAGATCTTATTGCTGGTGGAATGATTGCAGTTCCTACTGATTTCGGCATTCATGTTGGAAATACAAATGGAGGAGCAGACTTCTTCATGGCCCAATTAGATAGTAATGGAAATTGGGATTGGGTGGAAAACCTTGGTAGTACTGCAGATGATGTATTGGGAGATATTTCTGTAAATATGACTGATCATCCAGCAGCCTTTGGTGCTTTCCAGGGCACTATAAACAAGGGAACTCAGTCGGTTACCAGTTCAGGAGGCGTCGATCTAGTAATCTGGTCACTAGACCCTGTGAACAATGCTGACAGCGATAATGATGGCGTGAACGACCTAACCGACAATTGTCCAAATACCAATAATCCACTTCAAGTTGACAGCGATCTCGATGGTGATGGTGACGAGTGTGACTATGATGACGACAACGATGGAATTACTGATTATTCTGGAGACGATTGTCCGCGCGGAGGTGCTTGGAACTGGACTAGTGATTCAACAACTGATTTCGATAATGATGGATGTAAAGATTCCAGTGAAGATGATGATGATGACAACGATGGCATTGATGATGATGACGATGGTTGCTTAAGTTCATACACAGCTCCTCGAAATTGGTGGATCTCAGATACCACAAATGATGTCGACCAAGATGGATGCAGAGATGCTGACGAAGATGATAATGACGATGGAGACAATTATACTGATTCTCAAGATGACTGTATTAAAGTCGCAGGAAGCTCTAGTCTAGGCAATTATATCGGTTGCCCAGATAGTGATGATGATGGCTGGGCTGATTTTGAGGATAGTTGTGTTGACGAACATGGAAATTCATCAATGAATGGATTGATTGCATGTCCTGATGATGATGGTGATGGTTATGCTAATTCGGATGATGATCTGCCTGATGATAAGACCCAGTGGAGAGATTATGACGGTGATACATATGGTGATAATCCAGATGGAAATACTCCTGATTCCTGTGTAATCGACGAAGGAACATCAACACTTGATAGATATGGTTGTCCAGATCCAGATGGCGATGGCTATTCTAATGAAGATGACACATGGAGTATTGCAGATGGAGCTGATGCCTTCCCATTTGATGAAACACAATGGTCTGATTGGGATGAGGATGAATTTGGCGATAATTATGCAAATCTTTCTTGGATAGATAGAGGTGAAAATTGGCCTGGGGAATATTACCAGTATGCTAGAGATCAAGATGCATGTCCAACACTGCCTGGAGATTCTTGGCAAGATGATATTTTCGGTTGCCCAGACGGTGATTCAGATGGCTGGGCTGATTTCATGGATGCTTTCCCTGCAGACCCTGATAACTACCTTGATTCAGATGGTGATGAAATAGCAGATGGAAATGATGACTGCCCTGATGTTGAAGGTTATTCTGAATTAGATGTTGTCGGCTGTCCTGACTTTGACGGAGATGGTTGGGGAGACCCAGATGAAGGCTCTGATTGGAGACCAAAAGATTCTACACAATGGGCAGATTCAGACGGAGATGGATACGGTGACAATCCAGAAGGCACTAATCCTGATTCATGCGTTAACGAAGCAGGATTCGACAAATTATGGAATTCCTTCCAAGGTGGAGTCATGGGATGCTTGGACACAGATGGTGATGGATGGGCGGATACCATAGATGCATTTGCGAACGAATCAACACAATGGAATGATACCGATGGTGATGGCTTTGGAGACAATCCTAATGGCAGAAATTCTGACAAATGTCCAGATGTTCCTGGAGTGGAAAAAGAAGATGGTTGCGAAGCAGTGATTATTGAATCATCAGGAAGTAGTATTCTCACATACGGTGGAATTGGAGTGGGTGTACTATTGATCGCTATAGTAGTTGGATTACTGATAATGCGTCGAATGGAATCAGATGATGATAAGGAATGGGCTGAACATCAATCAATCCCTGAGATGCCTAATATGAATGCAATGCCAGTAGGTCAGGGATTATACTCTCAGCAAGCACAGGCTTCTACAGCTGTAAACACAGGCCTCTATGCACAACAACAAGCAGCATCACCAAATATTGGTGAACTTGCAGGAAATCAGGCAGTAACGCCACAGCCAGTAGCAGAACCAACGGTAGTTCAGCAGTGGACTGATGCTAATGGAAATACCTGGCGTTCAATGACAGATTCAAGCACCTTGTGGTGGAATGGAACTGATTGGCAGAAAGTTCAGTAATAAGTCAACCAATCTAACTGAGGGAAATTTATGGTCACTGTAACCTTACTGGGCACTGCTCAGGATGGAGGTGTGCCTCAAGTTGGCTGTAATTGTTGTATAGATTTACAGCAAAGATATCCAGTTTCCATCGGCCTAATCGATTCTGAAGGAGGAAGACATCTTTTCGAGGCCACAAGAAACCTTGGAGAACAATTGCGCATTTGGAATACCAATACAGTAGATTCGCTATTCCTCACACATGCTCATTTCGGACATGTTGATGGATTGGGATTGTTTGGTAAAGAAACGATGAATGCACAGGGTATTTCTCTTCATTGTTCAAAGATGATGTTAGATCTAATCGAGAGAACACCGCATTGGTCAATATTGCTCTCACATGGAGTGTTTTCACCTAGAACCGCTCCATTTGTTCAACTGCCCGGAGTAAGCGTTGAAGCAATAAAAGTCCCACATCGGGCAGAATTATCAGACATGCATGCCTATCTTATCAAGGCCGAGAAGACCTTACTGTTTTTGCCAGACCATGATACATGGCAAGAAACATTGAGAGAGCATGATTTACGTGCATGGCTAAACCATCTTGAGATTGATATTGCATTAATCGATGGAACATTCTTTAGTTCTGATGAATTAAAGCATCGAAACCAGGATGATGTCCCTCATCCTCCTGTAGAACAAACTCTACAGATGTTAGGGGAAAGAAGAGAAGGTGATGGAGAAGTAATCTTCATCCATCTAAATCACACCAACCCGTTGTGCCGAGATGAAACACCAGTTACTGAATTAGGTTGGAAAGTAGGCAAAGAAGGAATGTCATTCAATCTGAGTTAGAGTGTGTGATATGTATCTAAATTGGACGACACCGATGT
>NZFU01000031.1 GCA_002689345.1 Methanobacteriota archaeon | reverse complement strand
TTCAAAACACCCGCTTCTCGATGTTGTTGAAACATCCGCTCAGCAACTTCAGCGTGGTAGGTACCACAGACGAGAATATCTTGGTTACCGAAGTCCTCCAAGTGTTGCCTCTCTACAAGAAATTCAGGACTGTATGCTATCTTTAGATTGGAGTATTGTTCATGGTACCTCTGGGCCGTTCCAGGTACCACAGTACTCTTGATCACCGCAGTGAACCCATCGGGTAAATCATCGAGAACAGATTCGACGATTGATAGGTTGCAGGAACCATCATCAGACATGGGTGTCGGGACGGCGATATACGCCATATCCACATAATCGGTTACATCTGTCAAAGTGGTTCCACGAACCGGATCATGAATGAACAAGTCATGGGCATCGGCAAACCAATGCTCGATGGCACCGCCAACGATTCCAGCCCCGATAATACCGACCTTCATACAATTCGCCGACCCAACCACACGTTATCAGTCTGCCCGATGAAGAATAGATTCCTTTCGGCCCTACGGGCCGTCTTGAACAATGGATACTTGAGGCATACTAAGACCGGTTGTATTGAAGAGTCGTTGATGCGCCGTGGACAAGTATGGGCCGAGATGAGGACAGTGTGCTAGAGTTGCACGCTGAAACACCGACACTCTCAGCCCCATTCAAAATGTTCCATAACCTTCGTGAATATCGTCAACTTGTTCGTCATTTTATTTCTCGAGATTTGAAGACTCGCTATCATGGTTCAATCATTGGTTGGGGTTGGTCGATTGCTGAACCACTAGCATTAACAGTTACTTTCTACATCCTATTTGCTATTCTTTCCGATAGCACCGATCCTTACCGACCATTCAATATCCTCGTCGGTATATTGGGGTGGACATTTTTCTCTCGTACTTTGACTCGAGGAACTACAGCCCTGCAGAGAAACTCCGGCCTCATACAACGAATTTATTTTCCAAGAGAGGTGTTCTTATTTTCACAATCGGGGTTTCAATTGGTTCAGATGTTACTCAGTATGATTGTCCTGATTCCTCTATTGTATCATTATGACCTGATGCCAACTCAGCAACTTGTGTATTTCCCCATAGCTGTCATTCTCATTGGAATGTTGGCAGTAGGCATTGCATTTTTTACGAGTATCATCCAAACAAAAGTTCGAGATATGGAACATATTGTATCTGTCGCCTTACGAATCGGTTTCTACCTAACTCCCGTTTTCTACAACTTGGATATGATAACTGGAAAGCGAGTTCCCGCCGAATATGTGGACATATACCTCTATGCTAATCCTCTCGCTACTTATCTCACAATGCTCCGTTGTGCTTTCACTGGTGAACCTCTTGGGATCTCCAGTACACATCTTGCGGTAACGATTTCATCAACGGTTCTAATTTTCCTCCTCGGTTCGATGTTCTTCATGCGTAGGGAACGCAAGGCGGTGAAGAATTTATGACGGATATTGCCATTCAACTCGAAGGAGTCAGCCTCGATTATCCAAAGCAAAAATCAGGCGGCGGTCTATTGCGTGAAGTTCTCACGGGCCGCTTCAGAAAAACTCGTGATGCTGCATCCTGGCATAGAGCCGTTGCCGATCTCGATTTGACCGTAAATCGAGGAGAGGTCATCGGTATCATGGGTCCGAATGGTTCCGGAAAGAGTACATTACTTCGAGTCATCGCTGGAATCTATGCGCCTGATGAAGGCACGGTTCGAACCCGTGGTAGGATTACACTCCTCGCAGGTGTTGGTACCGGTTTCAACCGAGAATTGACGGGTCGTGAGAATATCATGCTCACTGGCAGCATCTTTGGATTTGACCACAAACAGATGACGGAGATGGCTCAATCGATTATTGAATTTTCAGGCATTGAGAATTTCATCGACGAACCTCTTCGCACCTATTCATCAGGGATGCGTGCCCGGTTAGGATTCTCGATAGTTTCTCACATGGAACCAAACATCCTGTTACTCGATGAAGTCATGAGTGTTGGAGATCATGATTTCAGAAAGAGATCTAGAGCTAGAATTGAAGAGATGGTCAAGGGAGACGCTACGGTTGTCATCGTATCGCATTCTGCGAATTTGCTGCGTGAATTATGCGATCATGTTTACTATATTGAATCTGGAAGGTTTGAGACTGCCGGAGATATTGAATCTGCAATTGAGAGATATCAGTCAGAGAAGGAGTCGAACTAGATGGCCGAGGATTCTCAGGTACCCGAAATTCTCACTTCAGATGAAGGAGAACATCTCCAGTTTTCTTTAGCTCAGATTGAATATCTAAAAACTGAATTTGAAAGGCAAAGACGCTGGATAGGGACACTGACCGCCCGAGAAAAATCTGCTCTTGATGAACTTGAAGCAATATCAAATTCAATCAGTTATCGATTAGGTAGAAGCCTAACTTGGCCCCTTAGGAAAATACAGCGACAGCTTGGGGGAAAGAAGGTAAAAATCCATCATTTCGTTGAAGAACAAAGTGGCGGTAGTGAAACATCGGAACTCTTTGCATCAAGTCTTCTTATTACTCCCGATTTGTTACCAGAAAGTGGCCATCAACAGAAGCCCGATTTGCTTGTAGAAGAGATACTCCTTGCTGTTCGGAGACATAGCCCCTCAGTCAATGCGACCCGCGACTTAATTTTAGATGGATCATTTGGGATCACAAATGAGGACTTACTCGATGCCCTGAACCGTGTGATGAATCACATGCTTCGTGTAGGTGAATATCGCCCATCTATTCGGAATGTGTTTGTCGCATCAACTCGTGCCTTATCGCAAAGAAATGATGTTCTGGCAATTGACTATGGTGAGAGGTGGGCAAATGAAGTTGAAGATTCTCGAGCCTATCGAACACTAATCCAACTGCATGGGAGAAATGGGAATTTCTCGAGGCCAATGGAATTACTAAAGCGAATGCCTCGTGATGAATGGCGTCGAGAACAAAGCAAGAGATTCAACACAGCATCCCGTTTACTCAAATCAGGCCTCAAGTGTAATTATCCTGCAAAGAAAAAAATCATGCCTACTAAAGATTCGATATTTTACCACGCTGCACAAAGTATGCCACATTCGACATCAGGTTACTCAATCAGAACACATGGATTAGTTAGCGCAGTTCGCAAATCTGGGTGGGATATACGAGTTCATCTTCGCCATGGCTATCCATTAGATCGAAATGATTTCTCAGGTTCATCAGTTCAAGATGAAGAAACAATTGATGGAACACCCTATCTGTTCAACCCATCCTCTTCCAACCCAACTAATCTGATACCTTATACCGAGGTCTTCAATTTCAGTTCCTTAGAAAGCTATCAAGAAAATGCGGTTAGGGCGATTATGAAAAAAGCCCAGGAGACCAAACCCTCAATCATACACTCAGCATCAAATTTTGTTGTGGGTTTAGCTGGTGCTGAAGCGGCTAAACGCTTGGGTGTGCCTTCGATATACGAAATCCGTGGTCTATGGCATCTAACTCAGGCAACAAAACGATTAGGATATGAAAAATCAGATCACTATACCTTATCAGAACGATTTGAAATTGAGGCAGCAAGAAATTCAGATCATGTATTCACTATCACCCAGGCTCTAAAGGGAATATTAATCGAAAATGGGATCGAAGAAAACAAGATCTCGGTTCTCCCTAACGCAGTCGACCCTGAGCGATTTAATCGTGTCGAGCGCGATAAGGAATTGGAACAACAACTAGATTTTGAGAATAAAATTGTTATTGGATATATCGGCTCATTTGTAGAATATGAAGGAATTGAATTATTATTGGAAGCAACATCTGAACTTAAGCGTGAATTGGGCGATGTTTTCCGTGTACTACTGGTTGGAGACGGCTTGATACATGAAAAACTATGGAGGATGTCACGATTTTTAGCAGTAGACGATATTGTGACATTTACTGGCCGGGTAGGTTATGACGAAGTAGATCGATATTATTCACTAATTGATATCGTCGCACTTCCACGACTTGGCCTGCGCGTATGTGAATTGGTTTCTCCATTGAAACCATTCGAGGCAATGGCAACAGGAAAAGTATTGGTCACATCAGATGTTCAAGCGCTTTCCGAAATTGTTGATGATGGCGTTACTGGGTTGCTACATCGTAAAGACGATGCATCCCACCTCGCAGTCAAGTTAAAAGAAGCAATCATAGATTCTGAACTCAGAGAAAACATTGGCTCACAAGCCCGAAAGTGGGTTTCAGAAACACATTCATGGGATGTGATTTCGTCGCGTCTTACCGAAATTTATACCAAATTGTTGGAGGATAAAAAATGACAGGACCTGTAATACTAGTTGTTGGAGCACGACCGAATTTCATGAAAATCGCCCCTATTCATGCTGAGTTAAAACGTAGAGGTGTTTCACAAATCCTGCTACATACAGGACAGCATTATGACGAGAATATGTCAAAGGTTTTCTTTGATGACTTAGGGATGCCTCAACCCGATATCTACCTGGGAATCGGTAGTGGTACACATGCGACGCAGACTGCAAAAGTTATGGTGGAATTTGAGCAGGTATGTAATGAGCACAAGCCGAGCATGGTTGTAGTTGTCGGCGATGTCAATTCTACGGTTGCATGCACCATGGTCTGTGCGAAGGAATGGATTCCCTGTGCGCATGTAGAAGCAGGCCTCCGATCATTTGATCGCGAGATGCCTGAGGAAATTAATCGTCTGGTAACTGATGCGATTGCCGATTTACTACTCACACCATCTCCAGATGGAGACGAGAATTTACGCAAGGAAGGAGTTTCAGAAGAGAGAATCAAGTTTGTAGGCAACATCATGATCGATTCTTTATTGAATAATCTGGAACGAGCTAAATCAAGTACAATTCATACCGATTTGAAAATCAAGAAAGGGTCCTACGGTGTACTGACATTGCATCGACCCAGCAATGTTGATGACAAAGAAGCATTCATGCGGATACTAGATGCTTTAGAGGAAATTGGAGAGAAAATACCGTTAGTATTCCCACTTCATCCAAGAACGCGCGCTCGTGCTGAACAATTTGAGCTGATGGGGCGCCTAGAGGCAATCCCCAATATTGTGTTGACAGGGCCAGCAGGGTATCTCGATTTTGTTGCCCTAATGGCAGAATCAAAATTGGTTCTTACGGATTCCGGAGGGCTTCAGGAAGAAACTACAGCCCTTGGTATCCCATGTTTAACCCTCAGAGAGAATACAGAGCGCCCAATCACAGTTACGGAAGGTACCAACACAATTGTTGGCAACTCCACTCAGACCATCTTGGATGCCGCAAATGAAATCCTCTTACATGGTGGAAAAGCTGGAAGAATACCAGAGCTTTGGGATGGTCATACAGCTGGACGTATTGCTGATATTATTGAACATGTAATTTCAGAGGATTAGCGATGCGAATATTGCATGTATTGGCAAACGGCCCTCCTGATGTGAATGGCTATGCAGTCCGTACGCACAATATTATGACCGCACAAATGACCTTCAATGACGTTGAACCCATTGGACTGACCTCCCCCTGGTATCCTGATCGAGAAAGTATGGTAAAGCCCAGTCAAATAGACGATATCACCTATCATCGCTGCCTTCACCCTGCCAGAATGAAATCGGTTTCAGGTATGGGGATGAAATGGTCCGCATCGCGAGGTCGAGATCGCATTGCAGGGAGTTCTGGATTCTCAGCCAAGCCTTTGTGGCGACGTATTCTTCATTTCATCCTCAAACCTCTTCGCCCCGGCTGGTCATGGGTGGAGGAGAAAATTCTCTTCAAACATTTCACAGCACGGATTCTAGAGGTTGCCAAAACTGAGAATGCTGAAATTATTCATGCACATGTACCTTACAGGGTTGGCATTCCCGCGATGCGAGCCGCACGAAATCTAAAGCTACCCTTTGTGTATGAAATGAGGGGTATGTGGGAGGAATCAGCGGTAGCCAGTGGAAGGTGGCGTGCTGGTGGCTTAGCACATCGCCGTTTCCGTAGAATGGAAACTAAGGTCTTGCGAAGTGCAGATGCGGTAGTTTGTATCAGCGAGACCCTTCGAATGGAAGCCATTTCGAGGGGTGTTTCTCCCGAACGAATCTCAGTCGTCCCAAATGCAGTCAGTCACGAAAAACCATCTTCTAATGCTCCAGAATTACTTTCCAAGGTGAAAGCAGAACTCGGGAGCCACCCGGTTGTAGGATACATTGGCAGTCTCCGTGAGTTGGAGGGTGTCGATTTTACAGCGACAGCTGTTGCTGAATTGAGGAAAAAAGGCGTAGATGCGAGATTGCTTATTCTGTCATCGGAGCCGGGACAATCTGAACTAAATTCTCATTGCGAGAGCCTTGGTATACAAGATCATGTGCATATTGTGGGTCCAGTACCCCACGATCAAGTTTCACATTTCTATGAACTGATTGATGTATTCGTTGTCAGTCGCCCCGATACACGAGTAACGCGTTTGGTCACTCCTCTGAAACCGTTTGAAGCGATGTATCATGGAAGGCCTCTAGTCATGTCAAATCTACCCGCACTTGCTGAAATAATTGAAGATGGAATAACTGGGGTGTTGTATCCCCCTGGCGACCTATCTAAATTGGTTGAGTCGATAGAGAAAATTTTGGAACACAGTAAATTTGCTAAAGACCTAGGATCAGCAGCTAGAGATTGGATAATTTCTGAAAGAACGTGGAAATCAGTTTGTTCAGAATACAATACGGCATATGAACGGGCGATGATTTATTTGGAGGTGAAATCATGAAGAAATCAATATGGAAAATGAAAAGAAATTCAGTAATCCGAAATGCCACCAGATCTATCCCAAAAGAATTCCGTAGTACAATCAAATCAGCTACAGTAAGACCTTCAAATATTCAACAAATCAGAGACTTCACGACTAATCTTTTCAGTGAGGGTACCCCTCTCAACCACCTCGAAGTCGCAATCTCAATACTTTCGTCCAATAGCCATACTATTCCAGATGCACGCAATCTATTACTCGGAATTTGTCGTGGAAGTATCAAAGTTCACAATTGTCAACAGGTGGTGGAGATTTCTAAACAGTACTACCAATTATTGGATTTGAAATCAGATTCAAGACTGATTACCGCCCTACTACTTTGTTCAATAGATTTGGGCGATGAAAAGTTTGCATTCAGTATTGCAGAATTAGGTATAATCGATTCTACGTGTAAAAAGGAAATCACCACCATGGTCCAGTCAATTGTCCAACAGAATAGAGAGAAATTAGAGGATGAGGATATTTCTGATTCAGTTGGAAAATTGTTGTTACTATATGCTGAAAGCTACAAATTCTCGTCGTACGAGTGCAAAATCATATTTCGGCATTACAAGCAATTGAATGTAAATACTGCGATTCATTTTGGTCTGATGGTAAATGATTTTGAAGATATAAAATTCAATCGTGTTTTATGTAGAATCCTTGGAGAAAACGATCACAATAATGAATCATATGCGATATCTAAAAAAGTTGCAAAATCCACCGGAAATTCATGGCATTCAGACCAAGTTTACCTCTATGATGCGATAAAATCAACTCCATTGGAAATCACACAATTAATTGACGGGCTACCTTCGAGCAATATGCCCGAAGATGATTACCAAGAAATCTCTGAATATATTGGTAAAATAGAATCGGAACAATGGAAAATTCTCCATCTATTCAACATGTTGTTCAAGGTTCATTATGAATATCGAAAAGCTGGAAACCTGTCTCTTCAATGTGGTGAAAGTTTAGTTGCTGCTGGTTTCAACCAGGCAGACTTAATGATAAAGTTAGCAAGTTTAATGATGTATGATGGCAAGTTCACAGAATCATTGAACCTTCTCAAAAAAGCAGAAGAACACCCATCAGTTAACAAGAAAATGGAGTCAATAAAATTACGATTAAAAGAATTAGATGAATCATTAGTCATTGTTCCCAAATTCTCCCCCCCATATACATTTTCTGAACAAGAGTTAATTTCAGGTCGAGTTCTCTACATGTTGCATAACAGTCTACCGTATGAATCTGGGGGCTATGCAACAAGATCACATGGACTACTATGTGGGGTTAGGCAAAGCGGGTGGGATATTCAGGCCATTACTCGTCTTGCCTACCCACTTGATTTGACAAAGCATCATGGTAAAACTATTCCATCAATATCAGAAGTAGATGGGGTGACATATCATCGATTACACCCTAATGATGTGGGATATGGCGATATGCCGTTGAGGGAATACATTCAGACTTACGCTGAGAATTTACATGAATATGTTAGAGATTTGAAACCCTCTGTGTTGCACGGCGCATCGAATCACATGAATGGACACGCTGCTAATTTAGTGGCAAAAGAACTTGGCATCCCATCTGTTTACGAAGTCAGGGGTTTATGGGAAATCACCCGTGCATCTAGGCAACCTAATTGGCTAGGTAGTGAACAATACAAGTTTGTCGAAAATATGGAGGCAAAAGCTGCCAAAGATGCAACTGCAGTAATTTGTATTACACAAGCACTTGCAGATGAAATGGTGCGTAGGGGAGTTGAACGCGATAAGATCACACTCGTTCACAATGGTGTGCATGTAGACCGATTTACTCCAAGAAAAAGGGATAATGAATTAGCAAAAGAATTGGGGCTTCAAGAACAAGTAATTATTGGATACGTTGGTAGTATAGTAGGTTATGAAGGGCTAAACATGTTAGTAGATGCGGCAGAGATTCTACAGCATCGAAATATTCTCAATTTCACCATGCTAATTATCGGTGATGGTGCAGCATTAGAATCTCTAGAAGATCAAGTATCTGATTCCCCGGCTTCAAGACATTTTATTTTTACAGGTAGGGTGCCACATGAGGATGTAGAGAGATACTATTCCTTGATTGATATCGCTCCATTTCCTCGCCTATCACAACCAGTAACTGAGATGGTTAGTCCATTGAAACCGTTTGAAGCAATGGCTATGGAAAAACTCGTGATCGCATCCAATGTCGCAGCTCTCGAAGAAATTGTCAATCATGGAGAAACTGGTTTACTATTTGAAAAAGACAACGTAGAGTCACTAACTGATGTACTTGAATTAGCGATTACAGATTTACAAATGAGAGAAAAGTTAGGTAAACAGGCCCGAAAATGGGTCAAGGAGGAACGTGACTGGCCTATTTTAGCAAAGCGAGTTACAGCAATTTACGAATCAATCACTGGTAAATCAGTTTAGGATTCAGGAAGATAATCGCCATCTCTGAGGTTACATGGTTGCGGAGAAAGTCTCCCTGACTCCGCATACTTCGCCGCTTCCAATAGTGCATCAGGCGTCCCACAATCGATCCAAAGCGAATCTGGCCAATCGATTATTTCCGCGCTCCCTTCAGCAACATAGGTTCGATTGACATCCGTAATCGATACTCCACCATCACCCGTTTCAACCGCAGCATCCAAGCGAGACCAGAATGTTTCATCGAATAGGTAGATGCCACCGATTGCAAAAGAGGAAGGTGGATTTTCTGGCTTCTCAACAATATCACTTAGCTCACCATTTTCACCGAATACTGCGACACCGAATCGCTCCGGGTCATCTACATCTCGACCGACAAGTCGGCAACCTGGTGGGGCTTCAGATGCCCTAAACTCACTTACTGCATCGGTGAATTCAATAGTTGTAATATTATCAGAAAAGTAGACTAAAATTCGGCTCCCTTCTACATGAGGACGCGCCAAATTCAGGGCGTGATGAACACCTTTCGGCTCTTCTTCAATCACATAGTGAATATTTTCACCAGGCAATCCAGTACCAACATGTTGTGCGATTTGGCCAATGAATTGATTTCCAATGATTGTGATATCCGTAATCCCAGATCGACGAATGGTCGCGAGAGCATAGTCGATGACCGGACGCCGATGAAGTGGTAACAGAGTCTTGTGGGTGTACCGCGTGAACGGATACAGTCGCGACCCATGGCCGCCTGCCACTAGAATCGCCTTCATGATTTCACATCCATCAGTATTGGTTGGGCGAACCCACAGCATTGGCTTTCCAACCCATCTCTTGCATTGAGCCCAAGTCGAGTACCCGTCGACCATCATAGAGAATTGGAGTGCGCATACGTGCACACAGACCTTGCCAATCGAGGTCTTTGCATTCTG
>NZFU01000030.1 GCA_002689345.1 Methanobacteriota archaeon | reverse complement strand
TGTAGGTAAGATGCGATTTCATTCCACCGCGTGTAGGTTGGTCAAAAGTCCAATGTGCTCTTGTTACAGCCCTTGCCTCAATCCGAATCTCTGTTATCCCATTCCACATGTGAACGTGAAATGTTGGCAATCCATCTGCATTACATGATTTTTCAACACGCACTTCACTAAATTTTTCACTTCTCTCTCGGCTGACATCATGAAATAAACCACCCATCGATAATGGTAGATGTGTGATGTCTCTATTCTTCCAGGGTCGTGAATCTTTAGATGTAATAGTAGGTGAAATATGTGGCAAAAACCAATCGATATATGAGCCATCATCTAAGTGTAACATTCCCCAATACCAAGGAGGGGATGGTGCTTGTACACACACCTTTTGAAAATACGCAGACCCCTGAGTTTGCTTCCCATCAATCATTCCTGAACATAGTGCACCATGTAATCTTGAAATGCCATATCCCATTCCTAGTCCATATTCAGCTTGTGCAACTTTCAAACTCGACATCGCATTATTCCACGGGTCCATCTTTAGATCGAAATCTCCATGCTCAGTTTCTAAGCGGAGCCAAAATTGATTTTCCTCTGGATTTAGTCCCATGGAAAATTCATTTTCTGTACTAGTGGCTACAATTCCTCCTTTCTCATATGGCCAATCTGGGTGGTCTTCTGCTACCACGATAATTCGACTCTCTTCGAGGATAAGGGGTTCAATCATCTTCTTTCCATCATACCACCAAGCTGCAATCATGCCATCCATAGCAATAGCCCCATCATCATCAAAACCAGGTCTTCCAACCGGTTTCCAAGGGTGTCCATTCACTTCGACTAGAGGATTATCTTTTGTTGACCACAATACCATCAATTGCTTTCCAGCAGGATTGCCATCATCATCATCAAGCATCACTAGCCACCACCACCAGTCCCAAGTTAAGTGATGTATTGGGGGTAGGTTTTGCAATTTCCAAATACTCGAAAGGTCCCCGGTAAATCGCTGCATAGCAGGCATCAATCCACTTCCTTACCTTTGAAAATCGATTGACCAATGAACCATGCCATGATTCCTTGGAAAAGTAATACTCCTGATGATATGACGAATGCTATCCAATCGCTTACGCCTAAGTTAGAACCGCCACTAAATGCACTAAGTGGTTCAGCACCAGGTAATGGCTGATAGTCCGTTAGTCCTAACCAATTCTCTTCACCATGTCCTCCACCCCACATTCCGGCTTCGATTAATTGCCAATTGTCTGGCCAGCAAATAGCAACACCAGAATCAACAATTATCATTCCCCAGCCAATTACTGACATGTATCTAATAGAAGAGTCGCCTCCTGAAAATATCGATACAAACGCCATTCCTAATTCCCATGCGGCAAAGATAATCGCTAGGATTACACCATTTTTCCAAATGATACCAAAGCCACAGAATATAGTTCCGTATACCAATGATACCATCATCGCAGCCCAAGCAATAGTCATCCATACTCCAATGTCTGCCCATCTAAAGAAGCCATCACCCGGTCCTGTAAAGCCAGTAATGAGGCAGAGAATAAGGCAGAGTGAAAGTATGAATGGCCAAGTGATTCCTATGTATCCTAGCATTCGATATAACAAAATTTCACCTCTAGCGATTGGCTTAGCAAGCATGTAATGAATAGTTCCGTCACTCATCTCTTCACGGATTAATCCAGTCGCTAGGAATAGGGGTAAGAATATGCCAAGTAAGTAGACTATTCCGAACTTTCCAATGCCAAGGATGAACGATCTATGGCCTGCTTCTTTACCATATTTTTCTTCATCCGGGTCCTCATCAACATTGGTGTCAGAATCAATATTTATTGTTGAATTAAGTGTATCTATATCAACAATGATATCACATTCTATACCGTTATCATTACTGTCTTTTTGACTACTTGTTTCACGAGATTTACAATCGCCGTCATTGTCCTCGCCGACATAATTTTCACCTTCGCCCAATGTACCCCATTCAATGTCATCTTCATTGATCCATTTTTCTGGCGGATCTGGTTCTACACCTTCTGGGAAATCTTCTGCAGAATTTGGGTTCGTACCAAGCATTCGTTCTTGACCGTCAGGATAACCATCTCCATCCGAATCAAATGAATCTCCATCATTATCGATTGCTTCAATCTCACTATTCATCGCCTCTATGTAGAACAGCAACATCAAGAATATGGCAACAGCAGATGCGATCATTACAACCCAAGTCGATACTCTTGTTCTGTATTGCCTCATCGTAAATTCTGCAATAGCGGTTGATTTACGATCAAGTTTAGACCAGATTGTATCCATTTTATTACTCATATGGACCCTCCTGTGAGATACAATAGAATTGATTGAAGGTCATCGTCGGGATTATCGATTCCTGTTACCTTTTCACCACTATCTATGATGAGTTGTGGAAGTTTTTGATGCACTTCCCCAAGATGTTTCGTTTCAATTAGAAGTTTTTCCGGGTTTGAAAATGACATGCCTGTAACTTCATCGATGTCGATAATACTCTTTGCTAGTTCTCTAGGCTTTTCACAATCTAGCAAAATTTTGTGAGGGTGTTGGTCAAGCATTTCTCTAATCGCATGAGAATTGCCAAGAGCAAGAACCCTGCCTCTGTGAAGAATAACAATTTGTTCTGTAATCCTCTCAATTTCATGAAGGATATGACTTGATACCAAAACCGTACGACCCATCGCTCCTAGTTCTTTGATGACATTCATGATAGTCGTCCTTGCAAGTGGGTCACAGCCTTGTAACGGCTCATCTAAGATAATCAATTCAGGGTCGTTGACCAATGCGTGTGCAATTTTCACCCTTTGGCGCATTCCTTTGGAGAATTGCCCAATTCTCTTGTGCATCACTTCATCTAGAGATACGAAAGAAAGCACTCTTTCTGCTTCCTTAGTTGCTTCATCACGAGTCATACCATGCAATCTAGCAAAGGTTGTAACAAAGTCTAGAGCTGTCATCCAATCATACAATTTCTCATGCTCAGGGACAAAGCCAATCCTAGAATAAGGCGCCGGATTTTTCCAAGGGTCCGTGCCAAATAATCGGATTGCACCTGAACTAGGTTTTATCTTACCCATCATCAGTTTGAACATGGTAGATTTACCCGCCCCATTCATTCCAAGAATACCGGTGACTCCACCTGATATCCCCAGAGATACACCTCCAAGTGCACTGATTCGCCCATATGTTTTGGATACACGGTCAAACAAAATCACTGGTGTATTAGCTACCGGTTCCCATTCTTTGGTTTCAGCAGTACCGTGCTGTGTAATGTCGGGCATCATTCTCGAGTCACCTCCAATGAAGATACTCTATTTGCAAGAAGATAAATTGCTAGGCCATTGATTACAATTACCGAAATCAAACTCCAAACCCAAGGGTGGTCATAAGTCATCTCTGTTCCAATCAATGCCTGACATACATGTGCAACAGCGTCGTAAGGAGAAATTACGTAGAGAACAGATTTGTCAAATAGTGCGTCAATAATTGACGCCATCGCTCTGGTGCCCATCAAAATCGCTACCAATCCAATAGCAGGGAAAAATCGACCTCGTGAGATACTGGAAAGAGAAAGTCCAATCGCAGTATAGGTAAATGACAAGATGATGCCACACAAAAATGTTGCAATAAACATCGGGAATGTGTCAATTATCCAAGCCCAACCTTTACCCATAACCAAAATGTCTGCGAAGTAATAAAGCGCTAAGGTCCCATCGATAATGAAGAACAGAATTAGGGCCACTGAGAGGAATTTCATCGAAGCATAATCGAATCGATTAATCGGTCTAGAAAAGTACATTGCACTGGTTCCATGCGCCCTGTCTTCCGAAATCATACCTCCAACTAGCAAGGCCGCTACGATGGGGTAATACAGAATATTCCTGGGGAAGAATCCCATTACATGACCATACATGTTGTCACGATTTACACCCCAAATGTCGTAGAGGGACGCCTCACCTATCATTCCGAATAATAAAGCCAATGCTACATCGGTCATCGAAGCAATAATCACGAAGAAAATGAATAATTTTGTAGGAATATTCCATGGGCGATGCCCTTTTCTGAAGATGCCTAAAACATGATGTCTTAAGATTGCCCAATTCCTCATCCATCTCGGATTTAGAGTCCCCTCCCATGGCTGGTATATTTGTTGAAATATCTGTCCCTGGGACATCGAAGCAACTTGAGCAGTCGAATTAGAGTCGTCACTATCTGCCGACCATGCCGCTTGCATTTTGGTTTTGCCAGTCACTGGAGTTTCTGCGCCAAAGGATTCCTCTTTCGATACAACTGGATCGAATGGGGTTTCGAGAGATTCCTCATCGGTCATACAATATCCCTCAGTAAATCGTCACTGCTTTTCACATCGTGACCTAATCTTTCCATTATTACCAAAAACAGGTCTTCAAGACTTGCTTCATGGTCGTGCATTCTTCGGACTTGAGTTCCTACGTCTGCGGCTGCTTCGAGAATTTGATTGTAGGTTTCTTCACCTGTGTGGCCAATACGCATTACTCGCCCTTCTCTTCTGACTTTCATTCCTCTGTCACTAAGGGTTTCTTCCATCTTACTGGCTGACCCCCATACATGAATTTCCACTTCTCTATCTATCGCTTTAAGGTCCTCAATTTTTCCTTGAGCAGCTAATTTACCTTTGTGTAGCAGAACAATATTGTCGCAAACTCTCTCAACATCATCCATTAAATGGGATGCCATCAGAACTGAGCGTTGACCTTGTTTGACAGTAGTGTCAAGTGTGGTGAGCATGAAATTTCTTGCCTGAGCATCCAATCCATTACTCGGTTCATCAGCAATAATCAATTGAGGGTCATGAATTAGAGCACAAGCCAGCTTAGTTGCTTGTTTCATACCGGTGGAGAATGTGGAGACCTGTCTGTATCTTTGCTCTCCAAGTCCTACATATTCGAGGGCTTGATGTGCACGTTGTAGTGCGATGTTAGGATTCATTCCGATTAATTCTCCACTGTACCTAACCTGATGTATTGCTTCCATTCCAGGGTTTAGAGCATCATATTCTGGCATGTATCCAATTCTCTGTCGGATTTGGTCGCCTTGTGTTCTTATGTCGTATCCCAGAACTTTCCCTTCCCCTGAGGTCAATTGAATTAATCCAAGGATTGTTTTCAGGAAAGTAGACTTCCCTGCGCCATTTGGGCCCAATAATCCAGTCGACCCTTGTTCGATTTTTATGTCGAGTGAGTCAAGGGCAACATGCGGGCCGTATGCTTTGGTCAAAGCTGTTGATTCGATAACCAAATCTCTGACCATGAGTGGCACACATAATGAAAGGCCCTTGAATATGCCCCTTTCAGGGGCAACCTTCTCTTACTTTTACAGCGATACCTTTTGTGAAGGAAGCCATCTCTCTAGATGTTGCTTGAGAACGTCCAATTGCTAACAATTTGCCGCTCGAATTAACCACCAAAACCGTCTCTCCCGGGCGAATCCACGAATCGCATCCTAAAACGAACCCATGCATCACATTTCGTCCCTCTTGAATGAATGGTTCAGCATCATTGTCTACAACAACCCACGCTGGTCCTTTTCCTGGGTGCTGGGAATATTCTGTCAAACTAAAACCATCTGGTGTGTCACAGTTCCTAAGAGCGTGCAATTTCCTTGCACCATCAACGGTTAGAGACATTCCTCCTTCGGCTAACCTAGGCGAGAATAGGTGTATTCCTTCCGAGTCAATGACATTTCGGATTCTTCCTGTTCTACTCATAACAAATGTTGAATCTTTACACAATTCAATCGCGTCATCTAATTCAACATTGCAGAGTACACACAATTTGTCAACAATCTGAGCACGTTTTTTGATGTCAGGAGTTCGTTCTAATTCCTCTAAATCCAATAATTCAAACACTCGTTGATGTAGGTCTTCTGTGTCGGAAATGTCGATAGTTACTATCTTTCGATCTGTAACTCCTAATCTTTCCAACTCTCTTTGAATCCATGCATAATCAGGTTTTCTTTTCCAAAGCCAGTCCGGGCCTTCGATGTGTGCCCAAGGGTTGAGGTCTTCAAGTCCCCAAGGAACTAATCCAAGCGGTGTTTGAATGAATATTTCATAGTCCAATGAACAGATTCTTTCAATTAAATCTCCAATTTTATCCCGCCAAGGGGGATTGTTTCCATGGAATATTATCACGTCGCCTGAATTGCGTGATTTCCATCTTGAAAACAACCTTCTTCTCGCCATTTCAACATGTGGCCGGTGATGTGTGTCGATGCCACCCCATGATTCACTACCATTTCGTGGTGTAAACTGAGAATTAACTAGCCAATTCCAGTTTTCTTCCCACTTTCCGAGTTCATTACCCGTTTCTTTAGATGCCGAAATTTCGTCAAGAATTAATGGGTCCATAGATGAGGTTGCAGGATTGGTGACCAACCAAAGGAATGCCTCTCGAAGAGCAGGATGTTGATGACTTCTCCTTTCAGCCAATCGCCAGATTGTACCGTCTCTAATCGCTTGACGACATCTTGACATTTCTTGTAAAGTGATCTCCAAATTATATTTCGAGAGTAATACCGTCCGCTCATCTTTTTTCATCGAGCGGACATCAGATGGTGAAACATGTGAAACTACAGGCATAATTATTGGCCATTCTTCAATATCTGATAGTCGCTCAGTACCCCATGGGGTCAACAATCTACCATCTCTGGCAAATAGAACATATGCTGCTGAATCAAACAGGTCAGCACCCATGGCAATCAACATCGGGAATAGCATTGGATGTCCACATCCAAACATATGTACTGGCCTATTGGGGGAAAGATTTGACTTACAAGCTAGCATGATTTTAGCAAGATCTTTGTATTTTTGTTGCTCCATTATTGGAACAATACCACCAATTGGGTGAACTCCAAAATCTAACTTACTCATCTGGGATGCGCTCAATGAACGCAATTCGGGAAACAACCCACCTTGTATAGGGCCATTCAATATCACATCTCCAGCCATTTCGATTGAAGGCTTACCTCTTTCAATTGTCTCGACAACTGCTTTTTTTACTTGTGAAAATGTCATGTCTGGCCGCGTAAATATATCTAGCATGGTAGCGATATCTACTCCTATGTCTTTTTGGAATTCAACAATCTCTTCTACTCCAACTTCCACATCACCATAAACATAAGATTGGAATGTTCCCGAATCTGTCATTATTACTCCAGGGTAATCTATCAGTGAATGCACTCCATCAGAGAGTGCCACATCCTTCAGTTTTTGATGTTTCCAAATCACATAAGAATTTGTGATTAATGCTTGAATGCCATACTTGTCCCACATCTCTCGTGGCTCGATTGTACGAATATTTGGATTGATAACTGGAAGTAGGCAAGGTGTCTCAACAATGCCATGTGCAGTATGCAATTTGCCTAGTCGAGCTTGTCCATCACGTGTGACAATCTCAAAGCGCCCCTTGTCCTTTTCGCGGCAAGGCGCGGGATTGCTTCTGGACCCAGTTTGCCACTTCATCTGTTCGACCCTCTTTCACTTTGGGCATCAATGTTCTCATCAAAGATTGAGGCGCTTAGCCATTAATTCAGCAAGATGATTTTCAATTGCTTTCAGATGACCGGTTAATGTCACTCTAGATATGCCGATACTTGCTGCGATTTCATTTGGATTAGTAGCCTTTGGAATTTCATAATATCCCATCTTCCATGCTGCTGCAAAAGCAGTAATGCGCGCCTCAGTCATATCTTTGGTAAAATAATCCATATCGTCAGGAGTTGAGTCTACAACTGAAATCGAATTAGGTTCTCTCCAAGTTCGCAGTCCCTCAACCATCTGTTTACAACCTTCAGGAGAACCTCGAATAATCACTACAGCCTCAGATATACCAACACAAGAGCCCGGAACTACAACAGCAGTTTCAATAGTTTCACCAATTAGGCCAAGAGGGTGATAATTTCTTACTACAGCGGTGTGAATAACTCGTCCCTTTTCCTCTCGTACCGAAAGAACATCTTCGATTTGGAAAAAGTCGATATCGTTAATTGTTTCAATCAAACCTCCTTCCATCATTCTAATCTCAAATATTTGTCTAAGGTATCCATTTTCATTATCTCGCCAAATGGTCCCCATCAAAGTAAGACGCTCACATATTTCAAGCAGTGCTTTGAAGTCAGTTCGCATTACTTGGGCGCCAGAATATCTAACTCGTACCTCTCGCATTTTAACACCTAATCAAAAGTTTCAGACAAAATCAACTTTGCCATGAGCAAGAATAAATTCACGGCCAAGATCATCAAATGTATCTAGTAAACTAGAACAAAAACTTACCTTGGCAATTTCCTCATCTGCTTCTAAATCAGTCTTTACTCCCTGTAATGTTCCGGGAGCGGCCCCACAAGACAAGCATGCACCTGTCAAATCTAGTACCAAGTGCAATCCATCATTTTGAACGCTTTTACTGGTTAGTGATATTCCTCCGCCATGTCCATCCAGAGCAGCTCTCACAGGCCCCAATCTTGATAATAATGCAGGTACAATATCTTCTAGGTCATACAGAGATGAGTTTCGTAACATCTCATCCATTTCTACATCGGATGATTCAGCGATTCGTTTATTCGCTTCGATTTCCATAGCCGCTGCAGCTTCAAGGCGATATTGCTCGAGAATATCGTCTTCCATATCATTGCGTTCGGCTTAGTATTGATGAACCCTCGCTTTACGAGTCCTAACGCCGTACAGTCCTTGATAAAGGGGTGGCTGTAGGACTATACATGGGAGACGAAGTATTGAGCATCGATGGTCTCCATGTCAGTGTGGACGGTACCGAGATTATCAAAGGACTTTCATTGACAATTAATCTCGGTGAAATTCATGCCATCATGGGTAGAAATGGCTCGGGTAAATCGACCCTTGCAAATGCCATTATGGGCCATCCTGCATATGAGATAACATCAGGTGAAATCAAATTTAGAGGTACTCCTCTGGATGAGATGGAAGTTTTCGAAAGAGCGAGAGCTGGAATGTTCCTTTCATTCCAATACCCATCTTCAATTCCAGGTGTACAAGTGGGGACCTTTTTGCGAAAATCTGTATCTGCAGTCCGTGGTGAAAATGCACCAAGTGCAAGGGATTTCCGCAAGGAATTAAAAGGCCACATGGAGGCCTTAGGTATGGACAAATCCTTCCTTGGACGTTATGTGAATGATGGATTTAGCGGAGGGGAAAAGAAGCGTTTGGAAATTCTTCAAATGCTATTGCTTAACCCATGCTTGGCATTATTGGATGAAACCGATTCAGGTTTAGATATCGATGCACTGCGCGTTGTATCTGATGGGATCAACAGCATTACTCCTACGGCAGGTAGCCTAGTTATCACTCACTACGAGAGATTATTGGAACTTGTAAAACCTGATTTTGTCCATGTGATGATAGATGGACGCATTGTGAAAACAGGCAATGCCGATTTAGCAGGTGAACTCGAAGCCAAGGGGTATGATTGGCTAGAAGCTTGAGGTGTTAATATGTCAGGAGATAAAGCAAGGGATGCAGTTGGCGATTACCGATATGGTTTCCATGATCCTGAGAATGCTACAATTCGATTTGACAAGGGTTTGTCTGAGAAAGTAGTCAGAGATATTTCTGAGTTGAAGGGTGAGCCCGAATGGATGACTTCCATTAGAGTCAAAGCATATCACCGATTTATGGAGATGCCAATGCCAACTTGGGGTAATTGCGATATGCTAAACCAGATTGATTTCGATTCGGTAACATATTTCCTGCGTTCATCAAAAGGTACAGAAAATAATTGGGATGAAGTTCCTGAAGATATCAAGAATACTTTCGACAGACTTGGAATACCTGATGCTGAACAGAAATGGTTGGGAGGAGTTACTGCTCAATATGAGTCAGAGGCTGTATATCATTCGATAAGAGAAGACCTTGAAGAACAAGGTGTACTTTTCTTGGATATGGATTCTGGACTAAAGCAATATCCAGAAATCGTAAAGAAATATTTCTGTAGTGTAGTTCCTGCAAGCGATAATAAATTTTCAGCACTAAATACCGCTGTATGGTCTGGTGGTTCGTTTATCTATGTCCCAAAGGGTGTTCACGTAGAGATGCCAGTTCAAGCATATTTCAGAATTAATGCAAAGAACATGGGTCAATTCGAACGCACTTTGATAATTGCTGATGAAGGCTCTTCAATTCACTATGTTGAGGGATGTACGGCTCCAACATATTCTACCGAATCATTACATTCAGCAGTAGTGGAATTAATCGCTATGGATGGCGCAAAGATTCGATATTCAACAGTGCAAAATTGGTCTGCAAATGTCTACAATTTAGTAACCAAAAGAGGAGTTGCACATTCTAATGCTACAATCGAATGGGTTGATGGTAACATCGGCTCTAAGTTAACGATGAAGTACCCTGCAGTCCTTCTCAGAGGTGAAGGTGCCCATGCTGAAGTAATATCCGTTGCTTATGCAGGTAAAGGGCAGCATCAAGATGCTGGTGCGAAAGTGCATCACTTAGCACCCAATACTACCTCGAACATTTTATCAAAATCGATCTCGAAAAATGGAGGAAGGTCCTCGTATAGAGGAATGTTACAAGTCTCACCAAAAGCGCATTCTTGTCGCTCAAAGGTTGTCTGTGATGCACTGATGTTAGATGCAGATAGCCAATCTGACACTTATCCTACTATGGAAGTGGGTAACTCAAGTGCAGATTTGGAACATGAGGCTAGTGTTTCAAAGGTTAGTAATAATCAATTATTCTATCTGATGTCTAGAGGACACAGTGAAGAAGAAGCTATGGGCATGATTGTAAATGGATTCTTTGAACCGTTTACTAGAGAATTACCTATGGAGTACGCAGTCGAATTAAATCGCCTACTAGAATTGGAAATGGAGGGTGCTATTGGATGATTAGTTATCCTCAAATTAGTATTCCTCCACGTTCTGAACATCTCTGGCGCTATACTCCTTGGAAACGAATTCATCCAACCAAAGTAGAAGAGATGCCAGATTCTGATGAAATTAGATTTTCATCCGGTGAAAATTCTGAGATGGATGGTAGTGATGAAATAGCTCGTTCCTTCATTCATACAATTTCAAAGGTATGCAAAAAAGTCACACTGAGTAATGAAACTCTAGAACTAGATTTACGTTGTTCTGGACATATTTGTGCAGGTGAATTGAATGTTGAATCAACAGGAGAATCCAATCTAATTATTCGAGTATCGGGTGACGCTGGTTGGACTGGAATTAGAATTTCAGGAAAAGTGAAAGACAGTTTATCTGTTGCAGTCATCAATGATTTGGCTAGCGATGGTCACTTCCTTCGATGTGAAGATTGGACCGTTGAGAGAGACTCTACTTTAGAATTTGCAACTCTTTCGGCCGGTGCGTTTCTTAACAAATCCGATGTTAGAGTTATTTTGTCGCAAAAAGGTGCTGAGACACGTGGTGGAATCGCTTCTAATGGCTACGGCAGCCGTCATGATGATCATCATTTTGAAATCAAGCATTTAGTTGGCCACACCGATTCCTCATTCGTAATGCATGCAACATGTGATGATTCATCTCACTCGGTCGGTACTGGATTGTTGACTATTTGTGAGGGAGCAGATGGTAGTGATGCAGGGCAGGTGTTCCGTAATTTGTTATTGTCAGAAAAATCTAGAGCTGAAGCAATTCCTGAATTAGAAGTCCTTGCAGATGATGTCAAAGCAGCGCATGGTGCAGCAAGTGCTCCTATCGATGTGAACCAGATTCATTATTTGGCATCAAGAGGTTTGTCTGTAGATACTGCAACCGCATTAATCGTTGAAGGATTTTTGATGGACGCTTTTCGACATGTCAAAAGTGAGAAGGTTGTAGCAACACTGCGAACAAGGTTGTTAGTTCATCTAGAATGTCTTGTAAACGGGTGATTTGATGAAGAGGGATTTCCCAATATTTTCTCGCCAGGTAAATGGCAAGCCTCTAGTCTACCTCGACAATGCAGCAACCACTCAAAAACCATCTTGTGTTATTGATGCAATGTCTGATTACTATTCCTCTTCGAATGCAAATGTTCACCGAGCAGTACACACCTTAGCGGGTGAGGCTACAGAGGGGTACGAAGCATGTAGGACGTTGTTAAAGCAGAGATATAACGCCAATTATGCTGTTATTACTAGTGGTACTACTGAAGCGATCAATCTAGTTGCTCATGCTTGGGGAGAACACAACCTTACCGCCGGTGATGTTGTTGTTTTGACCGAAATGGAACATCATAGTGACATTGTTCCATGGCAGATGTTGGCGGAACGCGCATCAATAGAATTACGATTTGTTCCATTCACTGATGGGGAATTAGATTTAGAGGCGTTCAAAATCGCTTTAGAAGGAGCCAAATTAGTATGCGTAGTTCACACTTCGAATGTTTTGGGTATTCGAAACCCAGTTGAAGAAATCATTGCAATGTCGCAAACAGTAGGTGCAAAAGTCTTGCTTGATGCGGCCCAAGCAGTACCTCACGAATTAATTGATTTCAAACAAATAGGTGCAGATTTCATGGCCTTCAGTGCTCACAAAATGTGTGGTCCAACAGGGATAGGAGCCTTACTAATTAGCGATGAAGCTTTTTCACAAATGGAGCCATTCATGGGTGGCGGGGATATGATTCAAACCGTTACTTTAGAAGGTTCAACCTATCAATCTAATGAGCATCGATTTGAAGCAGGAACTCCAAGAATTGCAGAAGGATTTGGATGGGCAGCTGCACTGGAATGGATTGCAAAAATAGATTTGGAAAGTCATCACAACCGTTTGCTTGCAATCGCAAAAAATGTAGCAGATGAACTAAAGAGAAAGGGTATGACAGTTTATTCTTCCTTGAATCCAGGAGATGCTGCAGTAATTTCTTTTAATCATCCTACAATTCATCCTGAAGATTTCGCCCGACTACTCGATGCACAAGGAATCGCAGTGAGAACCGGTCATCATTGCGCACAGCCATTGATGGAGAAATTAGGTGTTAGTGGCACTATAAGAGCCTCATTCTATCTTTACAACGATGATTTAGATGCTGAGATATTCCTGTCTGGTATCGACCGTGTACTGGAGGCTATGCAATGACATGGCCAAAACCAATCCAGGATATTATCGATGAATTTCAAGAAATTGATGAGCAATTTGAACGTCTTGAAATTTTGATGGATTTTGCAAAAGAGGTCGACGAATTACCTGTGGAAGATTGGAATGAGCAGAATTTAGTCAAGGGTTGCCAATCCATAGCTCATATCGAAGTAAATATTCGTGATGATTTAGTATGGATGAGAGCGGCAGCTGATGCAAAGATGGTCCAAGGATTACAGGGGATTTTATCAATCGCAGTAAACGGATCACCGCCTAAGCAAGTAATGGAATTAACACCTCAATTTGCTGAAGAGGCAGGTATCCTAAACAGTCTAACACCTTCACGTTCAAATGGATTTAGAACAATGTTCGACATGGTTCAAAATAGTGTAAAAGAGGCGATTAAATGAGTAATAAAGAAGAAGTTATGACCGCACTTGATGAAGTTGAAGACCCTGAACTTAAGTTATCTATTGTAGAATTAGGACTAGTTTATGATGTTAGGTTCGAATCTAAAGAAGGCGTGCAACATGCAGAGGTTGACATGACTTTGACCAGTCCTGGTTGTCCTGCTGCTGCTGAGATAATGGCTGCAGCTCACAGAGCCGCTCTAAATGCAGTAGAAAGCGTGCATATCAATTTGGTTTGGTCACCAAGGTGGGACCCTAAAATTCACGCCTCAGAAGATGCTAGAATGGACATGGGCATCTGGGATTGATCACAGATAGACTTCCTTGCGATGGATACTATTTCTTGGCCCAAGACGGTTTTTCTTTATCTCTTCAACATACAGTTTTCCTTCATCATTTCGACAGTACATTATTTCGCTTTTACCGATGTAATAATTCCAATGTCGTTGGAAAATCTCAGCCCTCTGTTTTGTGTTGGCAACGATTGATGGAACTTTATGATACATCTGAATACTCCTTTCGGCACGTCGTAGGAATTTAGCTACAACTTCAGGTAATAGTTTGGATAACCAATTATCCTTCATATGCATTGCAGGCCTACTGATAATGTATCGGGGATTATCTAGTGGTCCTAGAACTTCTTCTAATGCGGTGGTGAATTTTGCAGTTTCCTCTTCGGTAGCATGATCTAAATGATACCTCAACCAGCCACCACCCCGGTCACCACCTGCAGCTTTACAATCTCTATCGATCTCGTTTAAATCACTCAACGTATCAACAATCGCCTTTGAAATTTCTAACATTAACGACTCATCAGTCCATGGTTTACGATTCACTCCAAACTTGAACCCACCACCAAAATTGTCGCCCATCTTGGCTTCAACAGCAGAACTAGATTGAACATTGAATGGTTGTCCTATACCCCATAAATCACGTAGATGAGGCCTGTTCTTGGCCCGATTAAGCATGTCTTCGTTGAATAATTCCATGCCCTCATTGACTCCTTCTGGTTTTGCATCATTGAATGCAGCATGGACATGGCCCACTCCTTTTTCGATAGTCCCATCATCACAAACTCCGTACAATTGCTTGTGCTTTCTTTTGAATCTATCATAATCGTCGAATCCTTTGGTGAACTCTTCAGCCAAACAAACAATATCCCAATTATTTGCAACCTTTTCTTTCCAGCTCGAATCCAATCTAATCGAGCGGCCACGTAATTGATTGATACTCATGCTAGTGGTGACAGTGGTCAAATCTACTAATACATTGATTCGTGAAGCATCCCAACCTTCACCAAGTAATCCACGAGTTCCAATCAAACATTTCGTTAGACCTTCTTGGAAGAATTCAGTTATCATCATTGAATAGTATCTGGGCATCCAGTCATTTCCCTTTCCATGAATTTCGTGGTAGCCACTATGTGCGTGGTCTTCAAATCTAATCTCTAATTGATTTTTCTCGACCCATTCTTTGGCTCTACTCATGAATTTTTCAAAGAGGTCATCATCAACCAGTACAGTGCTTCCAGTCATTAGAATTGGGTCCAATGAATCTCCTTCATCATGGGATACCAGAGACCGGAATACAGCAATTGCGCCCCCTGCTTCATCATCTAGAATTCCTTCGACAAGAGATGTAGCAGATGTCTTTTCGAAATCTGTGACAATCACAGTTCTTATCGTGTCACCTAGGGCTTCTTTCTCGGTCGCAATTATATGCTGTAGAGCAGCAATTTTTGATGATGAATAAGCCATTACTCGACCTACTGGTGAAGCACACGGTCTTGAACCAGTTTCAGTTATCTGAATACCTAATAGACGCAAACGAGATACAACGGAATCAGAGATTTCATGGTCTTTGGAGTCCTTTGAGCGTCTCAATCCGTACCGTACATATCGGTCAAGAACGGTTCGTAGCATACTAATTCTAGTCCACGATTCATCTTCAGGGTTAATCGCTATTTGAGGAACTTCGGCAGGTAGCGCTAATTCATGAGATTGCAAAAATCTACGAGCATCATCTGCAAAAGCAGTGTGCTTGCGATGAAATTCCTTCCAATCCATGGTTGTTCCACCAGGAGATTTTCTCTCCTCAAGGGATTTGAAAACCCAGGAATCTAAATCCGGAATACGGGCAGAATCTTTGTTCGGGTCTTTCTTTCGCAACTCGGCAAGTAATTCTTCGAATTCCGAATCCACTCCAGCAATATATTGCAATTCTTTAGGGCTAGGTCGTACAAAGTAGCATAGATCTTGGTAAGGTGCTAAATTTGTTTCACGCACTAATGCAGGTACTGGTACTTCATAATCGACAGGTCCAAAAAATTCCTCGTATCGCTTTGCATCATCTTCGTCAAAGTCTTCAGGAACTGGTGGAGTTGCGGTTAATCCCAGAACTATAGGGTTTCCAAACAACTCTTTGACTTCGGATAAAATCCGACCCCAGTGGTGCATCAAGTGATGGCATTCATCCAAAATTATGAGTCCGATTCCAACATTTTTGAGACGTTCCAAATTTTCTTTTGCACTTTTTCCTAAGATCGAAAGGGCATTCCCTTCCTTAGCAACAATATCTCTAACCTTCTTACGGTATGACCCTAATCTTTCAGAGTAATAATCTGGATTTCTTTCTTTCAAGTCTAGTTGCCAAGCAGTACATGATTCGTAGTCATGTGCTTCACCTTCTTTAATCAGTTTTTCAGACCAAGCCATAAGAGCCTGAGCCTCAATATCTTCTCCACCTTTACCTGGGGCGGTTACCGATTGATAGGTTAGTGAAGTTAAGAGTCCTGGTTTCTTTGGGTCAGTGCTGACAAAATCATCCTTACCATCTAAATCAAAAAGAGAAGTTCTAGCAGCCCATTGGGCTTGAATCGCTGAATTCGGAGATAGTACTAATGCGGGCTTCTTCACCAAATCTGACCACACATATAGCCCAAGAATTGTCTTACCTGAACCGGGAGGGGCTACTATGTGTAGACGAGTTGTTCCATCATTTAATTGAGGAATAATGACCTTGCTAGCAGCCTCTTGCGAAGGACGCAATTTCCCCGTGAAATGGATATTGCCAAAACCGGGGAGTTGTTCAGACATATCACTACCTCATAGATGCAGTTTATGATGCAACACCCTTCAAGAAGAATCGCTCATACCCTTTCTGTATGCATCTATCACAGCCTTAGCTATGGCTTCTGGGTCGTTGTTAATCTGCTTGTCAATTTTCACGCCACCCATGACTGAATCTCCAACCATGACCGAATCGGTTAGAGATAGAGATTTGTTACTTTCATCATCACTAGAACTTTCATTCAGGATTTTATCGAAATTAGTTTTTGTTTCCTTAATCTGATTAATTTCGAGATTCTTTTCTTGAACTTCTTCTTCCAAGACAACAACTTTCTCTTTGGTTTCATCCAACTCTATTTTGAGTTCATCAGCAGCCTGAATTGCCTTTTTTAGTTCTAAATCCATAGCAGCCAATACTTGCTCAAATGTTGCAGGCTCATTGCTACTTTCCTGTTCCGGAGGAGTATTAGCCTGACGAGTATCAGACCAAGAGCCGTCTGAATTTTCATTCATCCTTCCTAGCAGTAGGTCAATTCTAGCATTCCTCAATTTTTTACTAATCCTTATCTCTTGTAAAAATGCCCACGATGTCCAAATAAGGGGTATCAGTACTGAGCCAAGGTAGAACATCGCATGTTCTGTATCTACACGTTCATCTACCAGTAATAATGATTGAAATTGATTTGGTCCACAAGAATTACCGATAGCATTACTTTCACCGACAGGTTGACAGTTAAAGAGTGTATTAATAATTGATGAATCGAACAAGACAGCAAAGAAATCAGCAACCAAAATCGTCAATAAAATGAATATTGACAGTCCGTGAATATTACTCCAAAAGGGATCTTTAGTTGCCAGTATTTTCCTGTCGACATCATTGAAATATTTGACACGCCATCTCGTAATAACATACAAAACAATTGTGAAGGCGAGACACGAAAAGAAGAAAATCCCTACCTCGGAGCCGCTTTGCATGGTAAGTGATTAAATCCAAAGTATATATTATTTGATTTGGAAAGAACTAAGCATAATTTGCCAATGTAAAACTATGGCAGGTAAGGATGGAGGGTTTCTCTCGTTTTTTGGAACGGCCCAAGAACTCAGAGATTTTAGTGAGATTTTTTTCGGCAGTTTAGCTATTGCATTAGTCTATTTCTTAATCCGGCATTTCAAAGGCGGAGGTATTGCCAAAC
>NZFU01000029.1 GCA_002689345.1 Methanobacteriota archaeon | reverse complement strand
GTGGCTGGGAAGATATCCAGGTAGTGTATCCGGGCGCGCCCGGTGGCCAAACCTCCGACGCAGCGACTAAAATTCAAGAGCACGCCCCCGCAGTTAGACAAGAATCCATTGAAATTTTGGAGGCCGTGACAGGCAAACCTGTTCGTTTCAAAATCCATAACCGTCCCAGCAGTAACGATGCTTGGGTCGGAATCTACCCCACAAATGCGAGCGACCAAGAGCACGGAGAGCATAACAAGCGATGGAAATGGCTTCGAGACATCGATGTGAACAATGCATCATTCCCAAAACAAGCGGTAGGCAGTCACAGCATCCGAGTATTCTCTGATGGAGGGCATACGCTACACGAAAGGAAAGATTTCACTGTAGAGGCTGTCAAGGCTGAACCGCTTGACCCAGTCGCCGTAAAATCAACCAGGAAGAAGGCATGTACCGCTTTGGCCATTGGTTTATTGTTGCTCGCTCCAGGAATCCCACTTTTCGTTTTGGGCCTTGGTGGAGGATTCCAGCATGAGGGAGTCTCTTCTGGAACTTTCGAAATCGAAGATGCAGACGGGCAAGGAGACTGGGGATTCGAGATTTTCATAGAGGGGGCACCTGGTGATTTCAATGGAAACGGTATGCATGATTACTGTGAATATTTCACTGAAGAGGTCAACTTGAGCGCAGTATGGACGGCAGAAAATTCTCCAGGTGAAAGTAGGCAAGTGTTCTATGTTGAAATTGCTCACGAGGGCAGCGGAGACTGCGGTTCTCATCATCACCCAAAAGAAGTACATCACAATGGGACTCAACTCGTCAAAATTGGACGAGCATGTAGTGGTTGCCATCAAGGCACAACAACGATTACTGCACAAAATCAACAAGGCGATGAGGTCTTGATGTGGATTAAAACCGAAGAGAATCAAGAAAAACTTGGGATGCTAATTCCAGGCGCCATCATGATGGGTATTGGGGCATTTTTATTCGTGGTTTCTTTGATAATCATCATCAAATTGGGTCGTACTGGTGTTAGAAGCCAAACTACTTTTGGTGACTCTAATAATATCGGTGGAAACCCACCCGATGCTGGAAATTGGTTTGCAGAACTTTCCAAACAGTCCAAGGAGATTGAAGATAAAATAGCCAGTGGAGAGAAACCGAGTAATCACGATCGAGTTATGGAGGAAATGAAATTCCCCGACAAGTCAAAAGTTGAAATGGACATAAAATATGGAAGTCCACTAGGAAAATGGCATTCGCATTTGTTCAACGACCCTGCAAAGTCAGCGATTATTGCAAGGGAGTTAGGCTTGCAGGTTGGCGGAGCCGGATACGAATTCGAAGGCAAGTGGAAAGACAAGGGGTTATTTGCATACCACACAGGAAAGTATGCTGGCTGTGCTTACTTTGGAATTGGAGGCACTTCCGATGAAGAACTCGAGCAAAAAGGTGGAGGCGAAAAGTATCGTCCTTGGGAAGTCAAAGACCCTAACATGCCAAATGACGTACGTGAAGCATGGCGCAAGATTGAGCCGATTCTTGCCAGAAGTTATTATTTGAATCCTACAAATAGCAGTTGATTTACTGAATCGATAAAGGCGCGGCGAGGGGGATTCGAACCCCCGTGGGAAGACCCATCGGATTAGCAATCCGACGCAATGGCCAGGCTATGCGATCGCCGCTAGCATTCGGCCCACTTTGCTATTTGAGATAAAGCAGACGGTTAGAAAATCAGTTGAAGAAATCTTCAAACTCATCATCGTCATTTGCTGGCTGGTTTGCAGCACGCTTAGCAAGTACTCTTGCCATACGCTTTTTCTTCTTCAAAATCAGAGGTAATCCTATGAAATTGATCATAATCGTTAGCAACATAACCATTCCGGCAATTTGGAAAATTTCGATTTCCATATACTCGTTTAAGTCACCAAGCCATTCAGACCCATATGGTGGCTCAGGTGGCTCAGGTGGCTCAGGGATTAGGTATTCATTATAATTCCAATATTGGTCTTCAATGTGGACTCTTTCAACATTGTTTGAAGGGTAGTCGATAATAGTAAATTCATTTCCAACACTATCTGAAGGAGTTAGGATGTAGTAGTATGTCCTGTAAGGCATAATTCCATCATATTCAGTTCCACTTTGAACAAAGGTACCTGTTTCACCAGGTTGATTGATTATGTCTGTTGCAATAGGTTCAATATGGCTTAAATCAACATCTTGTGGCTTTTGCTCAATACGATACATATTCCAAGTTAGATTACCTTGAGCTTCATTGTCTGGCCATGTCCATGACAATTCAACTTCATAGCATCTATCCCAATCTCCGAACATGTTGAAGCATGCTGTATCGTTATTATACGTGATTGAGGACTTCATCCCAGATACTTCTGCACTTGGATCAATAGCATCTCCACAGGTTAATCCAGGGGCGCCATCGGCCATTGTGACCTTTGCTTCTAGATAATTTGGCTCACCAGACCTATCAGTAGGAATAACGGCATATGATGCACAAATACCAGTTTCAAGTTCACGCTCATCAATCCAAGAAGTGGCCTCTCCATCTAATGTGGCAGAAAGTGAACCTTCCATCAGTCCTCTCCAAACAAACTGATTAGTTGTTTCACTAGGGTCTGGGAAATACGCTGACGCTGAAAGTGTACTGGTTACACGGTATATGTCCCATCCGCCAAAGTAAGGATTTTCTAAATCACCAGATGAATTCCAATCCAATCTCATTTTACCCTCGGGTAGTAGAGTCAAAACAGGCTGCTCAATTGTAATGTCAGGAGAAGGTAATTCCCCAACAAGTAGTAAATCCATATTTTCAGTTATGTGCACTCTTAGTGTGTCATTGTCGATTAATTCGAAATAATTTTGTGAATCTAATGGGTCCCAATCAGTCTGTTCAAAACCATATAACTGGTGGATTGCAATAGAATCACGAGGTACATTATCTGGTATCACTTTACTCAGGTTAATGTCGAATTCCATCCAATCCATACCTACATTTGGCTCTTCAGATGTAGATACCACGTCAATTGACATTCTCAATAGAGATTCCAATCCTTCACCGGGCGAATAATCGGCGCCATCCAATGGATAGTCATACATGGAAACGCCTTCAGCATGCGTTCTTGTAACAGCTGAACCATTCAACCAATCGCCAGAACTTATGTCTGTACTGTTGTAAATTGTAATCATTGTAGAGTCAGATTCCATAGTGCTTAGCGAATCTGTTGCTCTTACAGAGATGAAGTGGTCTCCCAATCCGATCTGGCTAGCGGGTACGACTATTTCTTGGCCAGAACCAAGAGCGATAATTCCACCCATCCACCAAGTGAAACTCAGTGGTGCAGCAGCAGTTGGTAAGGTGCGTGCAGAAAATGTAATGTTATCTGCAGTCTTGTATGTTCCATAGAAATTGCTTTGTTCTATTACAGGATTTATTTCTCCAGCAATAACTTCTGCTTCGACATTCAAGATGTTATCTGATGGTTTAGCATCTATTCCTTCAGTGAGAGCTTCACTTACGAAAACTTTCAATTTTTTATCTCCCAACCAGTTTAGGTCAAATATACAATTCACAGTTTCACTAGGGCTGATCACAGAAGGATTACAATCTTCTTCCGATTGTACTTCTTCTTGTAAATCCATTACAGTGAACCGAACTAATGGTTCAACGACTGTATGGTTTCCTATATTAGAAATCGAAACCGATACACTGTTATTTCCAAAGTAGTATTTCGGAGAAGATGGTGCATTTAGCGGATACATCGATGTTATTTGCAAATCCACTGTGTCGTCGAATATTACCTCAACACTTTGCATGTCATTGTAAGAATTCATATCTCCTGATGGAGTTCCATTTGATTCAAGAAGTCCGAAGACCATGGTGTACCTTCCTTCCGAATCGAAATTAAGAGGGGGCATAAACCGAGTGAATGAACTCTCTCCCCAAGATGGTAGGTCGGTATATCCTGTAGTTGAATTAGCTCTTTCAACACCAAACGTATCAATCAATTTCCAGCCGATTCCTGCAACAAGTCCGCAAGATGCACAGGATGTTACAACTCCATCGATACTCATGTTATAATCGGTATCTGTATTGAGGATAATTTCGCCATTATATTCTGCTACATCTTCAAGTTGACTAATTGGGTTTTGAGCCTCTACTTCAACATCAACCAATTTTTGAACCAAATTAAAATTGTAAATTCCAACATCGTTTGAGGTATTTGTGTCGGACTCTAAGAATCTATAAACTATGGTATAGAGACCTTCATCGCCATTTGGGCTGAAGTATTGCGAGAATAAATAACTAATATTTTCTCCAATAACAACCGGTTCGATATTACCAATTCCGTAATCTTCTCTGTCATTGTAACATGAGGCTTCATCTAGATCGCCTTCACATACAAACCATTCAATTGAACGAGTTTGAGAATTGAAAAAGAAACCAGAATTGGTCACTTCTACTTCAAAATATACTGGGTCCCAAGAGGAAATATAGTCTCCTGGTAAAGGTGATATGGATGCTGTTATTTCATAGTCACCACTCACTGAAGCAGAAGCCGTAGGAGCCAATAGAATGCTTCCTAAAGAGGACAATATCAATAGCGCTACTAAGCCAATGCTACTCTTTGTAGAGCCATTGTCAGACACAGCATACGCTCTGGACATCATGTTGTCCTACCATCCGCCCCTCAAATATCAATCGGTGACTAATGTCGATTTTGTTGCTATTATCGACTTTGACGAGTAATTTGGCGACATCCTCATGACTCTTGGGCTCTCCCCGCTAATCATGCAGGTGTCTCAACACTCTCGCAAATCTTCGCAGCAAGGCGATGAGGCGGTTGTTGCAGTGGTAGAGTTCCTATCTGCATTTACACTTTTTTTGATGATTCTAACCGCTTTCATGTCACTTGCACAACTGGAATTAGGTAGTAATGATCCATATTCAGATTTGGTGGACCGTTCAGCAGTAGACGGTTTAGACCGACTTACCAATGGCGAAGGCTGGTATGTCCCGTATGTCGACGGGGTTCGTGATCAAGTGAATGCGACAGAAGATTGGCACCATATCCCAGCAACCGACCTATACAATGGAATACTCCAACCTGGTATAATCAAAGATGGTTTATTGGACTTAGATAGAATAGATGCCTTATCCAATGTTAGTATTGAGGCGATTACTAGTGGTCTAGGTTTGGCTTCAGATTTGAAGGTAAGATTACTGATACAAGTGGAATCATCTTCAAATCTAGAAAACGTAGGCGATATACTATTTGACGGAGGTTCAGACCGCTCTACTGCAGGTACATCTTCAGTTGCGAGTAGGACTTTCATTAGTGGAAACGATGTTATCTCGGTAAGTCTAGAGGTCCATGATGGAGGTAAAGCTCCCAAAGTGTTGCGAATAACCGAAGTTTCTCCAAGGCCCGCTGATGGAGGGCCAGAATGGATAGAGGTTCAGAATCAAAACGGATTTGCTCTCTCTCTCAAAGGCTGGTCTTTTGAGAGAAGTGGTACAAGTGGTACTACCGATTACCTGTACAAAGAAGGAGTAATTCCAGGTGGAGAGATTGCGCTATTCAGTGGCGACCCTACAAGCCAAGAGATTGGTAATGCTAGTGTAGTATATGATTTAGGAAGTAGTGGGTTCTTAGGAGTAGGATCAGTTAGTGGTTTAGATGACAATATTGGAAGGCTAAAGATGCTATTTGCTGAAGAAGATGAAGGGGAGGGTAGCCAGGTGTGTAAAGTCGAATGGGGTGCCGCTTCTGGAATTCTTCTAAACAATACAATTGTTTGGAATGGAGGCCCTCCTTCTAAATCCTCATCTTGGAATGTTTCAGATACCCCTACACCGGGTCAAGTCTGAGTAATTATGGCGTATCGTTCATTTAGTGCGATTGATTGGCTTGGGTGTTACCCATGCAGCCAGCGACAGTTTACAGCCGCGACCGTTGTATTACCGGTATACATGGAATGGATGAAATTCTAAGGGGTGGAATACCTTACGGTTCCACGGTTTTAGCAGCCGGTACATGTGGTTCAGGTAAGACTACTTTAGGCATGGAATTCTTAGTTCGTGGAGCCCTTGCCGGTGAAGCATGCGCTCATTTCACTGCAACAGAGCCTAGTGTGAAATTATTGGAGAATATTCGACAATATGCTTTCTTTGACATGAATATGATCGATAACGGATTGATTAACGTATTCGATATGGACGTTCTATATTCGTGGCTAGGATTGGACAAAGCCTCTTTTGATTTAGATGACGTACATGCCTTGATTAAAGCGATAGTCGATATTGTCAACACCATTGGTGTAACCCGCTTAGTTATCGATTCTGTAACCACTCTTTGTTACAAAATTAAGAGCGAACAACTCATTCGTGACTTCCTTTTCACCTTAGGAAAGAAACTTGCTACACTAGGATGTACAACGATTTTGATTTCTGAAATCACTTCAGCGACTGAGAATGCCCACTGGTCATCTTTTGGTGTTGAAGAAGCGATTGCAGATGGAATTATTGTAATGGGGGATGTAGAGCGAATGGGTCATCTCCTCAGATTCTTACAAGTTGTAAAAATGCGAGGAACATCGCACAGTCGTGCCAAGCATGCTATCGAACTGACTCCACTTGGGGTAATGCTAACACCTATGTTGAAATGGGGCGCAGTTAACGATAAAACCAACAAATGGGGTGCTTGAAGATGTTTGAATTAGACCAACGTATTGCTGAACAACTAACCGAAGTCAGCCTTAACTCCTCAGTACAAGTTCGCTGTGGCAATTCTAATGCTTTCATGGTTACAGCATCTACCATGATACCTCTGATGCAGATGTTTGAGATGGGTGGAGTCTATATCTGTGCAACTAGGGGTGCTGTGGAAATTATCGAGGCCTTTGAGGCAATCGGTGTTGATGTTTCGAATATTCAATTCGTCGACTTAGTCTCCTCTGGTATTCTTGGCGGAACTGACGTTCCCTACAATAATATCACTTTCATCGATAGTCCAATCATGTTGGAAAGCGTGTTACTAAGAACTCTTTACATCTTAAGAATTTCAAATACTGAAAGAAATTTCGTGCTTATTGATTCTGTAAATGCATTAGCGATTTACAATGAGGAAAGAATGCTAGCAGAGTACCTTCATACCTTCATCAATACTTTCCGTCAAAGAGAAGTGTTGTCTGTAATTTTGAATGTTCCAGACCAAGTACCTCCAACTGTATTATCAAATTTAGATTTGTATTGCACCGATTTAATCGATCGTGGCCAAGTAGTCATCCACTGAGGAGTTGAATATTATGAGTAAGCAAATGAAATTCGACGCCGAAGACGAGGAATTCTTTGGTAGCGTTGGAAGTTTTGGAGTCCCGAAATTCGATAATGCGATGTATGGAGGAGTGCCTAGAGGCTTTTTGGTCGTTGGATTTACATCGGTAGGTTCAGGTTCTGAATTATTTGCTAAACAATTTACTTCTCCTGCAGAAGAGCCAGATAATACAATTCTAATTTCAACAAATGAAAGCCAATTAGAGATAGGACGCGTATTCAAAAAATACGGTTGGCCTACAGATATCGCAGTTAGAACTCTCGGTGAAGAGTATAACGCAAGGGTTCTGGAAAAGGAACTCCTCGCTAGTAGATATAGGCTTGAAGGATTTAAGTTGCCAGATATTCAAAGACTAGCTCAGACTAGATTCGTAGATGATGACACCCAGGATTTCTTGACTGAAATGACTAATGAAATCATGGCTATGGGTCCTTACTTCAGGGCCGTTATAGATTCTCTAGATTTCTTCATGCAAAGAGAAGACCCTAGCCGGGTAGTTGCAATGTTAAGAATGATGCAAGCGCATACTCAATTACATCGCGGTATTCTTTTCGTTACAGTTTCAAATGATTCAATTACTCCTGCGATTAAGCAAGAAATGGCTGCAATTGCAGACATGGTTTGTGATTTTAAGGTTAGAACAATCGGTTCCGATTTCGAAACATCAATGATCGTTTCTAAATTTAGAAACGCTCCTGAAAATCTTTCAATTATGGTTTACAGAGTTACTCCTGAAGAAGGAATCACTCCAGAAACAGTCGAACGTATCGCCTGATACTTCAGAAATGGATTAGAATTACTATTGAGGTACAGAAGCAAATGGATATCTGGTGCTTCAGTGTAACATGATTAATGGAAATACAGGACTAATGATTTTGTCAAAGAAAATCTTTGGCCAATTTCTAATTATGTCTCAGCCACAAATTATCATTGACGGACAAATCATTCAG
>NZFU01000028.1 GCA_002689345.1 Methanobacteriota archaeon | reverse complement strand
TCAGGATTATCTCCAAACTCATCTCTGTCAGCATCGGCCCACTGTGTACTATCATTTGGCTTTGCATCGTCACCCAAATAATCGTGATATCCATCGCCATCAGTATCCAAACATCCAAGATGATTTTTCATGGTTGAAGTGCCGGAAATCTCTGGACAAAAATCGGAGTTATTTCCACTTGGATTATCTCCATATCCATCCCCATCTTTATCATGCCATTGAGATGAATCATTGAAGAAAGCATCACCAACATGGGTATCGTTTTCAGGGTAGTAATAATATTGCCCTTTGTATCCATCTCCATCAATGTCCTGATCCAATAAAAATTCATCAAAACAACCAGTGAATGCTAAAACAGGCAATCCGGGTTCAGTATCTGGGCATTCGTCGTAGAGATTGCTGACACCATCGCCATCATCATCTAATTGGTCAGGAGCACAACCATCTGAATTCACAGAAGCTGAATTGACAATCCAAAGGATGTCGGTATCAGGACATAGGTCTGAAGGGTCATTTACTCCATCCCCATCTGAATCGTTTTCGCTCTGACTTTCGGAGCATCCATTATCATCTACAGTCTCTCCAAATGGAGTACCTGAACACATATCCTCTGCGTTAGTGACATCGTCTTGGTCATCATCCTTTTGATATTCAGAACATCCAGCACTGTCTACAATTTGTCCTGCTTGTGTATCTTGACAGTCGTCAGCGTCATCAGGAATGCCGTCTTGGTCTGTATCGACTTCTTCACCCTCAATCGGGCATCCTACACCTGGCGTTCCATCTGGTTTTGTACCATTGATGGCCCCGTATTCTAAAGGACATGCATCGGGGTCATCTCCATTCGGATTATTACCCCATCCATCTCCATCAGTATCATCGTATTGAGTAGGGTTTTCAGGGAATGCATCGGTCAAATCTTCTCTTCCATCGCCATCTGAATCTGTACAACCATAATATTCGATTACCTGCCCTGAAACGAAGGCTGAAGTGGAATTACCAAAGACATTAGGACAATAATCAAGGAATAAACCTGCATGATTTGTAGCATTTTCTAATGCTGTCCAATTATTTGGATATCCATCATTATCGGTATCGTTTGCTGCCGCAGAATTATTTGGGAATTTATCTGGATTAGTAGCGTCATCTGATGAATTGTCGCCAAACCCATCTCCATCAGAATCTGCCCATTGTGTTGCATCCTCTGGCCACCAATCAGCTCCATGCGATTCATTCCACTCTCTAAATGTTCCAAAATCTGAAGGGTCTGATGCACCATCGCCATCGGTATCTACGCAACCTAAACGGTCACGCCAAGAGAAACCTTGTACCCACCAACACTTGTCACCAAATTCTTGGTCGGATTCATTGTCTCCATAACCATCATTATCCTCATCTTCCCATTGCATACGGTTGTATGGGAATAAGTCCGGAGTATTGGTTTCAGTTTCTCCCAATACGGTTACGTCACAACAATCAGGCCCATGGTTATCACCAAATGAATCTCTATCTGAATCCAAGGCCTGTTTCCAATTTGTTGGATATCTATCTCCAATCACTCCATCGTCAACCCAGCCATCCTGGTCATAATCATCACAGCCTAGACTACCCCACCATGACATCCCATCGTCACTTGAGCAATCATCAGCAGCATTGGACCATCCATCATCATCATAGTCTACACAACCAAATACGTCGTATGTTGAAGTTCCTTGTTCTGAAATACAGGAGTCTGCTTCTGGTCCTAATGGATTATCGCCGTACCCATCCGTGTCAGAATCTTCCCATTGATTTCCAATCATTGGCTTTTCATCATGTGAATCCGGAATTAGATCTCTATCTAAATCACTAACCAATTTCATCAATAAGAAATCACCTGTAGATGATTGAGAATAAGCAAATGTCAGTTTGCCACCATATTCGTCAATAGGAATTCTATAATCGGTTGTTATTGAAGGGAATACGGTCGATACCTGAGGGCTGTTTTGAGAGATTGTCCCAGTAGTCCAAACCATTTGATTTAGTGAATTACTAGAGGTTATATGCCATCTACCTGCGGAGACAAAGATATCTTGTTGAGTCATAGAATCTGGTATTTCGATTGAGTATTGTGTCCAATTACCTGCTCCATCTTCTATCAACAGCCCTTGTATCGTATTGTTAGCATCAAACATGATTACTTGTCCTTGCATAGCCAAACTATGATTTTCTGTTGCACCTAATAGCCACAGTTCTTTTGCTATTGACCAATTATTGCCAGGTGTTAGTTCAAAGACTGTTAGTTTATCATAATCCATAATCGATAAAACTAATTTTTCATCTAATTGTGTAAGTTCAAATGATGAACTCAAATTTGCACTAACCAGATCTGTAATCGTAGTAGTGTTATTTTGGTATTCAACTACCTGAAGCATAGTTGTACTATTGGAAATTGCAATCTGTGCAAATATTAGTGCGTCATCATCATCCCATATTGAATCGAAATCATCGCCGATTGTGGTGTTTAGAATCGAACTTTCATCCCAAGTTCCATTCAATGTTGCTAATCTCACCATGTGGTCATCATCATCAACATATACCATCCTAGAAATTTCGTTTGAATCTAAATGCATTCCGATTGGGTACAATAAATCGATAGATGTGCGTACCGTTGAGGTGGTGAAACTATCAACGCCTTCCTCCGTGTAAAAGATTGATGAAAAGTCTGGAGATGCATGGCCTATGCGTAGATGGCCATTAGAATCTGTAGCAGATGACATCATTTTCCCTAAACCATTTCCTGAACTCAATGTATAATCAAGACCAGTGTTTCCATCTAGAGTTGTTATCATCAAATCAGGGTTGCCAATCGATGATGAGTGAGATAATAGTAATGGCTTACCTGAACTAGAAATTCCCATGTCTGCAACTTCTGCTTCGAATAAATCTCTTGTCACCCATCTCCCAGAAGGAGTTCCATCTAAGGTACTCTCCAATAATTCGACACTAGAATCAGTCAGCATTACCATTAGTGAAGGACTACCGCGAAGAGTAGTATGCATCTCGATTTCAGCGATTGGATGTGCGAATGAAAAGTCAACATATTCCCAATCACGTTCTGACATGATCGTCAAAACAGGGCGATAATTTTGTCCTGTTTTCAAGTCTCTAGATGAGTAAACAATCTCACCCATTCCATCACCATTCATATCCATTCCAGAGTGAATATTTAATCCGACATTTTCACCGGTGGAGCCTTGGGCAAAAATCTGTACATCTGTCCTTGGACCATTTTGAGATCCTAGGTACAATCCGACTTTACCGGATTTGGTACTAGAAGGAGCCATCAAAAAGAAGTCATCATAGCCATCTTCGTTAATATCTCCTGCAGGTGAAATTGTTTGACCGAGTAATGAGTTTGCAGATGAACCTTGTAAAGTCCAACTACCAGAGATTGGGCCTGAACTTGAACCAGCCCACATGTGTACCTTTCCAGCATGGTATAGTGTTCCATCAGCAAACAATTCACTGATTAGAACATCATCATAGCCATCTCCATGAACATCGCCCACAAAGGACATTTCAGTTCCGTATAACTTACCTTGAGAGAGCGGTGCATGAATTGTGGATGCAGTCGAATTAATACCACTAGAATTACCAAGGAAGAATTCGACTGATGAATATCCAGTTGGACTATCAGCCGTTCCTGTATTAGAAATAACCATGTCCAAGAAACCATCTCCGTTGATATCTCCATTGCCTATTACTTGACGACCAAACATAGTCCCTGAACCTGTTTGAGTGATATTTGCATGGTGAGCCATTGCTGTACTATTTCCTTTCAAAATCATAACTAGGCCGTTTTGGGAAAGTGTAGGCGTAATAGTATCCTCTAGTATCATCTTGTCAGCAACTACAGCTAAGTCACCACATCCATCAGATTCTACATCGCCTAAAGAAGTCAATGACCAACCAAGGTTGTCATCATCGCTTCCATTCATTTCCCACCACGTGGTATTAGAAACTCCATTTGCAGAACCTAATCTAATCGATATATGGCCTGAATTATTTATTGCTAAACCTGGTTCACTTGAGGCTAAATCATCGATACCATCACAGTTGAAATCACCGATTGCAACTCCTGTTCCTAGCATTGAATCATCAGTAGTGCCGACAAATATCCTATCTGCAAGGGCCCCGGGTCCGTCGGGAGATCCGTAGTGAATTGAGATCGTCCCACGACCTTCTGAGTCGGTATAGACCAGGTCGTCATAACCATCGCCATTCAAGTCACCACTTGTGACAATTCCTTCGGGGGAATTATCATCATAATCGATTATCCACTTTGGGTCAGGGTCTATTCTTCCTGTATCCTTACCTGCCAAACTACGAAGAAGAGAAATTGTGTTATTCCCAATGCCATCTGATTTTGAATAAGATATCTGTTCGATATTATTAGAGTCGAGGTCCATACCAATAGCAGAAGTGATTGTATCTCCTCTAGCCAAGACCTGCCTTACTTCCATTGTATCATTAAATTTCAGAAGATGGACTTCTCCTTCTGCTGAATTTGTGAACACGACATGGAACATATCTGAAGAGTCTATCTCGACCTCGATATCACTTCCAATCGGTCCATTGTCGAGTATAGTATGGTTCCAAAATGCCTTGTTGAACCATAGGTGGTGTAATGCTGAATCGGTGTCCTGGAACAATATGTGAGTCTTGGATTCTGAATCAAAAGAGATTGTTAAGCCAGAACTGTAGACATCTTCTGCAATAGTTCGCAAGTGCCAAGTCTTTTGCAGATATACTGCGTTGATTTCAGCCAAACGAGCTAATCTCAAATCATCTCCAACATTGTAAATGACTTGAATACGATCTTGATTATTGATTGCGATTGCGCAATCATCAGAGACATCTCCGGACAATGATTCCACCAACATCGTCTCAAATGTTCCATTGGGGCCAATTGTATGTAGGTTGATATCTGAACCATTTATTGAACAAGCATATCCCATGCCAGCATCGGTAACGATTAGGTCGATTGCTCCATCTGCGGACTCGGATTGAATCTCAAATCTCCAATGATCTAGTATCGATTCTCCTCTAACAGTCCAATTTTTCCCATCGAGGCTGAGTAAATCTCCTTCTAAATCGTGTCCTGAACCACTTGAAAAGCCTACTGACTGTGTTTCAGATGACTCATTGGAAGCCAATTCTTCAATTGGGAATTGAATTGTTGGCGATATAATTTGTATGATGAATATGGCGAAAATTGCGAGGGGCAGTCCCTTGCTTCGCCACGACATAATGCGCATCACAATCACCGTCCTACATTACTATTCCCAAAGAATGATTCTACGGCCCCCTATAGGGGGCCGAGATTATCCTAGTGAGCGAACGCCTTGAATCTAAGGAATTTATCGCAGTATCATGGCGGAGATGGTTCTGGTTGTAGGCAATGGGGAGTGGCCTCGAAATGAATTACTTCAAACTCTTCTAGAAACCGCTAAATTCACTATTGCTTTAGATGGAGCTGCAGATCGATTTGATTCGTGGGATGTAGTAGTTGGAGACCTGGATTCTATTTCAAATCCTGATGATTTCGAAGGTGATAATAATCAAGAAAATTCGGATTTGACTAAAGCATTAATTCAGTATGATGTCGATGCGGTCGTAGGTATTGAAGGCGGCAGACTCGATCATAGGATTGCCGCATTCACTGCATTGTTTGAATCCGATTCTGATGCAATTCTATATTTTGATGGATGGAGAGCATGTAGAGTGGCTAAATCCGGTTTAGAAATCGAATTAAAAAAGGATACAATCTGTTCTCTAATGGCATTTGGAAAAGCAACAAAGGTATCTATGTCTGGTACTCGTTATGAGTTAAATTCTGAAGACCTCGAAAGTGGAACAAGAGGGGTTGGAAATAAAGCGGTTGCCAATGAAGTAATAATCAACCATGAATCTGGTGATTTACTATTCATTTGGGAGGCAAATGCGCTCGAATAAATCTTGAATAATCTTCAGAGCCATCCCAATTCCTAGCCCTTTCATCTATTCTTGAAGCCGCCATAGTAGACTCAAAGCCACCCCAGTCTTCTACTAACTTTAGTTTCCATGCTGCTTTAGCAGAATGACCGGGTAACAATGTTCTCCACATTCTCGGTATTCTTCCCGGAGTGATTAGATTGACTTGGTCTACTATTGAAGTGGTACAAGTCTTTCCAAAGGTATGGTACCATTCAGGTTGCTCGCTTAGAGAATTCAATCTATCACATAATGCGTTGAACAATGCCTTATCCTTACCAGGTGGGGTTTGAACTCTGAACAGGTGGACTTTGTGCTTACGAGCATTTGTCCTCAAATGAAGAGCGTCACTTTCGGTAGCCACTAACAAATACAATTCATATGCTCTCCATAGTCCATCCCATGGATGATATCTTTCTCCTACTTCGCGTCTAGTCTCAAATGAGAATGTGATAAATTGGCCATCTCCGAATTCGAAGGTTAGCATTGTATGGGCTAGACCTTTGATTTTATGAAAATGGTCGATTACATACCAAACATCGGTAATATCATCGATGTCGACTTTGGTATCTATCCATTTAGAGTTATGACCTCTCTTGCCTTCCCAAGTGAAATCTCTAACATTTTTCATGGTTACTTTTGATCCTTTGTAGGTCGCAGCACCATGTTTTGCACAATCGGCAACCCATTCTTTATCCAAACCAGGTTCCAATGATTTGATTCTGACATAACGTGCCCACATGATTTTGATGGAAATGAAGATTAACGATAATCCGCTTGCAATCATAACCCAGAATGCAATGTCTCGTAACAACCTACCACCTCTTCCACATCAATGCTGAGCGGTCCCACCAATCTACTTCTCCGTCATCATGCCTTCTCCAAAGCATTCCATTTTCATCGACATGTGTAGGTAATCCATCCGCATCGGGCTCACCCATTGAATCTAGCATACTTCCACCAAGTTGGTCATCTTCAGGACCTCTCATCATCAATACAAATACTGCGATTCCAAGTACCAATGAAAGTACTCCAATACCCCACAAGCCAACACTTGAGGTTTCAGTTTCCTCGCCCCTAGATAACACTGGAGCGTCTTCGTCCTCTGTCACTAGTTCTTCAGATGGCATTCGGATTAACATTGCTCCATTTGTTGAGCTTATTTGCTCATCGTTGGTCACTGTTAGAAGAATTTTGTAAACTCCAGAATCCCAATTGGAGCAATCTAAAGAGCTTGAATTAGCAGTCATTCCAATAGATGGAGTGACTATCCAATCTTTGGTATATTCATCATGGTTTTCTCCAGTTGCTTGAACGTGTGTAATAGAGCAAGGTGTCCCTGCAAGAGCATCGGTTCCGTCTAGTTCGATTGAGAAGTGCGGAGGTGGTTTGTTCTCGATAATCAGTTGAAGAGTATCGGTTGTAGTTTGACCAAGACCGTTCTGATAAGTTTCAGTCACCACATATGCTCCTGCTGGCCAATTGCTGCAATCCAATGTCTGATCTGAATCCAATACTTTGAACGGGGTGCCAACGATTGAACGAGTTCCAACATAATTCCATCTAGGCCCTGTTTCATCAATGAAAGTTCTAGTGATTTCACAAGAATCTCCGGTTTGCATTATTTCAGAACCAGATAATTCCAAATCGATTGACGGTACTGCTAATGCTGGGCTTAAATCAAATGTTCCAATGTTAATCGATAGTAGTAAACGACCTTCTGAATCACTGATTTCCAAATACAATCTATGTTCTCCTGTAGCCCATGAGTCATAGGTTAGTGATGCGTTTTCTTGATCTTCAAAGTACATGAACATCTCTTCATAAACCGTAAATCCAGAATGCTCCCCTATCAGCGTTAATGTTAGACCTACCATTTGTTGTGTAGAATTAATTACAGCTACAACTCTAATCGCATCCATCATACCATCTTGGTTACTATCCAGACTATCGTTTCGTAATGCAACCAAATTCAGTCCTGCTTCAGTAAAGGGGTCTGTTTCCTCTTCTGCAACAACCTGCCCACTAAAGCAAAGTGAACACATCAGTGCAATCAATAACCACTCACGCATTTCCTTCACCTCCTGTCTCTACGGGCATCAATCCTTTTTCTAAGGAAGATACTGAGCGAGAAGAGCGAACAATCATTGCAAGACCTGATGAAATTAGCATAACAGTTCCCAGTATCATGTAGGATAACCAACTTGATGCTGGCTCTTCGCCCATAACAGATACTGCTGCATTCCAGCCACCGTATTCGTCTGACCAGCCATCTCCGTCCGAGTCGATACAGCCTTGAATATCTCGAGTTGAGGTGCCGGGTACATTTGGACAATCGTCTCTACTTGAGCCCATTCCTACATCTCCAAAACCATCTTCATCAGTGTCTTCCCACTGCAAGCGGTCTGTTGGGAATGCATCGGCTTCTCCCCAAGGTGAGGCAAGCCAGTTTTGCGATGGGTCCGACCATCCGTCACCATCTGAATCTCTACATCCTAATCGATCAAAGAACGATTGTCCTCTCTCGTTTGGACAAGCATCTCCTTCATGCCCTTCAGGATTATCGCCGAAGCCATCGCTATCTAAATCACGCCATTGTGATGGCTCGTGGGGGAATTTATCTCCTTGGTCAGACCACCCATCACCATCTGTATCATGGCAACCCCAACGGTCACCTCCTAAAGTTGGACCAATGGAGGTACCTGGCGAATCTGGACAAACATCTGCTGTTGTTCCCCTCGGATTATCTCCCCTCCCATCTCCATCTCTGTCATGCCATTGAGTTTGATCTTCTGGCCATGCGTCCGCCATACCTCCAGGACTCGCTAGCCAGTGAGTTGTAGGGTTAGACCAACCATCTCCATCCGAGTCTGGGCAACCCCATCGATCCATTGTTGATTCTCCTTCAGTTGCTACACAACCGTCTCCTCTCCATGCCTCTTTCCAAGTTTCAGTAACACTATCGAAATATTCGAGATTGTCACCGTATCCATCATTATCTGTATCATACCACTGACTTTCGTCATCGGGGAAAGCATCTGCGAATCCATCAGGATGAGAAATCCACCATTGGTCAGGATTTGAATATCCATCCATATCGGAATCAAGACAACCGAATCTATCAGCCCAACTAATCCATCCGCTCTCGACTTCTTCTACGGTACTGTTAGGGCAAACATCTGCCTCAAATCCAGTAATGTCATCTCCATAGCCATCGCCATCGGTATCGCGATATTGGCTTGGAATCAATGGGAAATCATCTATTTGAGTTGCACCGAAGGTTTGATTGTCACCCCAGCCATCTCCATCAGAATCAAGCCATTGAGTTGGGTTATCTGGGAAATCGTCTACTTGCAAAGCACCTTCTGATTGGTTGTCACCCCAACCATCATTATCTCTGTCAGACCATTGTGTTGGGTTTTGAGGGAATGCATCTGCACCATTTGCTGAGGTCCAATTCGCATCAGGGTCTGACCAGCCATCTGAGTCTAAATCTGGGCAACCAAATCTATCCTGAATTGAATATCCTCTTTCAACGGGACATGCATCGGGTTGGCTAGCATTTTGATACCAATTTCCAATCGACAAATTTGTTCTAGTTTCATTCCAAGAACCATCTGCCCAATTATCTCCAAATCCATCTTCATCGGTATCATTCCACTGACTGGGAACAAATGGGAAGGCATCTGCTGAACCATTTGGATGTGCAAACCAAGGTTGATTGTCGTGAGTGTCTAGACCGCCTTTGTCTTCATCTGACCAACCATCGCCATCAGAATCTAAACATCCATATCTATCAAATTCTGAATATCCTCGACTAAATGGACAATAATCTGGTTCAAAACCATTGATGTTATCTCCATACCCATCATTATCCTCATCGTTCCACTGAGTTGGTTCATTTGGAAATGCGTCAGCATTGTTGCTGGTGGTCCAACCATCATCAGGGTCAGACCAGCCATCAGAATCAGTATCGATGCAACCTTTGCGGTCATTGGTTGAAGTTCCTTGAGTCAAATCACAATCATCTTCAGTATCGATGAATCCATCCTCATCGGTATCACGGCTACCTTGATTCAGTGAAGGGGTAAGAGTGTAATCAACTCCATCATTACACCAACTATCTTTACCTTTTATTTTGGCATAAACATAACCTGCTGTAGGCATTGTCGTGGAAAGAGTTGTTGAAGACGCTCCATCACTCATCGATTGACTAGAAAGTTGGGAGCCGATTGAATCATGAATTGAAAAATCTGCTTCCCAGCCATCATTTATGCACCAAAAACTTGGATTATTCATTGAACCTGAAAATCCAATTTGGACTATATCGCCCTTGTAGGCATAAATTTTCCACCAATCAACTTCATCGGTAGGAGAACAGCCATCATCATAGCAAACATAGCCATTATCTGACACCCCGTTTGTGAGCGGTTTCGCGGTAGTTGTGTCATTATCAGCTTCAACTGATGGCAAAAAGGACAATAGGGACACTGCGAGGAAGAACACCACCCACTGCCTCGCGCGCATGTACATGCATGCGAGGTTTTGGTTTTGAAAACAACGCCGGCATTCAAACATCAGTGGCAATCCAAATAGGGCCTTGAATTGCATCTTCAGATGTCAAAGTAGGAACTGGAATATCACTAATCACTTCAGCCCTAACGAACTTGATATAGCGTTGTTCTTCGTTTTCTTCAAATGGATGCTCTCCAATATTTTGCTGGTAAGCAATGCCCATCCATGAGCCATCAGGGCCATGTACGGTTTCGAAGAAATCGTGTAATGCGTGTACATCACTATTTGCTTCTTCATATGAAGTTACGATGTGTAATGGAGTTGGATCTGCGATAGACCATTTGAATTCATCACCTGAATGAGGCTCATAAATCGCACCCACCAACAAATACCATTCATCACCTTCTGTATATCCGTCATCGCCATACTGCAAGCCATACCAAGATATTGAAACCATATTATTTTCACTGATAGAAACGAATGGATACATTGTAATCCCTCCAGATTCACCCCAATCTGGAGCAATGCTCCAACTATCTTCCCATGTTTCACCGTGATTATATGAAATTGCCATGAGCATGTCCCAAGCGCCTATATCGCCATTTGGACAATCAGCCCAAACCACAACTACAGTCCCAGCCTCGTTATTATTGACAACTGGATAACCCTCGGGGCAGTTACCATTTCTGGGACCTAATTCCTTAGGAGGGTCCCAAGAACCATCAGAAGGACCTGGGCCAGTACCTCTTCCATAATCATCGCTGATTCTAATTTGAACGGAGCCTGAACCTGTGTCTGCATCTTCTTGTGCAACGTAAACATATGAGCCATTATTTTCTGAAGAGATCGTCGACCAACCGCCTGGCATAGCATAACATTGTGAAAAGGTATTACCTCCATTTTCTGAATGGTAGTACCAATAACGGCCGGTGTCTCCTGTACATTCAGGAGGAGAAGCTCCTGAATTTCCAAGATAGTGAATGATTCCATCACCTTGAGCTGCCACCCATGGACGGTCGTCTGCAGCCATTGTATTCATTCGCTGACAGACCGAACCCATCTCGTAAGATTCGCCACCTTCTGTAAATCGGTGCCACCAATTATCTTCGAGAGTGGTGTCGAGATAGTAGACGATATCATTGTCATCAACCGCTATGTCCCCTTCATCACCAAGACATTCAGAACCCCCTCCTGTTAGAGAGCCTATTGCAGAATTCACCAGATTACCTGGTGTTGGTTCAAATTGATCTGCATGGTCCCAAGTAGAACCATTATCGGTTGTAACCCAAAACCAAGACGCCCAGTAATCCCAGGTAGTCATTTCACCATCTTCACAAGCATACCAACTATCGAGGTTTCCTCCTATCACTGGAGCGAATGGATTTCCCTCTCCACCCCATCGCAAATCCTTGTGGGCGGTAATTTGCATATTACCCATCGAGTCAATTGATAAAGAGGGCTCATAGCCAACTCCATAGCCTGCATAATCTGCATCTTGACCATTATTCATATCGATGCATTCTTCATGCCGAGGCATGTAAATGGGCTCTCCAAATGTAAGTTCAACTGAATCACCAGGCAATAGAGGAGAATCCATTTGGGAATCATTATTGGACAACACCTCACCGATACTAGAGGCTAGAATCAGAAATGCCACAGAAACTGCAAATGTAATTCCAAGCATTCCGTTGAGAAGTTTTGATTCATTCTCTTCGAATAATTCAGCATCCACAAGTTCGATTTCGATCGAAGAAGGAATCTGCTGGTTTTTGGCCACAACTTTCACACTCTGTTATTGGTATAATCTATTTTGTTAACTTCTTTTAGAAATTGCTCGCTGGAATACCGCCACATAGTCTGAAGCATTGTGCTCATAAGTATAATTTGAAAGTACTCTGTCTCGCCCAAGTAGTGCCTTTTGAGAGGTATCTTCACTAGATAGCATTTGATTTACACATCTCGCTAAATCCCTAGGATCTCCTCTTTTGAATAGGCCGCCAACCGATGTGTCAATCATTTCGGTCAATGGCTCTTGGTCCACTGTTGCTACTGGAGTTCCACTGGCCAATGATTCGAGAGGAATCAAGCCTTGACCTTCATAGTATGAAGGATAAACGACTAAATCTGCAGAACGGAAATGTTGAGCCAATTCCTCAAAAGAAAGACTACTTTGAATGAAAATCGAGTCTGCGATTCCAAGTTTCTTAGCATTCTTTTCGAGACTGGACTTCATGTGTCCTCTTCCAACTATTACCAATTTAGCACCTGGATTTTCACGTAATATATCCGGCATTGCTCTTAACAAGGTCATGTATCCTTTTCTTGCCACTAAACGTCCCACTGCAAGTAACATTGGAGTTTTAGTTTCTGTCGAATGTGATAATGCCGCTTCATCGCCACAAGCATAATCCAAACGAATCCTCTCGTGTTCTAACTGTTCAGACTCGTCATCATTATTGGAAGGACGGAATACCTTGTGGTCACATCCCCAAAGAATTACTTCACAATCAAAATTTTCATCTGGTTTGTACCACCTTTTGAATTCCTTGAGGGTTGATTGTGAATTTGATACACAGATTGTTGATTCGAGAATACCTGCTCTTTCATACTTTGAATACCAGCCAGCAGTAGTTAGTATTGCTAAATCATTAGGGTTTTTCCAAGTGGCTGATTCTTTAGCTGCTGCTGCCCGCTTTACCCCTTCCTTTTCTCCAAGCCATGAGCCATGCAAGCAAGATACTACTGGAGCGATGTTATCTTCTAACCATCTGAACTCTTTACGCTTCCAAGAAACCAATGGTAAATGTGCATTGATGACATCGATTGGTTTGCTTGAATGTAACCTTTTGAGTGCTCTGAAAGCACTTTTTCCATATGACCTTGTAAATGCCATAGGGAGCCTTGCCCATCGAACAGGAATGACATCTACTCCTTCTTGAGAAGGCACTTTGTCGGAGTGAGAGCGGGTGATTATTGTCACTTCATGGCCTAACTGAACAAAGTGACCTGCCAAGTGGAAAACTACCGAGCCAATACCGCCCCAACGAGGCGGATATTCACCAGACACTATCGCAATATGCATGTCGAACAAATACCCCACTTCGTAATATGATAAATAATCCAAGGGATAGGTGGCTTCAAATCAAATCCTTGAATCCACAGGACATGGCGGGCAAATTACCAGTCTCAGTCACAATCATACTTCCGACTAGAAATGAAGAGGAAGCACTCGGTCCGACTGTCGATTCTATCCCCCGTAATTGGTGTGATGAATTAGAAATAATGATTGTAGATGGCAATTCTACTGATAAAACTAGAGAAATCGCTCTCAAGAAAGATGTTCGTGTTCATTTGGAGCCAAGAAAGGGCTACGGTAGAGCGTATAGAACCGGATTTGTTGTAGCAAAGGGAGACATTATTGTAACCATGGATGCAGATTGTACTTACCCTGCTGAGGTTGTTCCTGATCTTGTTAAAAGATTGATTGATGAAGATTTAGACTTCATCACATGCGATAGACTAACACTTGCCGAAGAAGGTTCGATGTCTGGCTTACATGGCTTTGGAAATTGGATGCTTTCATTCAATGCAAGACTAGCATTTGGCTACGGTATCAAAGATTCACAATCTGGAATGTGGGTTTTCCGTAAATCGATTTTCGAAAATGAGAAAATGCGCCCAACCAATGACGGGATGCCTCTTTCTGAAGAGATGAAAATTCTTGCTCGCCGAGTTCTAGGGAAGAAGAAGGCCATTGAAATTTCAGTTCCGTATAGGCCTCGTGTAGGGGATGCAGAAATTCATACATGGGGAGATGGATGGAAGAATCTGAGATTTATCTGGGCTAAGAGATTCGGATTAAATCGTACCCGTACAGAATGGGGTCCACTAGATGACAACCCGGACTCACTAAATGGTGATGTTCCAGAACAAAAGTGACCACAGTGTCACTTTGTCATTATGATTCAAGAGGTTCTTCGGTTGGAGCTTTAGAAGATTCTTCTGAAAGAATCGATTGTGGTTTATCGATTGCAACCCTGTTAAAGAAGCCAATTGAAATTGGGGCTGTGAAGAATAATACTATCCATGCCCAAACCAATTCTACTACAAAGGCGCCGTAATGAATACCTGCAACGCCGTCCATTTCTACGTAAGATTCGTGTTCTTCGCCAGGAGGATTCGCAATTACTTCCTCTAATTCAGATTCGTCTACCAGTCCAATATCATAACTCCCAGTAGTGAATTCGAAGTCAAATTCTCCATTGATTAAATCAATTTTAGGACTGAAATCCATTTGTTGGTGAACTGTTGACTCAGTATTATCATCCTTTTCACCTGTTCCAAAGTCCATACCTCCAACATAACCAAGAGGTGCTAAAATTACTAAACAAACCATTAACCAAATAACCACACCATTCAATATTAATCCTATAATGGCTCTAAATCTAATTTGGAAAAATGCTAACCCAAACAAGAGAATTCCCAAGGATAATGCAACTTTAATCAACAATGGTACTTCCTCTTGTATTTCAGAAAGTGGAGTGAATTCCATACTTCGGTCCTCTTCTTCGACTGAATCGGACGGAATTGTGGTGTCATTTCTAGAGTTTTGCCACTGCAGGAAAGTCAAAAAGCCATCAATGTGAACTGAACCATCTGCATTTTCTTGGTCGACTTCAAGTTCGACCTCCATGCCGGCTCCTTCGGGCAATCCATCAGTATAGTCTACAGCCACAGACCCGGTATACCAAGTCTGTGAATTAACAGCCTGTAAAAGAGAGACCAAGACGATGATCTGTGCTACATGCAGTAGCAACTTGGCATGTGGCCTTCCCTCCCTCATTATTGAGGGAGGGGGGCCATCACCCGTTTCAAATCTTGCTTCAATCCTTGCGGATTCTTAGGCTTGCAACAATACCTGCAATCGCTATCATTGCGATAGTCAGTACTGGTGAGATGAACGGCAGTAAGCCTTCATCTTCTGCTGCTTCTGCAGTTCCATCACCACTGTTATCTGATGCGGAAGGACCGCCAGCTTCTGGGGTGTTATCAGATAGAGATTCTTCGATTGCATCTTCAATTATGTCATCATTGTGAGACGACAAGTCAACAAGGTCTTCCAAAGTAGAATCACCTTGAATATCTGCTTCCTGAGTAATAGCCTGCTGTCCAGAGAAGTAAGTCATTGAAATCGGCGAAGGAGCATCTCCATACGCGTTAGATTCTGGACCAACTAATGTGTACCACAGGTTACTGTTATCGGTACTTACAACCATCTGGAATCCTACAACCATGTTGTTTGTATTATCCCAAAGAATAAACATATCTCCGTCATCATATGGGAAATCTGTTTCATAATCATCAAGACGATACTCGAGGTTGCTACCAAAGTTTTCCATAACATTCTCTAGAGTTGATTCTGAGAATCCGTCAACGATACTTTCGATTAACTCGCTTGGTTCGGGTTGTTGAGGTATCTCCACACATGTAGAAACTGTATCAATAGGGGCTGCTCCGCCACTATCCGTCTCCTTAAGTTGTGCAGTTATGCAATGCTCTCCCCATTCAGAGGAATACAGTTCAGTGTGATCCCAAGAACTTCCCCATCCCGAATTAAGTACGAATGAGTCTGCATCCTGAGTATTTCCATCTGAATCTTCCATTACAACGAATATCTCATAATCTGTTTCGTCATCTAAATTCCATGATTCCACATATACACTAACTCCATCTCCAGAAGAGTGTGCCTCTAATGACATTTGGTCGCTGCCTGCTGAGGATTCGCTTTCTCCACCCATGCTTTCTGCGATTTCTTCGGTGCTATCTGCAATCATATCTGCAAGAGTTGGCGCGTTTTCTGAGCCTTCAAAAGCATAAACAAAGAGATTAGCAATATGGCAAGTCATTCCAAACGGAAGTGGACTTGTGTGAGCCTGCATAACTTCGAGATCATCACCATCGGTGGTAATAGTCTGAACTCCTCCAAAGAGGCTCATGCCCATTTCGCACTCGAAGTCTTCGTCAAAAGAGCCTGAGTCTGTTTCTGAGTCACTTGCGGAAACGTCCCACTTTCCTTCAGGCAATCCCATTTCTTCAGCAGGTAGGCCTGTCACTTCGAAATTAAATCCGGTTGATGTTGAGAATGTTCCAATGTGTGATTCGACTTCATCCCAGATTTCTCCATCAGTTAGTGGGCTAGTTCCATCTTCCGAGTGTGTCCAGCCTAGGGAATTCTGGTAATCATCTTCCCAGCCGAAATCATGTGTGCAATGGAATTCTCCAAGGCTGTCGTAATATTCACAATAAGGGTAATACTGCCAATACTCGTTACCAACTCCTGGAGGATTGGTTCCATCTTCATAATTGGTTTCGTATAAGTAGTACTCCCAATCATATTCCCAGCCGAAATCGTCTGTACATGCATACATATTCTGTCCAGAATTATCGTAATATTCACAGTAACCGTACCAGACGCTATAGCCCGGACCATAGCATTCCCATGCTGTGTCCCATCCACTCCATTCGCAATTGTCGGCATCATAGAGTTCTTGCCAATATGCATCGACTGTTTCGATTGTATGGCATTCGTATTCATAGCCACTCCATTCGCAATTTGTATCAGCTTCATCCATTCC
>NZFU01000027.1 GCA_002689345.1 Methanobacteriota archaeon | reverse complement strand
GGTTCCAGAGCGTGGAAGAAGACTGGTAATCAGCGATGGAAGTGGCGCAAGAAAAAGCTACGCCGTCGTAAGCGTGCTCGCCGACAGGCTAAGCAATGACGCTGAACGGTAAACGAACAGGGGAGTATAGTATAACCTGGTAGTATTGCTGGCTCCAATTGCACGGGAATGATAGGTGAAGGTCTAACGATTGATGCATAATCAATTGGAAGGCAATCCTTTGACATCCCTACCAGCCGTACACAAACTTACAGTGGCGGATCAGAAGATACCAGCCGGTCGGGGTTCAAATCCCTGTGCTCCCACCTCATCTGATTCCAATTCATCCAATCGTTTAACCAACATGTTGATGGTTGATGCACTCTCGAATTAAATTGGGGAAGCATATGCGCAGCGGTTTCACATTCCTTTGCCTGGTACTATTCTTGGCACCATTGACTGGCTCTTTGGGTAATGAAGAGGTAACTGATTCACAATGGAATACCGTAATTCCACAAATGACTCCAGTTATTCATGAAGAAATCGATTGGTGGCAAAGAACCACTATGGATTTTAACCGAAATGCCATATTTGATTCTCTTGAAACTTTAGAAGGCCCAGTCGGAATCGGACTATCTTATGGCCGAGATGTAACCGATACAGATGTGGCATTACTCGAATCAATGGGTTATGAAATCACAGATGTTATCGAAGCAGTAGATGCAGTCTTACTCGGAGTAATTGATTCTGCAGACATCTGGGAATTATCTAAGTTAGATGGAGTTGTAATGGTTGAAAGATACGGACAAGTAGTGTTATGGGGAGATATTCAAACTCCTAACATCTTGGCAGAACCCTCCGATGTATATCCTCACACAGCATGGAATCACACTCCATTGAGAGGTGCTGGAATCAACATTGCTATGGTAGATACAGGAACTGATAATGAACATCCTGGCCTGAAGGATAAGTTCGTGGCAGGATATGATGCGGTTTGTTACTTGCACACCGATCCTGACTGTGTTCTATCCGGAGGTGCAAGAGAAACCGATGGCTCATTCGATCCAGATGATGGAAATCAACATGGTACAGCATGCATGGGTATGGCTGCCGCTACCGGCTTAGATGCAAATGGTGAGCAAACAGGATACGAAGGTTCAGCGCCTAACGCTAGTCTAATCGATGTCAGAATTGGTACAGATGCTGGTGCAGGCCCATTCGAAAACTATCTCCTTTCACAGGAGTTCTACGAATCCGCAATGAATGGTCTTCAATGGATTATAGATAATAAGGACACTGCATGGCCTGGCGTAGATGAAAGCCTACATGGTATTGACATCATTTCACTTTCTTGGGGTATTACAAGTCATGAAGGTGGAGGTAGTGATGGAGAAGATATGCACTCTCGAATTCTCAATGAAGCAACTCTAGCGGGAGTTACAGTAAGTGTAGCTGCTGGAAATGATGGCCCAGATAATGATGGATTATCAGGAATGGGCTCATCTTCGCTTTCTATTACAGTCGGAGCAACCGATGACATGAATACCATCGATAGAGATGATGATGACATAGCATCTTACTCTAGTAGAGGTCCTAGAAGGGATAATGGAGATTCAGACCCAACTAACGAGATGAAGCCTGATGTAACAGCACCAGGGACTAATATCATCCAAGCAGAAGCTTGTGTTTCATCAGGTGGATGCAATAATTTCCTAGGAGGAGATGCTTCGCAGAATGGATACACAGGTAGAGGTTCTGGAACCTCTTATGCAACTCCTGCAGTTACTGGAGTAATTGCCCTAATGATGGAAGTTAATGATGAAATTGATCCCTTGGCGATTAGAGAAATTCTTCGTTCAACCGCTACAAGAATGGGACCTGCATCCCAGCCTGAGCATGACCCACATTGGAACGAAGATTTTGGATGGGGATTGGTTCACGCTCACGATGCAGTATGGACTGCTCAATATCTCAACATGTCAGGAATAACCACATCTGATATGAATTTGGATTTACAGGTTCACATAGAGAATATTTCTTCTAAAGGTACAGTAAACACATACACAGGACAAGCGTGGAGCCGTGGTGCTGTGATGGAGAAAATTGAATATTCAGTCGATGGAGGAGATACTTGGACTGAAGTTGCTTACGAATCAGTCAATGGTACTCTAAGTACTTACGAATCATTCCAATTCCAATTTGTTGTAGATACTGACCTTTTGCCTGATGATTACAATATGGTCATCGTTAGAGGAATTGACTCAGAAGGATCATCTTCAATGATTTCTTGGGATTCAGTAATGGGTGGAGGAAATCTTGAATCGATGAGTAATGCTGTTTCTTTGAGTCGGATTTTATTCATCTCTATTTTTGGAATCTCGATTCTAATTTTTGGAGCATGGGTTGCGGTAAAGCAGCGAGTTGAAGAACCACTCCAATATGCAATTTCTCAAGAATTATCACAAGAACTTCCTCCTACAATTGATGATGACCCATTAGAAGCGATTTTGATTGAGGATATAGCAGATGACACCTCATCTTGAAAAGTGAACTCGGAGTCGACTATCTATGCGTGGCTTCTCTAAGAGAGCATTGGATATTCAGCCAACTGGCGTCCGCAAGATGTTTGATATGGCTGGAGACGACGTCATATCATTCGGTTTAGGAGAACCTGATTTTCAACCGCCTCAAATTGCAATAGATGCAATGTATCAAGCGATGAAAGATGGTCATAACAAATATACAACTACGGCAGGATTACCTGCACTTAGGTCGAAGATTGCCGAATCTTGGCATGATTTATGCCCGGGATTAGATCAGAGTAATGTATGTATGACAATGAGTGGAACCAATGCATTGCTGAATATTTTTGCAACGTTGGTAAATCCTGGAAAAAACGTACTTCTCCCAGAGCCATATTTCCCCTTGTATGGGCCTGATGTAGGTCTTTGGGGCGGAGAAGCAAGGTTCTATGAATGTCTATTTGAAAATGAATTCGTTCCAACTGTCGAACATTTGGAGAGTTTAATTGACGAAGATACTATTGCAATTCTGTATAATTTCCCTTCAAATCCAACAGGAGCAACTATCACAGAATCTCAAAGGAACGATTTACTTGCTTTTGCACAAAAGCATGACCTTTGGTTAATTACCGATGAAGTGTATGATCGAATCGTTTTCGATGGTGAACATGTTTCATTTGTAGGATGTGATGATGAAAGAGTAATCTTAGTCAATTCATTTTCAAAGACATTTGCGATGACAGGGTGGAGAATTGGCTACATTATGTCCGCAAATTCTGAAGCGATGGCTCAGATGACCAAATTACAGTACTACATCACAGCATGTTCTAATGATGCTATGCAATATGCCGTTCTTGCAGCTTTTGAAAACGCAAACGATTATCCAGATGAGATGTGTGCTGAATTCAAATCGAGAAGAGATTTAATCTGTTCTAGACTTAATGCAATGCCTGGTGTTCAATGTCATGTACCTGAAGGCGCATTCTATGTATTCCCCAAAGTCGACGTCCCGGGGTTATCTAGTGAAGAAGTAGCAATTGAATTGCTCAAAGGTGGAGTGCTATGTTCCCCCGGTAGTGCATTTGGCCCTTCAGGTGAAGGGCATTTACGATTTGCCTATACCATTTCACGTGAAGACATATCCCTTGGTATGGATAAGACTGAAGCGGTTCTAAAGCGTCTACGTGGAGATTGATATGTGGAGCGTATTTTTCGAATTTTTGATCGGTGCTGTAATAGCATATATGATTACAAGAATTCCTTTTTTGACATTTCCTAGAATTAAATCTTGGAATGAACAATTCTCCCCTCATCCCGAACCTATCTACATCGATGAGTATCTAATCCAAAGATTACTACATATGCGTCTGTTCTATTGGCTTGCATTGTTTTTCGCAATAATCCCACTTTCATTTGGATGGTTCAGTTTGGCTTACGGGTCTGCTCCTATAGGATTTGGAATGTGGGCAGTGTCAGGATGGTTGGTTCTTTCAAGAGTAACAGGTCTACTAGCTGGAGATGACCATCCCTGGACCAAACAGTTAGCAATGGAACTTCAACTTGTTAGAAATAAAGCAGAATCTGATGAATCATGTTGCAATTTACCATATCCTATGTGGGAAGTTTCAGCAGTTCGATGTCGCTCTTGTTTCAAGAATTTACTCAATCACTCAAGACCAGATCTTGGAAGGCCGAGAAGCGATGGCTGGATCATGGGTTTTATTCGCTTAATCCTTACAGATGGTCGACCAATATTGGCTAGTGAAGAAGAGGAATAATCAATCAAACATCGACCCTAATCCTTCGAATTCAGAAGGCTCGTCTTCTTTTGATTCCATTTCTATATTCTGTGAGGCATCATTGATGATTCCATCTCCATCTACAAAAGAAAACACATCATCTGTTGTTGAAACTACATCCATACTACTACTGATGGCTTGAGGTGCGGCATTCGCAGCTGTAATGGCAGTAGTTCCTGCACTTTGGGCCTTTGAAGCAAGTCCTGCAGCGGAGGTTGCAGCGAGCCCAATTCCAACTCCTACCGCTGCTCCAGCCACAGCACCAACCACTCTACCTGCTGATACAAGTGCCCCACCATCTCCTTCCTGTTCAGGTGTCTTGATTGCAATCTCATCACCTATGCGCATCCAAGCAGGTGGCGTTCCAGAACCACCGCCAAGGCACGCTAGAGTTGTGAAAGCAGCAAGAGGCATGACTGCTAATGCGGTTAGAAGGTCCAAGAATGAGGTTTCAGGAACACTTCCAATTCTTAGGAAATCTTCCATGAAAGTTTGCTCGAGTTGAAGGTTAGTAGAGAGGTCAGCACCGATCCAAGAAAGCACGATTACACTAGCTAGTCGCCCCATCAGCCACAGTACCAGAACTGGTGCTAACCAAGACAATTTGGTCATAGAGATTAGCCAACGTCTAGTGAATGATGCGATTGTAATGTGTTTGCGAGCAAATTTTGGAAATACTCTCATCACCATAATTAGAACGATTAGATAGCAAGCCATTGCTACTTCTAATCTGCGATTTGCTCTAATCCAATCATCTGGAATGAAAATAATGAACCCAAGTGGAATTATTACAAGGAGTAATTGGAATGGTATTGCTAGTAGAACTAATCCGCCATGAGTGGAAAGAAGCGAGTGCCTCTTAATGATTCGATCATTAACCATCACAGTCAGTTTAGCATGAGGGGATTTAGCATGATTTCTTCTTGAGTTACGTAGACTAGCAGCATCTCTTTTCGCTCTAGTTAAACCAAGTGCTGCTCTCCACCCTCCCTTTTCAACAATAGAAATTGGAGTGAATCCTCCAAAAATAAGTGCCAAACATAGGGCAAGCATCCCATATGCTAGTGATGCTGCAACGATCCAAGGAATCATTTCTGAACGAAATGACATAGTGAAATTTTCCGAAGCCATTTGGAAATCCACTAGATAAGTTATCGAAAAAGCAACCATTGGAGTTAAGAAAATTTGACAGAAGACAAGCCCGGTCAGCCAGACTCTTGCCGCGAGCGGACCTCTGTCAGAATACTCACTCACAATAGTATCCCAAGTCTTGGGTTTCTCAAAGGTTGCCCTTCATTTCCGCCATAATATGGCGTTTGAAACAGTTCTTTTCTTCAGCCACACCCCTTGTCCCCTACGGGGACATGGGACGGGGACATTCATATGCGGTATGATAGTCGGGTGTATGTTGATGAATATGCGCCGGTCGATTCCATTCCTATTGGTTAGCCTTCTCCTAATACAGTCTGTTCTATCTATGGCTGTGGAAAATGTAGAAGCAACTTCGGGCCGCGGCGGTACGACAGACGACTTTTCAGTCAATGAAATTTCAGTTAATTCTTCCGTGGCAAGCCACTGGATTCAGCCTGATGGAAGTATGGTACTGTATGTCGCTAAAGGCGATATGGTAACTGTTGAAGTTGAAGTTAAGCGCGGTGGTGTTTCTCTACAAGGTTCCAATGCAACAGTAACCGTAGAAATGGTTCACCCAATCGGATTTGTAATGAATACAACTTCATGGGAAACAGTTCCAATGTTAGGTAGTCAATCATACACCGATTCATTCACTTGGGAGGCATCTGCGGCACATTCTCATCTGAATGTAACAAACAATGAACTCTCAGGTGGGATAATCATCAGGGCTACTGTTTTCAATATATTAGATGATAAAAACGAGAATGACATTCTCGAATATACACTGCCAGTTGCGATTTCAAAGGATGATATGGATGCTGAAGGAGATCCAGCAGATCAGGCTCTTCCAGCAGCCGAGATTCCAACATTCTATGGTGGAGAATATCCAATCGATGGCAGTGATGCTAATGGTTTCGGATCTTGGCAAGAAGACAATTCCGCCTCGGCAGTAGGGTCTGCAAATTGGAGACACTCCGACTCAGGTTCAGATTACCCCTCAAACTCACGTAGTCGTCTAGTTTACGCCTTTAGGGGAGCTGACAGTAATTGTGGATTAGGGGCCTCACTAGATGGCGGACTTTCACAGCAATACTTCCAATGGATGTGCAAAATGCAATTAAATTCTGCTGGATTAGTTTCTGCCCAAATGCATGTGCAGACATGGGGGCAAATGGGTGCTGGAGACTTTGTTGGTTTAGAATTATGGAGAGGAAATGGTGCTCCAGAATCTACAATATCCCATAATTTCGTTGAAGACTTGCCAAGCACAACACCGGGCTCTTGGAGTAATATTTCTTGGGACCCAACCGATCAATTAGGTGGCCATTCATGGTCTTATGGAATAATTTTCCAGTCGGATGGCTCAGGTGCTTCTAGCGGTATGCATGTCGATGATTTCGTAATGTTTGGAATCGAGAAGGTAAGTGGATTTACTCTTGAAATAGATTGTGATAATCCAGAATCAGGCTACACAGTTCCTCCAAACGAAATCGTTCCAATGTACTGTGTTATTACTAACAATGGATACATGGGTGCACAGGTTCGAATTGAATCTAATGTTTCTAATTCATCATGGATGAATCCGAGTCTTCCAATGATTAGAATCGATAGTGAAAATCCTACTCAGCATGGAACTAGTGTCATTCTTCCAGTAATTCCAGGGGGAAATACCTCCGAGATGTGGATTAATCTATCCGTGCCGGCAGGTGCAGATGTTCAGGAGCAGGTCTGGCAAGTTTGGTGGGAAGATGCTGGTGGAACACAACTTGGAGAGATGGGGAGAATCAGTACTGAAATTGTGATTAAAGAACAATATGGTGTACATTTGTCTTCAACCGCTCCTCTTGTGGCAGCTTCATTGCTACCAGGTGAAAGCACAGACATTCCTTTCAAATTACAAAATGCAGGGAATAGAGAAGCAGCATTTTCAGTCACTTCAAATTTCGTTGGAGATGATTGGGTAGCATATGTTACAGACCTTGACCACGAATTCGTTCAAATGCCTATGCCATTGATGAAGGGCGAAGAGGTTGAATTATTATTGAACGTAACAGCGCCTGAATTTGCGACCCCGGGGCAATCTCCATTCTCATTAAGAGCAATATGTCCTTCATGTGGTGAAGCACTGTCTGGCAATGATCTTATTTCTAAGAATATTGAAATCCCTATTCTAAGAGACTTAGAACTAAATGCTGAGGAGTTGGAAATAGAAGCCCAAGCTAATGGGAATTCAAAAACCGTATTTATCGACATTAAAAATCTTGGAAATGATGTTGAAAATTATTCACTGGAGTTAATTCAATCCAATTGGAAGTTGAAAGCATATCTTTCAGCCAATGCAACACCAATTCTAGATGCATGGGATGGTGAAACCAGTATTGTTCTGAATCTTCCTATGCCTATTGGTTTAGCACCAGGACTTTACACTGCTACTATCAAAGCAACCAGCATTCCTGATGAAGAAGGTGGAGCTACAGTTTCTAAGCAAATCACAATCAATGTAGATGTCACCGATACCTCGGCATCAGAAGTGTCTGATGAAGAATCAGACCAATCTTACATACCGGGTGGAGACCCTCAATCAATGCGGTTCGAAATACGAAACAATGGGAATCAGAGAGACCGATTTACTATGTCGATGAATATTCCCGAGGGTATGATCGCTGAATTCGAGCAACTCGTTGAAGGCAATCTGACGCCTATGTTGGATCCGGGTGAGACATACAATGTTACAGTCCGATTTTCCTTTGTTGAAGGCACCAATGGTCAAATTGTTCTAGGTGTAATAGCGACCAGTGAAAACGATCCAACAGTTTCTAGCGAGGGTAAGTGCACTTACAAAGTAGGGTCACAAAATTACTTACGAATAATTTCTACAGAAGTAACAATTATTGATGAAGCCGGTGTATACGAAGTAGTTCTACGAGTCAGAAACCAATATACAGAAGGGCAATCAGTAACAATGGACTTAGACCAGCAAGGGACAAATCGTTGGTATAGTGCTTCTGTAAAATCTACTGATCGAGACTTTTGGTTGGAATTAGAAGGGGAGCGAGAAGTTTCAATTATCTTTGAAGTACAATCCTCAAGTTTAGAAAATCTTGATGAGAAATTCATTGAAACTTCAGTAACTGTTTGGGCTACTTCAAATTCAGTCGAAGATGCAGCATCTCTTGAACTGCCAGTAACTCTGAAAAGAACCTCTGATGTCAATGAGGAAACAGCAGGAGAAGGAGGATCTGTAGATTGGGTTGGTATTGCCATCTGGGTAGTGGGAGGGGCATTAATTGTCGCTCTACTAGGTGTCTTGTTGATGGTATTGAACGGAAATGAGGAAGAGGAAGAACAGAACTGGTCCGAAGATGGTTATGAAGACAATCTTTCTGCAACTTATGGCGCTGTTGCCGCAGCACCAACGGTTGGAGCAATGGGCGTTGAAATGGCAGTTCCCGAGGCCTCTCCGCCCGAAATAGCACCTGCGGTCCCTGCAACTCCTTCAGGCCCTCCCGTTCCAGACGCAGGACTTCCTGAAGGCTGGACTATGGAGCAATGGAATCATTATGGCCAGCAGTGGTTGGACACTAATGGTTGAAATCGATTTGCGATGGGTTGAAGAGATACTTCCCGTGCGATGAATTACTGAGGCATTGATATGTATGGAAATGGACAGGCTCCAATCTTTATTCTAAAGGAAGGAGTTCAAAGAACTAGAGGTCGTAGTGCTCAATCCAATAACATCGCTGCTGCTAAGGCAGTTGCAGATGCAGTTAGAAGCACATTAGGTCCTAAAGGAATGGACAAAATGCTGGTTGATAGTATGGGCGATGTCGTTATCACTAACGATGGTGCAACCATTCTCAAAGAAATGGACATTGAACATCCAGCTGCTAAGATGATAATTGAAGTTGCAAAAACTCAAGAACAGCATTGCTATGATGGAACAACATCAGCAGTTGTTCTTTCTGGTGAATTATTGAAAAGGTCTGAAGATTTAATCGAGCAAAATGTTCATCCTACCGTCATATGTGAAGGATTTAGACTAGCGGCAGAAAAAGCCGTTGGTTGCTTAGAATCTCATGGAATCTCAACAGAGAATGATGATTTAGTTTTGATGGAAGTAGCAAAGACTTCCCTTACTGGAAAATCCGCTGGTGCTGTGAAATCGTTCTTGGCAGATATTTGTGTACGTGCAGTTAATTCAGTGGGTACGATCGAAGATGGAGAAAGAATGGTTGATTTATCGGACATTAAGGTCGAGAAACGTCAAGGTGGTTCAATCAAAGATAGTACTCTTGTCGATGGAATTATTTTGGATAAAGAACGAGTTCATGCGGGCATGCCTCGTTCAATTTCAGGTGCAAAGATTGCTCTGATTAACAGTGCGATTGAAGTGAAGAAAACCGAAGTTGATGCCAAGATTCAGATTACAGACCCTTCGATGCTGGCATCTTTCCTTGAAGAAGAAGAGAATTACATCAGAGGATTGGTTGAGAAAATCCAAGCCAGCGGTGCTAATGTTATCGTCTGTCAAAAGGGAATAGATGACCTCGCCCAACATTACATGTCAAAGGCTGGAGTCTTTGCAATCCGCCGAGCTAAGAAGAGCGACATGGAGGCTTTATCAAAGGCTACTGGTGGTCGTGTTGTTACCAATATAGACGACCTTTCAGCGGCTGATCTTGGAGAAGCTGCTAAGGTTGAAGAGCGCAAGATTGGTGAATCAGATATGACCTTCATCACAGGATGTCCTGAAGCAAAATCTGTTTCTGTTCTACTACGTGGTGGGACAGAACATGTTGTCGATGAAATTCGTCGTGCATTCGATGATGCGGTTGGAGTAGTTTCAGTCGCCTGGGAAGATGGAGCAGTTCTTACTGGCGGGGGCAGCGTTCTAGCAGCATTATCTCGTGATTTGAGGTCTTATGCTGAATCTGTTGGTGGACGTGAACAAATGGCGATTGAAGCCTTTGCAAGCGCTTTGGAAATTATTCCTAGAACTCTAGCCGAGAACGCAGGATTAGATCCGGTTAATACAATCATCGAGTTGAGAAAATCTCATGCTGATGGAAATGTTTTCTCTGGAATAAATGTTGAAGAAGGAGGCGTCATGGACATGCGTGCGGCTAATGTTTTGGAGCCTCAGAGAGTAGTTGAGCAAGCGATTCAATCTGCAACAGAAACTGCAATTATGATTCTAAGAATCGATGACGTGATTTCTTCCAAGGGTGTATCTGGTAATGATATGATGGGCGGAATGGACGACTTCCACATGTGATGTCGGCTTGAGCAAAAACCCAGTTGTCACCCTCTCCCTAAAGGGAGAGGCAAGGAACCTTCAAAGACTACATACGAGTCGAGCAGATTGCTCAGCGAGCATTTGGTGAACTCATGCCAACCGTTGCAAAGGTCTGGATCGAGGAAGATTGTATCACATGTGATGCATGTGAGGATATTTTACCAGAGGTTTTCGAGGTATCTGATGATACTAGTAAAATCAAAGCCGAAGTTCGTGAAGACGGAGCATTTGATCGTAATATTGGCTTTTCTTCAATAAAATCAGAATTCCGCATCGAGTATTCCGAATTAATCGAGGAAGCCGCCGATGCTTGTCCTGTTGAAATCATTAAATTCGAATTCGAAGGAGGTGCTGCAGAGGTTGAAACCGTAGCAGAGGCACCAGCAGCAGAAATCGCAGCAGCCCCTGTAGCGACAGTTTCTGATGTCGGCGAAGATGCAGGAGTTTTGGCAGGCGTACTTTCTGGCGACCGCAGTTTAGCAATTTTCTTTGGTTCACAAACCGGCAATGCTGCAGGATTGGCTGAAAAAACAGCTAAATTAGCCGCAGCATATGGTTTGGAGCCAACAGTTATCGATATGGATGGCTATGACCAATCCAAGTTTTCTACCCACAAGAGAATTCTGATTATCACATCGACTTGGGGAGAGGGCGAAATGCCTGACAATGCTGAAGATTTGTGGAATGCAACCTGTAGTTCAAGTCCATCTCTTGCAGGAGTTCACTATTCTGTTTGCGCAATCGGTGATACCTCGTATGATGAGTACTGTAAGGCAGGAATCGATTGGGATGACAAATTCAAGGCATTGGGTGCAACTCAAATCTTAGAGATTAAGTTGTGCGATGTTGATTTCGATGAACCATGGTCTCAATGGGTAAGTGAAGTTCTTCCTAGAATTGCGTGTGTCGATGCAAATGGAGTATTCCAAGAAGATATGGTTGAAGCGATGATTGCCTATGGTTCTGGTGATGAGGACGATGGAGCATCTGACGGTGATTTCACTCCTGCCAATATCGTTGAATCAACAATTTCTCTAACAATGCGTATTTTCAGATACAATCCAACTTTGGCTCAATCTGGCTATGATACTATTGCAGTCGCATTACCAGGTCATGCTACAATCGAAGACGCACTTTTGGCAGTAAAGCGCGAAGTTGACGGCTCTCTTACATTTAGAAGCGGAGGAATCGCTGGACACAATCCATTGACTGGAGTAAAAGCAAATGGCAGAATTCTACCTGCCGACACCACTCGAATCTGTGATTTAGTTGGAGAAGGAGATACGATGACCATCGAGCCATTACCCGGCTACGAGGTTGTTAAGGATTTGATGGTATCATACGATAGGTACGATTATGACCGTGCAAATTCCAAACCATGGTTGGTAGCAGATCCACGACAGGGTGAGAAACTAGCGAGTGGTGCGCCGATTGGAGTTATGACTTCTGCCGAAGCAACAAGTTTGCACACATTAGCCGATGTTGGATCTTTACAATTGGTAAATGCAATGTCAGACACATACGATGTCGATGACAAATATTCAGGACCAGGACTTGCTCTGCAAAGATGGGTTAGGAGTCAAGATCCACGTTCTGGCGAGAAGCACGTCAAACAAATGTTTGAATTGATGCAGAAGAAAGGAGGAGTTTGGGATGAGGCTGATATTTCCTCAATACAACGCCACGGAATTGACGGTTCACAAGCAGCCGATTCACTATATGATGCGAGAGCACGCCTCTTAGCAGAATACAAATTCACAGGTAAAAGTGGACGACTGGTCAAGAATTATTCACGCTCCGTTAAGATGTCGGGGAATGTCAACGAGACTACACTATACCGTTCAGTACTTGGCCCACTAGGATTAGGTTCCAATATTTTGAACGGTGTTTCACTGAGAATGATGCTTGGTTTCACTCGAAATGGAGGTCCTATTATGCGAGGTTTCCAAGGAATGCTTGTGCCGCCAGCCGGGATTGGAAAAATCCCAAATATGTTCAATAGTAAAGTGGTTAATCACCACGAGGTAGTTGCAATATTCAATGAATTGGACGGTAGGTTCTGAGGTGAGATCATGGTAAAGTACTCTTATTATCCCGGAAACGTAGCTCGTCAATCTTCTATGGAAGTTGAAGATACAATTCAACCTCTATGTCGCACTCTTGGAATAGAATTGATCGAAATGGTCGGATACAATGGAGATGGCGGTAACATCATCAGACAAGGAAACAAGGATTTGCAACTAGCACTTAATGCCCGTAATTTAGCTATTGCTGAGAAAAATGGTCATGATATCATCACCCCATGCGCTTCAGCCCAAGGGATTTTACATGAATCACTAAAGACTTTCCAAGACGACCCAATCGCTCTTGCTAGAGCAAATCGTGTTCTTGAGATGACTACTGGTTTGACCTTGAATGCAGAGATAAGCACAAATCATCTATTGCATGTTCTTGTTGATGAAATTGGTCTTGACAAAGTCGAGGCTGCAGTAATCAACCCATTAGATTTAGACATAGCATGTTACTATGGCCCGCATATGCAACAAAAAGGAGCTTGCGGCAATGATGATGCTTGGAATCCAGACTATATGGAGCGTCTAATTACCGCACTTGGTGGTAATGCTGTCGATTTTAAATCCAAAACCTCCAGTGTAGGCAATCCATCCATTCTTTCATTGGGAGATTCAGTCATGAAGATGACCGCTAGAGTGCTAAATGATGCAAAGAAAGCAGGTGCACGTGTATTGGTTAGCGCATGTACTCAAGCCCATTCCAATCTTGACTCTTACCAAGGTAAGGCTGGTCGTGTCGCAAATAAAGATACAAATATTCCTGTAGTCAATTTGACTGAAATAGTAGCCTTTGCTTTGGGGCATTTCCCAGATAGATTTGCTCAGTTGAGAACTCGTGCAATGATCATTGGTTCTTGAATCAGCCGTGCAGGAATTTATGTAGGTCTTTGGCCTGTATTGATGAAACTCCATCTATTTGAGTAAGTTCGTGCTCACTCATCTTACATAGACCCATAATATCTGTAGCAACAGCCATTATTTTTCTTGCCGTTACCGTTCCAATACCAGGTAACTCTGCAATGATTTTAGTTCTCTTAACAAGTACTTCTTCATTCCATTTTTTTGCAAGAACCCCTTGCTCATTTTGGCCATTAATTATTGACATTATTTCTTCAGATGCCGCCTTGATTGCAGATTTCTCAGCATCTGCAGGTTTCCTTTTGGAATGTGTCATCAACAAATCGAGCACCCTGGCTTCTCTTTTTGCTGCAATCGAAACAAATCTAGCAGTCTGTTCTGGCGAACCAGTCATCAAAACGGGTAATCCTAAATCAAGAGTAATCCAAGCCATTGCTCCTTGGACAGCATTTGGGTGAACCCTTTGTGTTTCATTTGATTCAATGATCATTAATGGTCTTGGTGCGGCACTATGTAACCTTCTAGCTTGGTGAATCAACCTTCCATCTATCAATGAATCAACTAAGTCCCTGGCACTCTTTCTTTCGATAAGTATTCTGTCAGATATGCGGATGTCTCCAACAGTTAAGTGCTCCAAACTAATTTGATGACCATGCAGTTTTAGCATAGCTGGCAGAGTTGAATTTGCTTCTCTATGGTCTATTGTAATCATTGTTTGAGCATCTTTATCTTCACTTAGTGAATCAATTTCGGTTTGAGATGCAGCAGCAGTTTTGGCTTCCTCCTCTCTAGTATGAGTAATTGTACCATCTAATACTGGTTTCCACCAATCTTTAGAATTTGTTTTTGCATCCACAGGTGATGAAAAATCTGCGAGGGAACGCTGTGCTCTTGGCCTATTGGATGGATTAGAGACAATACTAGTTGCTTCTTTTTTACCTGGCTTAGAATCAGTAACTACCACCTTTTCTCTGTAAAGTCTCTTTTGTTCCGATTCTATGAATGATTCAGCATCTAGGTCTCCGATTGTAAATGATGCTAAAATATCAGATTTTGGAGCAGCTCTTCTAGGTAATCGAGATTGCTTTTGAAGTGATTCCAAAGTTCTATACATCGATTGCTCACGCTTCAATGAGGCCTGTTGAACATACTCATCTCTTGTGCCTTTGGCAACTAGGATATGCACATCACCATCTTTCTGCCTAGCAGTCCTACCTCGACGTTGAATTGCTCTGATCGCACTTGGAACTGGCTCGTATAGAATTACACTGTCTGCAGCGGGGACATCTAAGCCTTCTTCACCGACACTAGTTGCTACTAAGACATTGATTTCACCATCTTTGAATCGCTCTAATTGAGCGATTTGTTCCTTTTGTTTCATACCTAATTGATTCCCCTTACTCGTTTGCCCGACAAATCTTCCTGGCTTGATATTTGATTCAGCATCAAGGATTTCGATCAAATTGTCAACAGTATCTCTGTATTCTGTAAAAATGATTACCTTTCCCTCATTGTCCAAGCCTCTTTTTACTAAGTCAACTACAAGTGAAGGTTTGGGATGTAATTCATCCTCACCACTATATTCTCGCAATAATTCTGCAATAGGGGGTTGGGATAGAAACCGCTTAGTCTTGCGGTTTTTCTCAGTTTTTGCTCTTTCAAGATATTTTATCGCACACTTCACACCTTGAGTATCTAGAAGATCCAGCAATCGGTGTAATCTTCGTAAATCGCCGATTCGCTTTGCAGCATCATATCCTCTAGCATCACCTCTTGCTATTACTGCACTAGCTCTTTTTTGTGCTTCTTCGATCGCCGCAGTTGTGATTCTCCCTGCGCGAATAAGGAATCCACCGCGCATTAGAAACTCTGCTTCTTCAGCTTCAAGGATTCTTAATGGTCTAATGATATTGAGTAATTTATCTGGTAAATTTAATTCATGCTTTTCTATATCCATTGAAGTGATGTATGGTTGAACCAAATCATCTTCTCTTTTTGTGACATGTAATCTCTCTATGCCTAATCTCTGAATTACTTCGAGGACTTTACTAGATTTTACGCCTGGCGATGCAGTTGCAGCCAATACTAGAGCGTTAGACGATGCTTCGAGGTACATATCACCTAATTGAGCCATCGAATCAGAACCAGTGGCGTGATGTGCCTCATCAACGATTAACAAATCGATTTCCGATAGTAATATTCGCCCACTACGCGCATCGTTCCGTATTACATGCGGCGTTGCCATCACAATTTTGGCATCCTTCCAGATATCTTCTCTTTTAGCAGGACGATCCTGTCCAGTCAATGTTACAATTTTCTCGTTATCAATATTTAGGAACTCTCTAGCCATCTTTGCTTGCTGTGCTACTAGGCCGGTAGTTGGTGCCACCAATACTATGCGTCCAGAGCCCTCCATGGCCTCTGCCATAGCCATCCATTGGACAGCGGTTTTCCCCAAACCTGTAGGCATTACGAGCAATGTAGAGCCCGACATGGCCTGTTTAGCAGCAACCAATTGGTAGGCCCGTGCTTCAACACCTTCGCTCAGGCGAGGGTGGGATAGAACACGGGTCATAGCAATGTTTGTGAGGCGGTGGCTCAAGAGGATTTGCATAACAGGATGTTTAATTTCACTCTCCAACCACAATGCTTGAAGACCGTCAATTCCCATAGGGGCCCAGCGGCCCTATACATCGTTCATGACCGAACCACTCAAATAGGGGAGGTAAGTCGGCAAACTGCTCAGAAGGTGAGCGGCCAGACACAGTGGGCAATGCACCGCACCCCATTACTCACGGTCCCAATCGTGGACTGAGAGCCCGTGTCACGGCATCTCCCTAGCCTGAAGAGCCTCTGTACGCCCCTTATCGGGGGGCCAATGCGGAGTAACGAAACATAGGAGGCCGAACATATGGCAAAGAGAAGTCACCCAAGACGAGGTAGTATGGCGTTTAGCCCGCGTAAGCGATCGGCACGCCACTTTGGACACGTTAAGTCGTGGCCAGAAACCGATGCGAGCGAGGTCCGTGTACAGGGATTCGCCGGCTGGAAGGCTGGCATGACCCACGTC
>NZFU01000026.1 GCA_002689345.1 Methanobacteriota archaeon | reverse complement strand
TTCTGGTGGAAGTACTGGTATCATTATGGATAATTATCTATTGGATGAATCAGACAATGGAGTTCATACATATAATGAATCATTCACTGGTGGAAATGGTTACCAAGACGCAAATACTGGCGAGTGGGTTCATCACTTAGATGACGGTGAAACTTGTTGGAATATCAGTGTTTATCTATACGATGGTAATTCTTTGACTCCGCCTTCAGGAGGTATTGTTGGAGGTGAGGATTACTGTTTTGATGTTTTACCTGCATTTGATATAGATGATGATCAAGATGGATTCAACACTACAGTTGATTGTGATGATAACAACCCTAATGTTAACCCAGATGAAGATGAAATTTGGAATGGGATTGATGATAATTGTGATGGCATAATAGATGAATTCCAAGCAAGTGTTGGCAATGCCTCATTTGATATGGGATGGAATACTGTTGGATGGAATATCGATTATTCAGATGCTGAGTATAAAGGGCACAATTTGTATTGGTTATCAGCCAATCATTTTGCTTACCGATTTTTGTCATCTCAAGACCAGGTTTTTGATTGGGGAAGTGCATGTAGTGTAGATAATTTTGCTAATTCAATCAATATTGATGAAACACTTGCAGCCCTAAATGCTAATGCCAGTAATATTACCATCTCCATGTCAACAATGGACCTTGGAACCGATACTGAAGGCACAGAATGGTCATATGATCAAAATACATATATCGAAACTAGACATTATGATGGAGGAACATTCGTTCTTATGTTTGATGATCAACCCTTCCTCAATGTAAGTTTAGGATTCACTCAATACTTGAATTATTCAGATTATTTCGTAGGTGCTCCCAATCCCCAAGTTACCATGAATGGTTCTTCGGGAGTTGCTCAATTTGTAAACGTAATAGATCAAGCTACAGAACCGACTCTGTGGAGAATTGCTGAAGCATTTATTGTAGATTTTAACAGCAATATCAGTTTCACCTATGACTCTCAAGAAGCAATAATTCAAACTGAATATGAGGAACAAAGAGCCGATGCAATGACATTAGGAGTTCTTGATGAAATTACAGATCTATTAGTCGTTGGCGATAGCACCCCTGAATGGGTCGCTGCCCAATTTACTGAGTTTGAGGCTGTTGCTAGTTCTGAAGATTAAGAGATACAATTCAGAATGGAAGGATAGTCAATCACTACCAGACTTGGATCATAATCCTGAGACTAAATTTTATCTCTCTCTAAAATACCAGGAATTTCAATTCTAGTAAATAACCACCATAGCCCTCTCAAAACCAAAGAACCCGCTATACATAAAAATATCAATATAGCCCTATCACTGGTGAGACTGTCAATAAACCAATTCACTATGCCCATTGATAATGTTTCTAAGCGGAGTCAGTTAAACTTTTCAGATATTATGCCGTCAATATTTGTTCTTCAATAAAACAAATTTACTCCCGGACTTGGATCAAAGTGTGGAAGGACCGCCAGGGGTAATCTCAGGAAGTAATCTCAAATCGCCATACATTGCAGGTCCAGTAATGTATGTCCCTACAATTCCAATCTCACCATTCGTATTGTGTGCTAATGCAATCCAAGGACGTCCCTCATCATCGATTTCAACATCGATGAAATCTCCAAATCCACCACATCGCACATTGCCACAATCATCGGTTACATCAAGAGGGTCATCTGGAGAATTTACTGCAACTGTAGTAATCAGCGGGTTTTCAGCAAACGCATCAGTCATTACCGACATGTATCCAGACCAGCCACCATTGTCATCTCCCTCTCCAATGTATCCTACAACAACTCTCCCTTCATCTCCAGCAAAGATTGTTGGGAATCCAGTCTCATTGACACCAGGAGGTGCGACCATCATTGGTTCAGACCAAGTGTCACCTTGATCTCTAGAATATGCCATCCATGGCATTTGGTCAATACTAATCCATGAGGCAAATAGGTTGCCAGCTTCATCAGCACCAACCGCTACTTCATGGCTATGCCATCCTTCTTGCATTGGAACAGTAGTTGTAATTGTATGCTCACTCCAAGTATATCCTCCATCTACACTACGATATACTGCAGGACCATCACATGAGGGATTGCCACGATATATCGCACCATCATTAGATCCTGCTAAATGTCCATGAAGACCAGAACATTGTGCAACTCCAATAGGGTAACCTGGACGCTGAATATCCCAGGTATGGGCGCCATCAAGACTTCTAGAGCATTGAGGGCCTAAGGCGGAAGAGCCTGTATTGATACAGAACACATAGATTGTATCATAGAATCCAATTCCATCAACATCTGGCATAGATGCGATTGATTGGTGGTCTTGAGGTGAATAGTAACCTTCTGCAGAGAAAGGTATTGACCATGTTTGGCCATCATCATCAGAATATTCAACGAACATTGCGGTTAATGCATGCATATCGAATTTGACTATTCGGTCTGTCCATTTGTCGACATAGATGTAAGGGTCATTTGATGAAGGCACTTGACCCATGTCTCCAATGATGGGATTAAACGGACCCATATTGTTCCAAGTTTGACCTTGGTCCATCGAGGTATAGACCATAGTTCCCGACCCAGTTCCACCATAAGAGGAGTAGTGAATCCCTCCTGTTGAAGTAACTCCAATAGTTGGCTCAAAGGTTGTATCCCCAATTCCATAATAGGTGCCCATTGCAGGATAAGGAGTAGAATTACCAGTCAAATTATCATAGCCAATCGAATCATTGGAGGCATTAATTCCTCCTGCATAATGATACCAAGTCATGGAAGAAAATAGTCCATCTAGAGGAGTTTCGACTACCGGGTCATCCTCAACTTCATCATCTCCAAAGCAACCTGCTAACGCTTGTGTTGCTAAGATAAGAAGTGTGAAGTATACACCCTTACGCATGTTTGTCCCTAACACAACTCATTGATGAATCCTCTGATAAGGTCATGCAATAGTTGATATGCAAATTATCCATCAGAGTAGTATGAGTCTGGGTATCGGTGCAAGTGAAATTGGAATTATAATATTCATAGGTGTATTAATTTGGTTAATAAGCAAAATTATTTCTTCAAAGTAAAGGAATAGTTGAAGTGTAAAATGCCTGTCGTAGGCATATGAGCGCAGGTCTTGTAATTGGAATAATAGCTGGTGTATTGGCAATAATCTTGCTAATTTGGTTTATCAGTACTTGGAACCGTTTGGTACGTTTAGAAGAAAATGTAAACAAATCATGGGCTGATATTGATGTTTTACTAAAGCAAAGATATGACATGATTCCTAACCTAGTCAACATCGTAAAGGGATATGCAACCCATGAGCGGGAAATCTTTGAGCAATTTGCATTGGCACGCCAAACTGCTGCTGGAGCACTGGCCTCTGGAGACGTCAGAGGCGTTGGTGCTGCAGAAGGAACCCTTGCAGGTCTAATGCCAAGAATCAACATGGTTGCTGAGCAGTACCCTGAACTAAAGGCAGATACTTCCTTCGTCAATATCCAGAACCAACTTGTTTCGATTGAGAACCAAGTTTCGGACCGACGTGAATTCTACAATTCTAGTGCTACCAACTGGAATGCTGCAATTCAGATGATTCCTACCAGCATCGTTGCAGGTATGAAGAATGCAATGCGCCGTGATCTATTCGAAGTAACAGACCCGGTACAGAGAGAAGCAGTTCAGATTCAGTTTTGATTGACGATAGAATCTTCAACAGATTGGACGACCTCTACAAGGTTGCTTTTATCCTGCTTACGTCTCTTAATGTAAATGAGGAATATCAAAAGCAGTAGAACAGCTCCACCGCCACCTGCATAAATCAATGATTGGTCATCGTCAGATTTATCTGAAATTATCATTTCTGTTTCATTGGATTCTTCATACACTATGATATCCACCAATAGTTCGGAATCTGAAGAGGTGTAAATGGGAGGGGGCAATCCGTTTGCTTCCACTACTTCGGCAATAATCGTGAGTTCCATGGTTTGATTCTCCCAACCTCCCTCACCACCATTCGACACCCATACTTTCACTTGAAAATCGACTTCACTACCCGCTTCAACGTAAAAGTCAGCAGGGCCTTCTTGATTGAGTGGACCGGACATAATTAAAATTCTAATTTTTTCCTGATACACATTCGGATTAGAAACTGTGCATTCAGCGTAATCACTTACATTACCAGATGAATTATTTGAAACATTTAGCTCAAGATTGCCCGATGAGTGAACTGATTGACATTCAAGATTAACTGCAGGAACGAATTGTGCAGAAGCGGGTTCAATTATTGGCAAATGTGAGACCAAAAGAATCGAAATTATGCAAACGATTCTCCCAGACATATCTATCGTATATCGCAATAATACATCTAGATATTCCCGGCAAAAAATAGAGACGCCATTCTAGTGTAAATTTGTTCATCTTCTGAAACAGGGGCGTTTCAAGGACTACCCATTTGTCCCATAGGATACCTAGAATCTTTCAACCAATAATTTGCTAATATCAAAAAATGATATGATATCCATTTTCGGAAGGATGTTATGCTAGTACACAATCGGCAGTATGTGAAATCCGTCGGCGAGTATTATTCTGAGGCTTTCACTGCTGAAAACCAATTTGGCGTTGGTATGATCTCAAATTGGCTCAGCCTGATTGTTTTGTTATGGTTGCTTAGTTTATCTTTTCTAATAATTCGTGCCAATCCGCGTGCTTCTGAGAATCGTTTCATGGCCGTGCTAATTGCTTGTGAAGGATTCAAGGCAGGTTATCACATGAAGAATATCACACCTGGTGGTCATGACTGGTGGTTTATTGATCAATATCTTTGGAATTTCAATACTACATTCTTCATTTCAGCACATGTTTGTTCAGTAGCAATGTATCTTTGTTTTCCGATATATTACAAAGTTAAACGGCTTTCATTTATGTACAAACCTTTGTTCCAAAGGCATGCATGGTACATAATGCCAATATTGACGATCATTTTTATGATCATCGCAACAGATCTCTGGGTATATGAAAATAATGGGTGGATTATTTGTTCAGAAGTCGGTGCATTACCTCAAACCGAAATGCAAGTTGGAGCTATCAGTGCTTCGATGCAAGAAACACTTGATTCAATAGGAACATGCCCAACTGTTGGCGAATGGGCGTTTGAAGATGTACCATTATTTGGTTTCTTTATGGTTGCATTTTCGCCATTCATATCGATTATCGCACTTTTGGTCATGCGTACTTCAATGAAACAATACGAGAAAGAAGAAACCCCTGATAGTAGCAATCGTTTGACTTCTCGTTCCTTATACATAGGATTCCTTGGCAAGGTAATCGGAAACATGATATTTTTCATATCACTTTTTATCATTATTCCAATGTTAAACGGTGGAATTGGAAATGCACCTTCATTCGGGGACAACCTCGTTAACGACCTAGAGAACTCACGAGAACTCACGAAAATAGTGAGTGAGTATGCATGGATACTTACCGGTCTTATGATTCCTTTACCATTTGCATTTGAAGGAATGATGTTTGCTTATGCATCGATGAAAGACAAGGTACTGGGCATTGATTCTAAGTTAAGGCGGACATTACGCAACTCCATTTTTACTGGTTTGGGAGCAGTAATATTCCTTGTTGGCAGTGAATTTGTGGAGTCTATTATTGGGTATGGTGCCTTTGGAGGGGTCTTCTTTGGAGCATGCATTCTGATTGTTCGTAAGCCAATTATTTCTTCTCTAGACCACTTCAGCAATAGAATTATTCCTTCGGCCTTCAATGATGCTGAAACTGCATACTTGAAAGCCTATTCAGCATCGGGTGAAGATGGGAAGATAACTGAAGCCGAACGAAGAATTCTTCTCGCTACAGCCGAGGCACTGAACATTACAAGTGACAGGGTGTCGGAACTTGAACAAATAATTGATTTGAAAGAAGTAGAGGCAGATCACCCAACTGTTGTAGAACCAACTGTTGTGGAACCAACTGTTGTGGAACCAACCGTTGTTCAACAGTGGACTGATGAATCCGGGCATACTTGGAGAAAAATGGATAATGAAACCACGATGTGGTGGAATGGAACCGATTGGCAGCAAGTTTGAACAGGATATCTCGTTACTGCTGCATTTCTAAAGTACTACCTTTGAAAATTAATGGCTTTATTCTTCCTCGCCTTGTGAATTCATATCATAGATACGCATTTCAGTTTCCTTCTGCTCTATGGAATTTCTCAATATTAAAGCATGATAAACTTTGATTTTTTTGTTTTTCACAAATTCATTAACATCCTTTTCTACAATAGATAATTCTTCAAATGATTCAACATTATCGATTTCATTAATGAATCTTCGATAGTGACGTCTTCGCTTACCGAATATGGCAAGATAAAGAGGTATCATCAGAATTGGAATTATTAATTCCTCTGTAACGATTTCAATAAATCCTGAGATGGAGATTTCAGTCCCATCAGTTGTATATTCAGTAGTTGTAGAGAAACCACCTTCGTAAAAGAAGCCAGTTGAAGTACCGAAATAAAGGGTGAAAGGAGTTGATTGTTGGTCAAAAACATCAGACCCTCTGTCAATCTCAACAAAATCTGGCCAACCATCATTGTCGTCATCCTCATCTATCACATCGGGAACTAAATCAAAGTCGCTATCAGGGGGAAACGAATCTTTGTCGTATGGGTCGTATCTAACTTGAAGACTAGATGCAATTAATTCAAATTCATTTGTTATTCCATCGCCATCGATATCTGGATCGATGATATCTGCATGCCAGTCACGGTCCATATCTGGGCAACCACACAGGATTTCTCGACTTGCTCCATAATTGAATGGGCAGGCATCAGCTTTTTGTTCCCAAGTCCAATTTAGGTCAGGGTCAGAAAAACCATCTCCATCGGAATCTAAACATCCGATGCGATCAATTGAGGAGTTGCCAGGTCCATTTTCACAGTTAGCCTCAGAGAAACTTATGCTTGGTCGTTCCGAAAGTTCTTCTATGTTATTGACTGGTAATAATAGTATGAAGAAGAAAATCATTACAATTACTCTGCGCATATCTCTGCCAAGGGGTGTAGTTAGTCAATCTTTGGAGATTAGTAACAATTATCACAGTTAGTTTTCAGGCAGATACATGAACGGACAGAGATACCTAGTGTTTTTTTTGCCAATACTAATTGTGTGTGGTAGTTTTAGTGGCTGTTTAGACAATGAGGTTGTTGTTAAAGGGGACCCAATGCCTGAATGGTCTTCGGTTGCTGATGATAACATGACTTATTCAAAATCTAATATGATTGGTACCAAACACTTGATTCATTTTTCAGCATCATGGTGTACTCCTTGCCGTGATGTTATGCATATGGTAACTGGTGAACTTCCAGATGTAGAATATCTCATCATTTCCACAGATTCTGGCGATGAAGGTTGGGAAGAATTGAATGATTGGCATCAACAAGTGAATGGTGCTAATGATAGTCATGATGTTGATGCACCTTTCATGGCAAACAGTGAATTGGCAGAAGAAGTCGATATTAGAAATACTCCAACTATATTTTTAGTTGACAGTGACGGATATATTTTAGCACGACATATTGGGGCATTTGATAATAATCAAGAAATCCAAGATTTGTGGAATACTGAAT
>NZFU01000025.1 GCA_002689345.1 Methanobacteriota archaeon | reverse complement strand
ACTTCATCTCCGGAATTTAGCATCCACGCCTTGAGTCCATTTGCTGTTGAAACAGCAACGTATGAGTTAGTAACCACACTTCCTCCTGTTGCATCAGCAGCAGTATATCTACCAATAATTGGATTACCATTTCCAATCTGAATCACAGTTGCTCCATTTTCACCAATTGCGATTAGATGCGAGCCATCTGAACGCATACTGTAGACCGGCCAATCTTCCATAGAGAATACATTTGCTCCTGAATCAAATTGACCAGTACTTCTTACCCAGTGAACCAGAGGCCCAGTATTGGTTGCAATGTGTACTCCCCATATGTCTGCAGTTACTGCAGTAACAGAATTGGATGGTAATTGGTCGAATTGATGTTGAGCGATTACAGTTTGGCTGGTAGAATCAAATTGAGTGATACCAGGTCTTTCAGTTCCCTTTCCATCATGAGAGATGAAGAGACTATTTTGAGAGATTGTAGTTCCACCAGATGTAGTAGTAGTGGTGGTCTTGCCAACAAGAGCCCAAGAGGATGTACCCATCATGCCATCCGATGAAGTGAATGTTGTGAATGAGTTTGCAGATGTGTCATGCATTGACAATCCATTTGGTGTCGCCATCCATATATTTCCATCATATTCGATGATGTCTTCGACATATGAGATTGGTAATCCGTCGAGAGCAGTCCAAGCAGTTTCCCAATTGTTACCACTAGCATTCCACCTTGCAACACCGTTATTTGTTGCAATGTAAACCATATCTTGGCCAGGAAGATTACCTGTTACTGTGAGGAATCCGTTGATATTATTCGACGGTAATCCTGCCAGAAGTCTTCCCGCAGTGTATGTGCTAGAAGTAGTATTGAAGATTTGAATTCCAGCAGATGAGGTGCCAGAACCTTGTAATCCAATGAATAACTCATCACCTACAACTTTGATTCCATCTTGGAAGTTATGGATCCCAGTAGGCAATGACTGTAGCATTCCAGTGGTAGTATCCAACATTCTTAGTCCACGATTATTGCTTGCTAGGTACAGATCAGTTCCCACCAATTCAATATCGGTTACAGCAGCATTAGCAGGTATTGTCCATCCCTTTTGCCATTCAATTGAACCATTTGCCAATCTCAGACCTTGTAATACTCCAGAACCAGTATTTTGCCAAGAAGCAGATGCAACCCATAGATGAGTTTGATTTCCTGCCATTGAGGTTACTTGCCCACTTACCAAATTAGGTAGGGCGTGAATTGTGTTCTGACCGCTTTGGCCTAATGTATCAACATGAGAATAGCCAGATGTTCCACCGGCCTGACCAATCAGCCATTGTGTTCCCAACCAATCGATTGAAGATACCGCAGAGCCGGTTGAAAGAATACTTGCAGAACCTACAGTTGCCCCATTAGCAGATAGAAGGGCATAACCTCCCCCAATCACATTGTCACCCTGAGTTCCAATGTCGTAGCCAATTGCCAATTTGCCACCAGCAAATTCCATTGCCCCCCACCAAACTGGGTCGGTGGGGATGTTGTGAGTTGTAGAGGTTAGAGACGAAAGGCGCTGATTACTATTGTAGTCATATCTAGAAATCGGCTCTGAATCATCGTTATATCCGATGTAGAGGATATTACTCGAGTCATCACAAGCCAATGCTGCTGCATCACCATCATCCAATCCACTTGATGTGGTGAATGAAGACAACACTGTGCCATTAGCGAGATCAAATCTAGCAACACCTCCGCTATTCGCAGTAACAGATACATGGAATATTCCTGCACACATTGCCATACCGATTGGATAACCATTCGGAATACCGTTGGAGCCAGTATTCCATGTTGTCCAACTACCACTAGAGTCTAGATGCAAAATTTCTCCATTGATTCCTTGCCATCCCTGAGTCCTCGCAGTGCCGACAACTAGGTCAGTTCCATTAGTCCATAACTCGTAAACAATATCGTCAGCAGAATTTGGTAATCCTGAACCAGGTGTCCAAACGGATAGCCATTGATTTGTACTTTCGTCATATCTTGCGATTCCATCTTCTGTAGCAAACAGTGTTTCACCATCATATTCGAGAATTTCACGTACTGGGAATTCTAAATTATCCCATTCTCCAATCTTGGTTCCATTTGAATAAAAAGCCTCTAGTTTTTCATCACCCCAAGAAATCCACTCGACTCCATTTGAAGAGATGTAAGAAGTTACTCGATTTACCGACCCTCCTGGCATCAATTCAGCCTGCCAAGAATCCGAGGTCAGGTTGTATAGAGCAATTCCTCCACTACCTTGGGTATTCCACCATTGGCCACTAGCAACCGAAACATGCAGTACATCCCCAATGATTTCCAAGCCGTAAACATCGCCTCCGTTTTCATCGACTTGCTGACCAGCATCTAATGCAGATTTCGCAGTGAAATTAGCAATATCAATTCGATATACGCTGTCAGAAGAATACTGCTGGTGATAGTACAATGTGTCTCCATAGATTGCCATATCGTAAGGATCATCGTTTCCGGAATACAAACTATCAGATTTCTCGATATCATAGACTTCAGCTCCTGTTGAAACATTTAGCAATTGGAAACCGTCGCCGCCTCCAACCCAAAGATGACCAGGCCTGAAATCAGCAATCAATCCAGTAACATCTTCGTTACCGGCATCTAAGACATTGTTTTGAGTCCAAGTTGTGAGCCATTCATTATTTGGAATGTCATATCTGGCAACTCCAATCCCATTCAATCCAATGTAAGCCACATCATCGATAACTTCGACCAATGCATTATCAGTTTCTTCTCCGGCTTCCCACGTATCGGTTACTGTGAACGAAGTTTTGTCGATAAGGCCGACTCCACTATTTGTTCCTCCAAACACTGTTGAGCTATTCATTCCAATAGAATATACTCCCCAATTTGGCATTCCATCTTGGTTATTTAAACAATCTTGGATTGTAGTTTGAACGTACTTACAAACTCCGATATTGGTGGCAGAATATGTAGTGGAACCATCGAATACGAAATCAAAGTGCTGTGAGGGCTGTACTACCCAATTACTACCTGTGGAGAGAGAGGTAGCAGTATTGCCATTCCATACAAGGGCACCATTTCCAGTTCCAATGTATAATCCCCCCATTACGGTGTTCTCTTCTAATGCATAGACTTGGCTACTTGGTAGAACTTCTGTTGCACTAGGTGTGCCTCTATCTGGAGTTACGGTTAATGGGATAAGGATCTCTCCAGTAGACAAATCCTTTCTTGCAACTCCATAACCTGGTAATCCCATATGCAGGATTTCGGGATTGGTTCCATAGATTGCAACCGGTGCAAAGTTGACATCATTGATTCCAGTAGATACCCAAGACCCAAGGAATGTATTGTTCGCAATAATATATCGATTCAATCCATCATCTGAAGTTCCAATGTAAGCAATCCCGTTGTGAATGGCTACACCAGTAGGGCTATCTGAATCCAAATCGCTATTTGCTTCATCTAGTCCAATTACAGAGGATGCTGATGATTTATTGAAAGCAGAAGCTCCACTTTGCGGGTGGATTGCAACAACCCAATCTCCTTCTACATCTAATCCAGAGATTTCGTCAGATAGTAGGCCGTCTCCAGAATCCCATGTATCCAATACATTTCCTAAGGAGTCTACTACATGTATTCCGCTACCCATCGTTCCGACTAGCACATTAACACCATCATTGACAATTTGCGAAATAGTATCTCCCATGTCAACCGGAGATAGCCATCTGGCTTGGCCGATAGAGTATCTGTCGAGATAAGAATCGCTTCCGACATAAATTACGCCGTTAAACTGCATAGCGTCCTTCATGTCGCCTGAACTAGGACTGCTTCCTATTACGAAGTCACCAGTGTATAGAGGGGAATTGCCAGGCTCTAGCATAGCTAGAACCGCACTTCCATCAGTGACTAATACGGTGTCATTGACCGGGCTTCTAGATCCAGATGCTGGCCAATGTAGAATATTTTGTCCCTCATTTATTTGACCGAGTGATGCTAGAGTAGTAGCAGATGCAAAAGTTCCAGAGTTTGTATTGTACGTATGGACAGTTGTTGCTGTTAAAATTTGGATTTGACCGTTAACCACAGTCATCCCTTTTACCTCATCTGAAGATAGCCAATTTCCACTATTCCAGGTAGCTAGCCAGAAATTACCAGATAGGTCTCTTCTAGCAATTCCAGCATCATAAGATGAAATTAGTAATTGATTTCCTGAGACAACAAATTCGCTGATGTAATCCGAATGAAGACTATTTGCAGTTGTCCATGGGGAGAGTGGCGACATAGAGGAGACATCCCATCTTCCTACTCCGCCGCCAAGTAGTGAAGTGTAAATTATTCCATTATGTTCAAGAGTTTTCCAAGGCACTCCTGCAGGCCAATTACTTGTCGAACTAGCTTGCTCAAGAGTCCATCCTGTGCCGGCAGTATTCAAGGTGAAAATACCAGATGAACTGAATGCAAACAGGTCGCCGTTACTTGCTACATGAACCTGACTCCAAGCGCCACCAGATGGCTCAACAGGTAAATCTGCATTCCAACTTGTATCGGACAAATCTACGGAATGAAGAATGCCTGTGGCCGTAGTGATTAGCATTCGATCGTTAGTCACATCCATTTCTAAATCGGTTACATAATTGTCATCATCTGTACTTTCAATTTGGAATAAATCGATTATATTTGGTGAAGAATTAGCATCCAGAATTAGGATGTAGCTTCCAATCGCTATGTACATTCTGCCATCAGCAGGATGAATCTCATAGTCTTGAATGAAGAGTTGAACCGGTTCTAGTGATGTGAATGGGTCTGCAGGAGCCAGAACTTCGAGAATGAAATCAGTGATTTCAGAGCCTGATGGTAGTGTTACGGTTGCCCCAACATCTGCATTTGGAGAGAGGCGACCTTGGTGAGGATTTGCTCCGTCAAATGCAAAACTTTGTCCTAGCCATCCATTACCTCGCCAATCGAATAACACTTGGCCAGTATCGGGCGACATCAACAACGGTTGCTGAATTAGGACACCATCAGATCCATCAACTCTAATCTCCATGGAAACATTCCCCAAAATAGCACCTGGTGCAAAATTAAGCATCCAATCAGCACTTGCCTGAGTGCCATTTACTGCATCAGCCCCAGTTGCATTTAGCAGCACCCATCCAGTATCTTCAGACCCTTCCATGGGCCAAATATTTCCATTAGCAGTTTCATGTGCACTAACCACTGGAGATGACAAAATTGGACCTAATGATGCTAACACCATCACAGTCACAAGCATCACCGCTCTTGCACTAGAATTCGCAGGGCCTACGGCCCTGTTGAGATTGTTCATGGGATGTATCCGAACTCTATGGTATATCAAGCGAATGCACTCTTGTGAGGAGGACAAATCATGCATTTTACCAATCTCGGTACACGGAAAAGGGTCAATAATTCAGTAATTGAAGGGTATTAGTTCACACAAAGGTCAAACCCGAGACCAGTCCGAGAAGTAGTTCGGAGAGATTGCTATGGATGAGAACTGGCGCGAGAGCACCATCAAAAAAGAAGCACTCGAATATCATGAAGCATCACCGAAAGGTAAGATCAAAGTGATGCCAACCAAACCACATTCTACTGCACATGAACTATCACTTGCATATTCTCCAGGTGTGGCATATCCTTGCTTAGAAATAGCAGATAAACCAGAGGATGCTTATCGATATACTTCAAAAGGAAATTTGGTAGCAGTAATCTCTAACGGAACCGCCGTTTTAGGATTAGGAAATATTGGCGCTTTAGCATCAAAACCTGTAATGGAAGGCAAAGGACTACTGCTGAAAACATTCGCAGATATTGACGTGTTCGATATTCAGGTCGATACAGAAGACCCTGAAGAATTTATCAAAACGGTGTGTAATATTGCTCCAACATTTGGAGGAATAAATCTTGAAGATATCAAAGCCCCTGAATGCTTTGAAATCGAAAAGAGAATTGCAGAGTCAACCAATATCCCAGTAATGCACGATGACCAGCATGGTACGGCGATTATTTCCGGCGCTGCATTATTGAATGCTGCTGAATTACAAGGCAAGGATTTGTCAACAATCAAAGTCGTCGTAGCAGGCGCTGGAGCATCTGCAATCGCTTGTGCAACCCACTATGTTGCATTAGGTGTAAATCGAAAAAATATACAGATGTGCGACTCCCAAGGCATCATGACAAAAAAGCGTCTTGATGCTGGTGAATTAAACGAATACAAAGCCCAATTTGCAGTAGATAGCGAAGGCGGATCTTTGGCAGATGCATTAGTGGGCGCTGATGTATTCTTGGGGCTCTCTAAAGGAGGTCTAGTCAATGGCGAAATGGTTGCAAAAATGGCGAAGAAACCAATAATTTTCGCTCTAGCAAATCCCACTCCAGAAATCATGCCACACGAAGTTACAGCAGTTCGTGATGATGCAATTATTGCCACAGGCCGTTCCGATTTCCCCAACCAGGTCAACAATGTACTCGGATTTCCTTACATATTCAGAGGCGCGTTAGATGTTAGAGCCAGAGATATTACTCAAGGAATGAAAATGGCTGCAACCAATGCACTGGCAGCCCTTGCAAAAGAACCAGTTCCAGATTATATCGCACATGCTTATTCCGGAGAATCGATGCAATATGGACCAGAATATATCATTCCTAAACCATTTGATCGTCGTGTATTAATTTGGGAAGCTGCAGATGTAGCCGAAGCAGCAGTGAACGAAGGAATTGCGGCGATCGCACCCGAAGATTTCGATAAACAGAGATATCGTGAATCACTGGAAGCAAGATTGGGGATGTCGTATTCGGTAATGAGGGGCGTATTCAACCAAGTAAAGGGCAGAAAGAAAAAGATTGTATTCCCCGAAGGAGATCACGAAAAGGTTATTCGCGCTGCAGCTCAATGTATTGAACAGGAAATATGCGAGCCTATTCTACTTGGAAATGTGAAGAGTATTCGCAAAAAGATGGAAGAACTGAATATCGAATTCGATTGTGAAATTACAAACCCTAGATACGATGAACGTAGAATCGGAAATTACGATTTAGAACTACTCAAAAATCGTAGTCGTAAAGGAATGACGATGATAGACGCTCAAAGGTTGCTAAAAAGCAGACCATATTTCGCTGCCCAAATGGTAGAGCTTGGTGAAGCAGATGGCTTCCTAGGAGGAGTTAGTAGAAATTATGCAGATGTATTGAGGCCATGTTTGGAAGTTATTGGTAGCGACGAGGATAGTCATTGTGCGATCGGATGTTACATGATGGTGGTCAAGGGCAGATTGATTTTCTTAGGAGACGCTACAGTTAATGTATATCCAGATAGTAAAACATTAGCAGATATTGCAGTTCAAACTGCCAAGGTCGCAAGAAGATTCGGCGTTGAACCAAAAGTTGCAATGCTTTCGTTTTCAAATTTCGGTAGCAGCCGGGCTCAACGTTCTGAGCGTATCGAAGAAGCGATTAATTTAGCAAGAGAAATGGACCATTCTCTTAGTATTGATGGACCAATGCAAGCGGACACTGCACTCAATATTGATGTTCAATCAGAATATCCATTTATGGCGTTTGATGGGCCTGCAAATGTATTGATTTGTCCAAATTTAGCATCTGCAAATATTGCATACAAATTGCTTGAACAATTGGGAGATGCAGAAATGACCGGACCAATTTTAGATGGATTAAACAAGCCAGTTCAACTGCTTGCTAGAGCGGATGGAGTTCGACATATTGTGAATATGGCAGCTATTTGTGCATTGGATGCAATCCGACAAGAGTCGTATTGGTCTAGTCTTTCAGTTGAATGACTTCGCCCTCTGGCGATAAGCCCCAAGTAGGCCTTCTCGGTCTCCAAAAAGCACCGCTGACAAAACCAGCACATAAACCACCAAACAGAAGATTCGCCCAACCATCTATTGCGTATGAGCTAAATCCTCTCAAGATAGGTATTGTGAAACTTGGAATTATTCCCAAGACGGTTGTCCAAAATAATTCGCTTCTAATATTTGTGCCAAGGTTCGCATTATCGGGGACTCTACGAGCTTCACCTGACCGTTTTGGTGAAACAACTAATCTGAATCCAACTTTAGGAAGAGGCCTATCTCCGGGCGTAGTTACTTGCGCGTATACGCCTGCGCGTTTAGGATGAGCCGATTGTGAAATTCTATGTCCCGATAATGGCCCAATCATCTCTCCAATCCGCGGCCTTCCATCCAAAGGAGCACCCCGATGATTTCCTGTGGCTTCATCAGATAGTAACTCGGTCCAGCCACATGGTAATTTTAGCAAACTCTCAGCAGATTTCCATTCTGATTGAGTGGGCCGTCGCACCTCATCTTCAAAATGCGAAGATAATTGTGAACAGATTTTCTCAACATCATCATGTGTAACCATATCTTTCAGCTCATCAGATGAATCATCGTCACCCAAAATCGCAGCAAATTGTGCCTTAGTTATCGGACTTTCAAGAATAAGGAATGATGGTAATTCAACACGGTGCCTTGGTCTTTCACTAGCATATACCCAGCCCCCCTTGTCAATTCCGAGGAAGGTTTGACAAGATTCAATTTTGATGAATCGAAGACCAAATGGCCCTTCGACGATATTCATGTTCACACCTTCAAAGTTGCTTTTACAGCATTATACCAATCCATTCCTGAACTGTGATCCTCAAGTTGAGAAAATTGTGGATATGGAGAGATTGAACGAACATAACCAAACGCAGCAAAATCAACCAAATCGGGAGATTCCCCGCCGAAGAAACTCTTACCACCGAATTCATTTGTAAATTCATCAAGTAAGTCATGCCACAATTTCTTAGGAGTTCGACCATCTTTCTTCACTCGTTTACGAGCGATTATTCCCCACATGATTGGGAAACCAGCCCAAGCATAAAGGCGCTTAGAAATGAATCCAAACTTTTCTAGTTTGGATACTCTGGTAGTTGTTTTTAATGCAGACCATAGGCTACCATACAATATTGGAATAGTGGCTTTTGACATATGTAAATCAACCCACTCCATCCACTTATCACGGCGCTCTTCATCATCGGTCTTCCAAAGTTTCCCATCATTATGCATCTTGTCGATGTGCTTCATAATAGGCGTGGAGTCAACAAAGACAGCATCATCTGAATCGACCCATACCGGGACCTTTTTCCATTCAGGAGCACTTGGAAGTGTTTTTTTGGCCTTCATCGGATTAACTTGAATTTTCTCATGGGCGATATCAAGGTGTTCAAGCAACCCTCTAACCTTCCAACAGAATGGACAGGAGTATAGCATGTGTAACTTGCCAGCACTCCCCATGAATCCACGGGGGGAGCCTCTCCTTCATGATTCATCCGTATTCCGGGACCCTTCAGGTCTCCAGCCAGGTTTCCAGAAATTTAGATTATCTAGCCATTTAGAAAAATCATCATCAGAGCAATTCAATAACCTGAATGCACGCATATTCAATCCTTCAAGAAGTGAATCTTCCATAACCCCTTCTTCATTGGCATCCTTCCATTCACCCACCATCTGCCGAATCTGTCTTCGTGCTTCTTCAGGAGAATCAAAATTCCTTTCACAAGTTTCTTGCAAATCAGATAACCAAGAACGAGTGTCTCTGCGAATCACATCCGGAATCGCCGGGCCCTTCACCTTCTTCTTGAACGGCCACCAACCCATGCCCCCTGCTCAAGGTATACATCAATAGTCTTGGGGTTGAACTACTTGGCATGGGTATGGGCCGAATCATTGTTCATCTACATGGGCGACCTTCAGACAAGAATTTGAGCAATCTTCTCGAAGACTATCATTTACGTCTTAAATCGAAAGTTAAACTTGAGATACATAGTTCAAAATTATCATCTCATGACTATTTGTCACGACTGCCGGAAAATACAATCCTTCTCGACGAAGGAGGAGAGATGACGTCTTCTGTTGAGTTTTCAAAAAAATTCGACAACTGGAATCTATTGAGTGAAGACACCCATCTAGCAATAGGTCCTGCTGATGGATTCGAGAAGGGCCATAACAGAATCTCAATTTCACTTTCCAAGATGACATTTCCTCATGAATTAGCTGCAGTATTATTGATGGAACAATTGTATCGATCATATGAGATATCTCGCGGTAGTGCTTATCATAGAGTTTGACAACAATCAAGAAGAAGGCACTTCACCCCTGTGACATGGAGACTTGGTGGTTCCTTGCTTTAGAGTTCGCAGTTGCGATAACTCTCATTGTAATGAGCAAGCGTCAACCTTTCCCCGGGCCATCGAAAAGATATGGAAATATTTTGTTAGTAATCGCATTATTATTCCTTATTGGTGAAACATCACCTAGGGAAACAGATGTACAAGCTCATCTATTCTTCTTGCTAATTTATGGTTCTCTTGGACTAGTTAGAGGGGTGCAAAACATGTTGGTCAACAGAGACGAAGTCATAGTAGCGCCTTTTGCAGGATTTTTATTCTCCATTTCAGCAACAGCAATGATGGCTGAACAATGGGGCTCACTATCTGTGGTTGAAGAATACGCAGCCTTTGGTACAATTGTATTATTGGGCGGAGGGCAAACCTGGTTGGTATTCCGTGGATTGTTAATCGGCAGACTTCCTTTAGCATGGTCTAAAGCGGGATTAGTTGCTCTACAAAGAGGTCAAATTTCAGGAGAACATGGAGCAATTGAATGCTTTGAGAAATCTTGGGATTTAGAGGAAGAACATCTCAATCCTATGGCTTGGACCGCCTTAGAAAAAATTCAGACGTTCCTTGGAAATGAATCTGAGTCCGAACATTGGAAGAAAAGATTGGCAGAATCCGGTGGTCAAGATGCTGTTGCCAAAGAATGGTTGGAAGCAATCGACTCAGCTCTAAACAAGATCAATCCTAAAGAGGAAGAATAGATTTAGATAAAAACAACCGTTTAAGTGAATCAAGAAAGGGTATGACTTAAGTGGGACGAAGTCAACTTAATACTATGGAAGGCGTACAAATGTCCAAGGATTGGTCAGTTTCGACTATGACTTGGTATGCTGTTTTCATATGGTTCGGGGCGTCATTATTTTCCCAATCGGTATACATGGCGTTCAATGGACAACCATATGATGCAAATCTGATGCTAGAATCTGCAGGACCATTTGCTTGGGTACTGATAGCGATTGAATTGTTTGTTTGGGCAATAGTCGCAATTTTCTTCGGAGGAAAGGTTCTGAATCGCGTTCAAGTAAAAGGTCCAGAAATGGCTCCAGTAGATGCAATTTGACCACAGACTTGAAGAAGCCTCAGTTTGAGTAGTCCGTTCGTGCAGAATGAATGGAATCCGCCGCCACTTGCAGGTCAACCGATGAGTATCAGCGAACTTCTCGATGAAATGGCATTATTGGGACTTCCCGATGGTTCCAAAGTTGTGACAATTGATGAAGCTAGAAACGAATTACCTTTGGCTAGAAAATTATTGCAATCCTTACAAGCATTACAGGACGAAGCACATGACTTGACCGAAGAATTGGAAATCTTGGTTGAACAACTTCCGCCCCATCACGAGCATGTTGCTGAAGTAGCCGAACAACTTGGAAACTTGGTCAAAGAATGGCAAGATATTGGAGATAGATTAGAAAATCTGGGCGCACGTGTTGCCGGATTTGACCCAGGACATTTAGAGTGGCATGGGGTAGTTGACGGATATTTGGTGCTATATTCCTGGTGCGAGGGCGAGGAAGATATTGAATGGTGGCACCCGCTTGATACAGGTATCAACGGCCGCAGACCTCTTGTTGAGGCATGACCTCGGGTAGACATGGTCCGAATCACGAAAGTCCACACTGGCGGTGGCGATTTAGGTGAAACATCCCTTGTTGACGGCAGTAGAGTTGCTAAGAGCGATGCCCGAATTGAGATTGTAGGAACATGCGATGAAGTTAACGCATTACTCGGGAATGTATTGATGGAAGCGAACCGCCTATCAGATACTCATGCTGATGGTGGCCAAAGAGTAACCGTAAGGCGTGTGAAGGATGTATGCTCAACTGCAATTGGCAGATTACAAAGTGAATTATTCGATTTAGGAGCTGAATTGGCTTGTCCACCAGACCAGTTGCCAGAATTTATGCAACTAATCGATCAACAAGATTCAGACCGCCTATGTAATGAAATGGATGCTTGGAATGAGGAACTAGAACCCCTTGAGAGTTTCATCTTACCAACAGGGTCGGCTCCAATCGCTGCAATGCATCTTGCAAGAACTGTGACAAGAAGATTGGAGAGATCGATGGTTGGCATCAAAGATGAGATGCGTCCTTTGACCTTACAATATGTCAATCGGCTTTCGGATTGGATTTTTATTCTCACACGATGGGTATCATTTAGGCTAGGAGAAGATGAAACTTATTGGACTCCAAAAGGGAAGAGAGAGAGCGGAACCGCCGACATGACGCGCCGACAAAACGCAAACATGTGATTAGTCCCGGCCAATAGATTTCATGTGCGCATTAGCAGCAGCCAATACTCCTTGACTTTCTTGATGGGTTAATTGCTTCATTGCACTTTCCCATTCCAGCCATAGATGCTCTCTATGTTCGTGGCTAATTTTGACAGCCATGGTTTCTGTCTCTGCAATATACCAAAACACCTGCTTATCGATTCTCTTTCCCTTGTGACGGAAATCATAAGCGGTTCTGTATTCAAAATCTTCAACAATTTTAAATTCAGTAATGCCGGTTTCTTCAGCTAACTCTCGCGCAGCTGTAGCCTTGTAATCCGAATCACTATCCTCAACGTGGCCCTTTGGGAAATCCCAGTGGCCTTGCGGATACTGAAGGAGTAAAATGGAGCCAAAGTTCACTAGAACCACTCCGCAAGATGTCTCCATGAGTCGTCGGCGTTACTACCTGTTCATAGGCTCATCGCTTTTTCAGGACCCTATACATTCAAGAAATGGGCGCCCACGCTGAGTGTTATGTCTGTCTTGGAGGGGATTGTCAGAGTCGTCGCAGATTCAGATTTAGATGGGCTGATGGCTGCAGCCGTATTGAAGGCAAGTAAGCCTGAAATTGAAGTTTATTTTGCCCACCCTGCATTATTGAGGGCTGGCAGTATCGATCATTTAATTGATAGAAGTACAGCGATTTGCGATTTACCATTTCATCCCGATTGCGGCCTATACTTAGACCATCATCTAACAAATCGTCCTTCTAAAGAGGAACAGATTGTGTTTGAATCAGATGGCGGAATTTGCCATTGGAGAGACACACCATCAGCAGCTCGTGCTGCTTACGACTTGATGAAAGAGGAGTTAGATTTGTCACATCTTGAAGAGGTAATGCCAATAGTAGATGCATTGGATTCAGGCGGCGTATCGCTTGAAGATTTCATGGCCGACGGGCCAATAATCCGTCTTTCACGCTCTCTTTCACTATCCGACCCTGAACATCTACAAGTTGTGTTAGAACAATTTTCTTCAGGCATGTTACTCGATGAAATTCTCCAAAGTCATGAAGAGCGTTTGAATGTTCTTGGCGAAGAGCGAGAATCACAAGCTAAACTAGTCAAAGAACGAACCGAAATAATTGACAGATTGGCAATTTGTGATTTGAGTGAGACTGGAGTAAGAAGTAATGGATATCTAGTCACTGCTTTAGCAGGACCTGAAGCGATAGCTTGTTGTGTAATTCATGGATATTTGGACGGCAGTATCGAAGACCCAAATCGTCACGCATTAGGAGCCTCATTCTATGCAAATTCATTCCGCGATGAAGAAAATCCGTACGACCTTTCCCTCCTAGCAACTCTGCTTGATGAGACAGGCGGGGGACATGCAAATGCATGTGGTTGTCGAATTCAGCCATCTGATTCATCAAGAAAATTGAATCAAAGTGACAAGCAATACAATCTAGAAAAGTGGCTTGAACTCTGGACGGGCCGAGATGAGAAGATGCTTCGTTGACTATTCTAATTTAGTAAAAGTCTACACAAAGATAAGCATCAAATGAAATAGTATGCTCATAGGGGGCAGGCCATGGAAGGTGTGACTGACCCTAAGATGCTTGAAGAACGAGCATTCTACAAGTTAGGAGAGTTCACCTTCGACCATAGGAAGAAAGTATTGGCGTTCGGAATACTTGCTTGTTTT
>NZFU01000024.1 GCA_002689345.1 Methanobacteriota archaeon | reverse complement strand
TTGAAAAAATGGCTTTACCAAAGCCAGTAAAGCCAATTCGTGCGGGCATTCAAAACCCTCAGCCGCAGCAACAACAGCAACAACAGCAACAGCAGCAACAGCAGCAACAGCAACAGCAAGCTTGGCAACAACAACAACAGCAACAGCAGCAGCAAGCTTGGCAACAACAACAGCAGCAACAACAAGCTTGGCAACAGCAGCAACAGCAACAGCAAGCTTGGCAACAACAACAGCAGCAACAGCAGCAGCAAGGCTGGAATCAACCTTCTCAACCAATGCAACCAACCATTCGTTCAGGTTTGAACTGTCGAGGTTGTAGAGTCGGAGTCGACCCTAATTGGAGATTCTGCCCTGTCTGTGGTACCCAAAATCGCTGATTAGGCTACAAATTTGCCATCGTCTAGGACTTGGGTGTCATCTAACCAAACAGAAGGTTTGGAAATAACTCCAGGGATATGGATTCCAACTGAAGCATTTCCTCCAAGGCTAGTGTTATCGCCAATCGAGAAATAGCACGTTCCCAATTGCTTTTCATCTTCAAGTACATGGCCAGTCATTTGTGCTTTAGGGTTCATTCCAAAACCGAATTCAGCAACAGTCCAAACCAATTCTCTATCTCTACTTTTCAGTCTTGAAGCGGCTTCACCGAATTGCTGACGTATTTGCGCAGCAGTCGAGTCACCTTTGATATCGATTACAATTCCATTCTCTACAGTCAATTCTAAAGGTTCCTCTAGAACTGTTGATTCCCAGGTGCCATTGATCACAATAGTCCCATTCATCGTACCTTCTCTTGGTAGAACGAAGGCCTTGCCTGCGGGGAGATTAGTAATCATTCTTGGTCTATTACAAATTCCATTATCATCGAGTTTCCAATCTCTCCAAGAGACTTCGAATTCGACATCGGTACCATTCGAATCTTTGACATGAATCAATCGTTTCCTTCTCAGAGTTCCCGATAATTCAGCTAGGTCTTTCTTGATTTGATTGAAATCAGCAGTCATGCCTCCACTAACGAACATTTCAGCGGTCATCCCTGGCATAGTTGCGACCCTTGCACCTTCTTTGACAGCGGCTCTAATCGCTCTAGTATGTGTCAATGAATACTTTGTTGGTGCGATAACAATCTGCTGCTGTTTCATCAAATTAGCTACAGGAGATGGTGGCTCTTCCCCATGATGTCGTCCCTTTGGCATTACAATCAGTAGTACCCTGTCCGAACGCTCAGTGGCAGTACGATGTAGAGATTGACCAATTTCACCCGTGGTCGGGTCGCATACAATTAGTACATTCTCTCCTCTTCTGATATCCATACATGTATGAGTAACACGTTTTGCCGATTCAAGTAAAGCCTCTTGTAAGGCTAAATCATCGGTTTTATTTTCCGTATTTTCATCTTCAGGTACTTCTGCTTGAACAACCTCTTCGAGTTCGGAATCTTCCTTGTCCAAAGCGGCCTTCTCTTCCTTCGATTTACGGCGGAAGGGAGAGGCCATGTTCAACGCAGGTAAGTCTACGACTTGAAATTGTGCCTGAAAAATATGAAATATTGAAGTGAAAATATGAATTCGACCGTTATATGGGAGATAAGGAAGATTTCATGACTAGGGTAAATGACCTATATCGATTTGAAGCAATTCAAGGACATTTAGGCTGGGATCAAGAAACAATAATGCCGGCTAAAGGAGCAAAAGCCCGTGGAGAAATTCTGGCATGGTTGGCCGCTCAACGTCATAGCAGATTAATCGATGATGAATTAGGATCATTGATATCCCGTTTAGAATCTGAGTCACTGGATGATTTTTTTGCCGCCAATGTTAGGGAGATGAGAAGGAAATACGATGAAGCGGTAAAACTTCCAACCGATTTCGTTTCTCTTTTCACCAAGGCACGTAGTGAAGCACTAATCGCTTGGCAAAAAGCACGTAGTGAGAGCGACTTTTCGCAATTCGCACCACATCTGAAAAATATGGTTAACCTCACTCGACAAAAAGTCGAATATCTTGGATGCGAACACACTCCTTACGATGTACTCCTCGATGAATATGAAGTTGGAATGAAGGTTGAAGATTATGACCCATTATTTGCAGGGTTGAAATCAAGACTCGTTCCACTGTTAGCAAAAATCATGGATTCGAATGTGGAAATCCCTAGACTACCCGAGGAAATGACATTTCCTGTAGATGCTCAAGAAATGTTTTGCAACAAGGTAAGTAATTCGATGGGTTTCGACTTTGAAGCAGGCAGAATGGACCGCTCAACCCATCCTTTTTGTGCGGGACTATGGCCTGATGATACACGTTTTACTACTAGGTTCGATGAGAAGGATCCATTCTCTTGTCTTTATGCAGTTATGCATGAATCTGGACATGGATTGTACGAGCAAGGCTTACCAAAAGAACACAGTTATTCTCCAGTCGGAATGGCAGTATCTCTAGGTGTGCATGAATCCCAAAGTCGATTCTGGGAAAATCAAATCGGAAGGACATCCGCCTTTTGGAAAATTGCAATGCCATGGTTCAAAGAACAATTCCCGGATTGTCCTGATTGGAGTAATGAGATTCTAGACCTTGTTGCAAATGAGGTGAAACCTGATTTCATTAGAGTAGAAGCGGATGAAGTAACATATAATCTTCATATCATGATAAGATATGAAATTGAAAAGATGATTTTCAATGAGGATTTAGCAGTGGAAGATATTCCTTCTACTTGGAATAAAATGATGAAAGATTGGTTTGGGATCGACCCTCCAAATGATTCACTAGGATGCCTTCAAGACATACATTGGTCTATGGGAGCGTTCGGTTATTTCCCAACATATACCTTAGGAAATCTATACGCTGCTCAGTTACTCCAAACAATGTCTGAAGAATTAGGGGATATTGAGGGTATAATTAGTTCAGGAGATTGGTCTAGTATGCTTACATGGCTACGCCAAAAGGTGCACGAGAAAGGTTCTGTGATGACTCCTTCTGAACTGATAGAATCAGCTACAGGCCAAGCACCTAGCCCCGAGGCATTCCTCAACTATGTTGAGGCAAAATATTCCAAGTTATACAACTTGTAATTACTCGTCTTCGTCGTCGCCGCCAGCCATCTTTGCCTGAAGCGTGTTTAGCATGCCTGTTAGTTCAGCGATAGCGTCTTGCAAATCGTTTGTTCTATCGTCTTCATTATCTGTTCCAAATGACACACCTAGCAGTGTAATCATGGCTCCAGAAAGCATGATAACTGCAGAGATAAATAGTTGTCCCAAATTATCTCCTACGCCATCATCTCCATTTGCTAACATTACTCCCCAAAGGGCACCGGCTGCGAAAATTAGCAGTCCAAGTATTATCTGTTGATGCCCAGGTCCAAGTTTTTCTTCTAGTCCACTCATTGTGTTTCCCCGCTTGGAAGATATACCGTTTAGTAAAAAACTTAGCGGATAAATTTTCTATTTGCAATCGAAAATTAATTCCAAGGCGTCATTACCAGTGGCTTTCCTGCTTGGCCTGGCTCGATAATACATCTGCCCTTTGGCCCAGTTTCTTCATTTCTTTCAAACACAGGAGTTCCATCTACTACAGTAAGTACTGGCCATCCAATCAGTTTCTTACCAGCGAACGGATTCCATCCAACAGTTGACCATGCATTTTTATCTTCTACAAGATGTTCTTTGCTCATATCGACAAGAACAATATCTCCGTCATATCCTTCCTCAAGCTTGCCCTTTCCAATCATCCCATAACAATCTGCAACATTGCTAGACATCCATTGAACAACTTGTTCTATTGAACATGAACCATTTGCAGCATGAGTTAACATAACTGGTAGTGATGTTTCTACCCCTGGCATTCCACTAGGCGCGCTAGGGAACCCTTTCGCTTTGGAATCCAGTGTATGTGGTGCATGATCAGTTGCGATACAATTGATAGTCCCATCATGCAATCTCTTCCATAATATGTCCTTATCCTTTTGATATCTAATCGGTGGATTCATTTTCAATCTAGTTCCAAGAACTTCAACATCTGTTTCGTCAAATGTCAAGTGTTGAGGTAGTGCTTCAGTAGTGATGTGTGCTTGGCCTTCTTTGCCAATAAGAGAAGTCAATCCGTTTAACCAATCGGCTTCAATTCCAGAAGTTAGGTGAAGAATATGTAATCGATGACCGCTATCTTGAGCATATCCTACAGCCCTCTTTGTTGCAATCAATGCTGTTATCTCATCTCTCCATTCAGCATGAGCGGCCATATCTGTTCGCCCTTCAATCATCTTCTCTCTTTCAATCATTCTTGTCTCATCTTCAGCATGAACTGCGATTAACCCTGCAGTATTGTCAAAAATAGTTTTCAGAGCATTTGATTCATTGACCAATAAATCACCAGTCGATGAACCCATAAATATCTTGATTCCACAAATTCCAGGAATTGCGATCGGAGAATCAGGAGTTCCTACCGCCTTCTGTAATTCTTCAACATTCGACTCAGTAGCTCCAATAAAGAATCCATAATTGGTAATACAACGATTTGATGCAGTTTCTAATTTTTCATACATTGACTGTAATGTCGTTTGACTAGGAACATTGTTTGGCATATCTAGGAAAGATGTGACTCCACCGCTAGCAGCCGCACGAGAGCCACTGCACAAGTCCTCTTTCTCAGGCTGGCCTGGGTCTCTGAAGTGAACTTGAGGGTCTATCATTCCAGGAAGTAAATACAATCCTGTAGCATCGTGAACCAATTCACCATCCCGGGGCTCAAGATTTGATTCAGTGGAGATTTCTGAAATAACTCCATCAGTTATTCGTAAATCTCCAATAATAGTCGTTGTAGGAAGAACCATTTTTGCACCAGTAATCAATATATTTTTATTCATTTTTTCACCTTCTTCTAGCAGATTTTGGACGGAACGCGACACATATCTCATCATTCATATCGATGTAAGGCCCTCCAAGTAAGTCAACACAATACGGGACGGCTTTCCAAATTTCATCTATGGTCTCTCTAATCGCTTTAGGCCGACCAGGGAGATTGAAAATTAGGGTTTTACCTCTTGTTCCTCCAACTTGACGTGAAAGGATTGCAGTTGGTACAAATTGCAAAGAGACAGAGCGCATTTGTTCACCAAAGCCAGGAAGAATTCGTTCACAGATAGATTCGGTTGCTTCAGGAGTAACATCTCTTACGGCAGGCCCAGTTCCTCCTGTCGTGACAATAACATCACAGCCTAAATCATCAGACATCTCGACTAATGCACTAGATATCGAATCGACATTATCTGGTACAATTCGATAATGATGGCTCCATTCAGAAGCGATTGCTTCTTCGAAAAAGCCAACAATTGAGGGTCCACCCTCATCTTCATATTCACCGGTTGAAGCTCTATCTGATACGGTTAAAACACCGAAAACTGCAGGGTCGCCAACCATATTTTTTCACTTCACTGGTTGCCGTATTTGTCACGAATATCGGCATGGAATGAATCTAGTAGTGTATCTTCAAACAATTCGGCTTGCCTTCTAATCTTAGTCGATCGCATGTGTAGGAATGCCATTCCAATGAATGCAATAATTGCGATAGGAATTGCAGCTTCCAATTTGTATTTGTGCATCACAGTAACGATGCCTTCAGCGGTATAAGCCCAAGTTAGTGAAGCAGCAGCTCCTCCTGCAAATGTCGCCCACAAAACACGCATGAATTTCATTCTCGATAGTAGACCTAGCATTGCCCCAACTAGAACACCGGATGCCATGAATGGAATCCATACAAAGACAATTAGTCCCCAGAATCCCCACTTGTTTATCATTTCACGCTTTTCGTTAGCAGTATATTCTACAGTGGATAGGATGTCACCAAATAATTTGGTTTGAAGCACTCTTCCTCCTAGACCATCCTGCTTTGCAACAGCAGCAACTCTTGCATCTTTACTGCCCTTCGATGATAGAGTTTCTACACGTCCAGCACCTGAGCGGTCAGCTAGTGTTGAAACCAAGTTTCTACCCTTAACTATCAATTCCTGTGTTCCCACCAATTCAGGATTTTCACGTGAAATATATTTTCGTAAATCCTTTTCAATATCTAAATGTGAATCTTTGAATCGGAAGAATGCTAATCTTTGATTCGGTTTGTATGCTACTCTAACGAAAATAATCGAGTCTTCACTTGTTACAGTAGCCATCTGTAGGATTAAATCGTTCTTGGAACGGAAGTATCCCTTTACAGATTCTCTAACCTCGTCCTCAACTTTAGATAGCATGTGTAGGTCTCGGAAGAAAGAGGTGTAATCTTGGTCTTCCATATCCTCTTCATCTACCATTCCACTTCCAACACCGACTCCAGTTTCGAAATCTATGGCTTGGTTATCTCCAATTGAGCGCACAGTTAGTTGAACTGGTTTGAAAACACGGAACAATGCAAACTCTTCTAGAACTTCTTTGAGAATATCCGACCTTACATCTGCAGAATCAGAAAATGTTCCTTCTGTGTTTGAATATGGAACCATGATATCGATAGATAAGTCTCTAACTTCAATCTTGTAAAGGTCCCAATCGATCTTGATGTGTAATCGTCGTTCAGTATTACGTAATACATCGACAACAACCTTGCGGATATGAGCTCTTGAAAGCATATCATCCGTCTCTTGGTGGTACAATTTGTACATTACAGGGTATGCTAAGAATAGTGAAATTACCGATAGAGAGAGAGAAACAAATGCCATCCACCATGCTGGAATTCCAGCAGCTCCGCCAGTGAGCATTGCGGTTTCACGTCCACCGCCTAGTTCAGCTCCCATTAACACGAATCCCCAATTTCCTAAATCGGTTACAGACCAGCATGAACGCGGCCCGTCATCAATAATTTCAGCCTCTCTTTTCACCTCTGAGTCAACGAATGGTAGGAACGAAAGTGCATTTTCAGAAGTACTAATTTCAAACTCAAGAGTCTTATCAATTTGTTCAGTTCCATTTACACGAGATTCAGCGACATCAGTTTCATTGGACATATCGGTATCTAATTCGTATATGTCAACAGTGATGACCAATTCGTAAGTGCCGGTCTCCCAGTCGGCATAATCTATTGTAACCGATTTCTGTTCTACTTCTCCCTGTAGTATAGGTTCGGCAGAATCAGCATCATATACCGACCAATTCAATACTGGAATACCTGATGCTAAATTGCGTCCTGAAACTTTGATTACCTCAAGATCATTATCTGGATAAGCATGTATCCAAGGGGTATCAAGAATTTCTTCGCATTGATCTCCACTATCTAATGCAGTACCACTGGCCCAATGGTCGAGAGATGTCGATTCACCAAATACTCCGCTCGACATTCCAAATAGAAGTAAAGCATACATTGCCCCATAGCCTAATCCTACTAGCAATGTCCAGTCTTCTATTGCTGAAGGGAATCGTCTTTTTGAATCAGAATTTCTTCTTTTACGAATACCTGCTAACTCCTTTGAAATTTTGTCAATTGGTTTGACATCTCCAATTTCTTCAGGAATAGAATCGGCTTGATTATCTATCGCAGCCGACCCCATATTTGCCCCTATGGGGCATCAGCAAATGAAGGCTATGCCGATTCATGGATTTTTTGACCAAAATTATCTACATTTTTCGATATTTCAAATGTGAATGAATTGGAATAGTTGTGGTGGGTTAGGCCGGACTTGAACCAGCGACCTCGGCATCTTCAGTGCCGCGCTCTCCCAACTAAGCTACTAACCCGGGATAACCTCGCCACACGCATCTGCATTTCAAGCCTTACGGCTATTCACTCGATATCATCTAGAACTGCTGCTTGCATTTCTGCTAATTGAGAAAGTCCTTGTCGCGACATGTCTAACAATGCTTGAAGTTCATCATAAGAGAAGGTTGATTCTTCCCCAGTACCCTGAACTTCAACGAATTTACCATCTGATGTTCCTACAACATTCATGTCAACATCGGCATTAGAATCTAGGATGTAATCCAAATCTAAGAATACATCTTCACCGATTAATCCAACGGAAATTGCAGATAAATCATGAGGGATTACCTTGTTCTCGTGATTACGGGCTTCAGTTTGAGAAAGTTTAGGAGCAGTCCATCCATTCTCTCGGTCTTCACGTGAAGGGCGTAAATCTAGTGGCAGACAATCGCCGCTTGCAATCAATCTGCGAACAGCCAACCTTAGAGCGATATTCGCTGCAGTAATCGAAGCACACCGAGTTCCTCCATCAGCATTTAGCACATCACAATCGACTGTTAATGCAAGAGGACCTAGGGCTTCGAGGTCAATCGCTCCTCTTAATGAGCGAGCAACCAATCTTTCAATCTCTTGAGTTCGACCCTTAGCACCTCTTCGCTCTCTGCGGAAACGTGAGTCGGTAGAACCAGGAAGAAGTGAATATTCAGCATGTACCCAGCCCTTTGTTGCATCACGAGGGAACCAACCTGGCAATCTTGCCTCTTTGGTTACACAGCACAGAATGTGAGTATTTCCCTGACGATATAGAATACTTGCAAGGGCATTTGGAGTGAAATCAATTTCAACCTCGATATTTCTCATTTCATCTTTAGCGCGGTCGGTCTCAATGTCGGTCTTGAACTTGGCCATGTTCGGGCGAGCAACCACTACACAAGAACACTTCTGTCCGCGCGTAGGTTGAAGAATTAGACCGCATTCGGACATTCATGTCAAGAGTTGCAATATGCGGCGTAGCAAGAACTCCTATCGGGAAATTCAGAGGTAGCCTATCCGATTTGAGTGCTGTTGAACTAGGCATTAGAGCGGTTAAGGAAGTACTTAATCGCAGTAATATCAATCCATCTAGCGGTGTAATAGACGAGGTACTGTTCGGCCAAGTTCTTCAAGCAGGTGCAGGACAAGCACCAGCTCGCCAAGTTGCTCTAGGAGCCGGATTACCCAATACTATTGCAGCAACTACGATCAACAAGGTCTGTGGCTCATCTCTCAAAGCAGTAATGATGGCTGCTAACAGCATCAAAGCAGGTGAATACAAGGCGATAATCGCTGGAGGAATGGAGAGCATGACAAATGCACCTAAGTTTGAGAAACGTAATGGTGAGCAAAAAGAAATGGTTTCAACTATGGTGCACGATGGCCTTTGGGATGTCTACAACGATGTTCACATGGGTAATACGGGAGAGATAGTAGCAAATGAATGCAATATCTCTAGAGAAAAAATGGATGCCTTTGCCGCAAGGTCGCAAAACAAAGCAACTGAGGCTGAAGAAAATGGTTGGTTTGATTGGGAGAGGTTCGACATGCCAGAACTCTCTACTGATGAAGGAGTTAGGGCTGGAACAACTGCAGAAAAACTCGCTGGACTAAAACCAGTATTCCAGGAAGATGGAATGGTAACGGCTGGAAATGCTTCGACACTAAACGATGGAGCATCAGCCGTTTTGGTGGCTGATGAGGATTTCGCCATAGAAAACGGTTGGGAAATCATTGCTATCGTAGAGGATTATTGCACTGCTGGAGTTGAACCGAGTAGGGTCATGTATGCCCCAGTTCCTGCAATCAATATGTTACTAGAAAGGGCAAATATGGATGTAATGGATGTAGATATTTACGAACACAATGAAGCCTTTGCTAGCGCATCATGCGCAGTTGCCCAAGACGTAGGAATCCCGGATGACAGATTCAATCTACATGGCGGAGCAGTTGCTTTAGGACACCCACTTGGAAGTAGTGGTACCCGTTGTCTAATCACCATGATTGGAGTAATGCGCAGGCTTGGAGCAAAGAGTGGAATCGTTTCGCTTTGCCTGGGCGGTGGAAACGCAGTTGCAATGCGAGTTTCTTGCGACTGAATCGAATGGGAAACATATATGTCTAATCTCTATATCCAAAACTAAGGGTGGTTAATTGCTGAGTCCAGATGGTAAATACTTGTGGACGGGTACAGAATGGATACCCGCCCCTCCCACGGATTCACCAACACCTTCGATGATTAATTTAACAGATTCCGTCATTGCTGGCGATGTCACAATAAATCAATCGGTCGACACTGAACAAATCATTTCTCAGATGAAAAATGAATTGGAACGATTTAGTAATAATCACACCGGATTCCATGTGCCAGATGGTGGCTTTTCAGGAGCAATTCTTCTTCAAGGAATTCAGAAAATCGAATCAAATAGGTCAATTTTGCAATCATTTCATAATTCACAATTAATTGATTTTTGTATGGCCTTGGAGCCCTTTGGTTATTCCCAAATAATCGCTGATGCTGCTACGATTATTATCGACAATGGGAAAAAATCTGGCGATTTGGAAAATACAGCACATGGACACTTATTCAAAGCTAAATCATTGGAAGATTTGTTTAAGCTTTCAGAATCTATTTTTCACGCAGATGAAGCGATTAGGATTGCGAAACTTTCAGATAATTTATTGATTGAAACCGAGGGGATATGGGCGTCCTTAAGAGTAAGAGAAATGACTAACGCAAACATTCGTCTGTATGATGAAAGAATAGATCAGTTATTGGAAAAATCAGAAGAAATCGATTATGGTTGCTATTGTTATCTACTCGCATCTAAAGCCATATTTGTTAGTATTGAAGACCCACAATTGAGCGAAGAGTTCGAAATTGCCGCATATAATTCTGCAATTCAAGATGGCGATATCAGATTAGAAGTATATACTGCATTAGAACTGGTTAACAATCAAACACATACCATTTCAAAAGAACAATTACTTAAACTGAAAGAAAAATGTGTAATCAATTCATTAACTCTGTTTGCAAATTTGACAGATTTTTCAATAGAACTGCTAGATGGGACTCCATCTATTTCTATTGGCTACAAACTCATTGAGACCGGAGAGAGTTTTCAAATCCCAATCCTTCAAGTAATGGGTGAATTACTAATCCATATATTGAATCTTGCAGAAAATGTTTCTGAAAAAGATGTAGTAATTGAATATTTAGAGCAAGAAAATGTAAAGAGCTTTTTCGACAAATTAATGAGTTCAAAGATGGTGTCATCGGATACTCTTTCGATATTTTTAATGTTAAAAATAATGGGTGTTGAAAATAGATTGGTCGATAGGATGTTTCGACGAAATCCCGAATCAAGCAATAAAGAATTGGAACTAATATCATTAATTTACAATTTAATTGAGAATAGAGCACCTCCCTCTCAAATCCAACACATGTTAATAATTGGGCAAAGTGACTCTAAGGATTTGATGGATTTGAAAAAGAATTTGAATCAAATCCTTAGCGTTAGCGCACTTTCTTCTGGACAATCATTTGATTATACAGAAATAGACCCAAATAATTACGGCATCTCAACCTCCTCTCAGATAGTCAATAGCCTGATTATGGAATTGATAAGTTCTGTAAACAATAAACAGTGGCAACAAGCATTAACGATAGTTGACAAGATATTGAGTGAAAGAAATTATCTAACTTCAAACCGAGATGATATGTGGATTCTTGGCTCTTCGTTACATTTCCAAGGCGTGTCATTTTTCCACCTAGATGAAGTAGATAAGTCATTAAAAGCCCTTGATGAATCAATATTTTGGAATAATAAACTAGGTGAAGATACTTCTGACGCCCAAGAATTATTTGATCAAATTAGTAATATTCGAAGTAATAAAACTCCCACCGATAATTTTGCTAGTTCGACTCCAACCGATAATTTTGCTAGTATGGCAATTGAACAAACAGATAACTCTCTCCAATGGGGTGCTGATGTCTGTGGTCACTGTTTCAAGAGGCCTAAGACCACTGGGGTTACTGCACACACAGTTCGTGGCTATCTGTTGATGGTCACTTGGGGAAAAAGTTGGGCTGTTGGTTGTACAACTTGTATGCGTTTACATCTTCTTAAGGAAACCGGTTGGAATGTTCTCTTTGGATGGTGGGGTGTGAAAGCGTTCATCATAAATTGTATCATGATTCCAGCAAATTTGATTTCAATTCTATTTGTGAAAAGCGATCCCAAACAATTACAACAAGTTGCGATGCAAATCCGTTTAAATTCGGATTGATAACGGATAATATTTTGTTATTTTCACAATATACTACAATTGAAAATGATTATCTATATGATAAGTAAACCATCATTTATGTCATCGCCTCCACCGGTTGATTGGGTTGGAAAGCATGAAACCGATGGATATGAGTACATTGAATATCCTATAGGTTCAGATAATTATTGGTACAGAATCAGTGGAAGTCAACAGTGGCAACAGTGGATTTCTAGTCAAACCCTAGGTACTCTGAATGATGTTTTACTCAGTGGAGATTCCTATTCTAGCCAAAGTTTTGGAGAAACAAATAACCAATACCAAACGACACAGCAAGACTACACTTCCTATGGTGTTCAAACCAATACTCAGCCAACAGTTCAGACTGGATATACCCCCTCTTCAAATTTAAATCAGGCCTTAGCGCCACCAAGTTATTCGCCTCCATTAAATTATAATTATCCCCCAACCAACACGGTGTCATTTACAACTAGAAATAACAATGGTGGAAAGGCCGGCAAAACACTATTGTTCATAATATTAGTTCCTGCAATTATAATTGTCCTTTCAGGTATTCTATATGTTTGGGCTTCATCACTAGCAGGGGATTCCTCTTCCGATTCATATGATAATTGGGAATATGATGATGGTTGTGATGACAACGATTCTGATTGTGATGGCATAAGCGATTATTACGATAATTGCGTTTATGATTCGAATTACAATCAAGATAATTTTGATGGGGATAGTTATGGGGATGTATGTGATGACGATATCGATGGAGATGGCCACACAAATTACAATGATTTCCACGATTATGGTGATGGTAAGTTAACCTTTGAATGGGATTATGCCAGAATAGACGACGGTGAAACATATGACGGAGATGGGTCGGGCCCGGACGTATATGCTGAAGTTAGAGTAGATTATGATAAAGATGGAAGCACAGATGCTACCTATTACACTGAAACGACAGACAATATCAGAGAATGGTCTAATTTGGGTGAAATAACAATCAACCCGACGGATTCACGTTCATCAATAAAAATCTCAGTTGTATTGTGGGATGATGATTACGGAGAAGATGATGTATTAGATTATGCAGCAGGCACCGGTGGTAATTACTATACTTACACAATCTCTTTGAGCGAGTCTACTTACAGTGTGAAAGAAGATGATGGTAGAGATGACGATAAGGGTCTAAAAATAAAATTCATCTTCGATAGCTTTGCAGACTGAAATACAGTAGCGATGCGAGTTTCAAGAGCGTGATTATCAATTATCATTAGTTTGATATATTGTTTTTAATGTAGTTTTGGATATAGCTACAATTGCGAAGATTATTGCAGAAAATAGTGCAATCATCGAGCCACTGCCTGCATCTAATTCAGCAGATAGATAGAGCCCACCTATGACTGAACCTAAGCCGAATATTTGAGTCCAAATAACACATGAACGGAAACTTCGGCTAATCAATTGTGCTGTGGCAGTAGTGGAACTCGATGCCTAATCACCATGATTGGAGTAATGCGCAGGCTTGGAGCAAAGAGCGGAATTGTATCTCTTTGCCTGGGCGGTGGAAACGCAGTTGCAATGCGTATCAGCCGATAATGAATAGCACAACTACCTACTCAGTGTGCGTGGCCTATTCCCATTAAGTCTCCAACAACCAGTAGAACAACAAGAATTGCAACTCCTACCAATAGGTAGATCATCGCTTTCTTTCCAGTTTCTGGATTGTGTATGTCTGGTAATGTGTCTACAGTAGCGATGTAGAGGAAAGTACCTGCAGAGAATAGCATTGCTAATCCGATGGTGTGTGTCTCAAGGCCAGTTAGGGCATAGAATGCAAGAATCATCATTACTGGAGTAGAGAGTGCAAAGATGACAACATCTCTTATGGTCTCATTGCGTGTTTCTCTTTCGTGCATTGAGAATATACCTAGGCTGAATGCTACAGGTGCCTTGTGAATTAATATCGCAAGCAATATTGTTGCTGTCAATGCTGCACTACCTGTTGCAGCAGCTGCACCAATCGCAATTCCATCGGTTGCCGAGTGTAGTGTCAATCCTAGAACTAACATCCATCCTGGGGCACTATGGTGCACATGGCCATGGCCATGTTCATCACTATGGTCGTGATGTTCTTCATGAACAGCATGGCCTATTCCAGAGCCTTCAAGAATTAGCATCAACAAGAAACCTGCTAGAAGGGCTCCACCGATTAATAGGGCGCCACCATGGCCATCGTCTTCTTCATGTTCGTGACCGATTCCTGAGATTGCAGTTTGGATTTCATTTAGTGCAGAGGCAGAATCAATAGCCCCTTCTTCGTATTCTTCGATTATTTCCATAACGGAATCAGAGAGCGACTCTTCACCTTCTTCTTCATGGCCATGTTCATCATGGGATTCTTCTTCATGGTCTTCGTGTTCATCGTGACCTCCTAGAAGTTCTTCAATCTCTTCAATCGCTTCTTCTTCAGTAATATCTCCATCACCAACTTCGAGTAAAATGAGTGCGATGGAACCCGCTAAGGCTTCATCCTCAGCATGAGAATCTTCCTGGGTAGCGAGTGCATATCCTTCGGGAATAATAACTAGAACTGCGGAGGCAATAATAATTCCAGCAGCGATAGATGTTATCATTTTCAGCCGTTCTGGGTTCTGCTTTATTTTAGAGAAAACAGGGATCAGTCCAGCGATTAGGGCGATTACAAGAACTACTGCTGCGTATGCGAATGGTGCTTCGGCCATGATCGTTTGTCGACTAATAACTATATGAAAACTATTATTAATTTTGACGATAACACATACCTATGAGCCGAATACTTTCTTTCAGTACCGACAACGATTTTTCCATGCAGTTAACCAGATTAATCTCAGAATCGGGGTACAAAAATCGTAGTATGTTCTTGCGTGATGCCAGTTTACATTTTGCTGAAGCTAAGCGTAGAGGCGATCTTGAGACTATGAATGGCAATGTCATTTTGGATGGTACAATAGTAATTTATTATCAGCACGGGGTTGAAAACAAACTTATGGAATTACGGCATTCACATGAAATTGATGTCTTTTCTTTTCATCACAATTGTCTAACTGAAAGCCATTCCTGTGTTGATACAATGCAGGTACGGGGGAGTGCTAGTTCGTTTAGAAACATGATTGAAAAACTCAACAATATTCAAGACATAGACAAAGTCTCCTTCATTAGTGCACCAATGAGAGAGGATGGTTGTTGTTGAATCAACTCTTCACAAGATGTATTGTGGAGCCCATCAATAGTGGAATTCCAATTATTTCCTATGCTTTCTCTTCGCTAGATGCAACCTTACCACATGTGCTCTTCCGCGATGCAAATCTGATTCGTCCAATTCTACAGTTTCAACTGCAGCATGAATCGTTGTAAATCCATCACTTATCACGTCCATGACTTCATCTAATTCCCATAGTAAATCGAGGCTCTTTGGTCCACCGCTTGTCATTTCCATCTGGGTTGTATGATATCCTTCACAAATGAATTCTCCACCTGGCTTTAGTGAAGAAAGCATTCTTGGATAATGTTGGCAAAACATCGACCATGGAACATGGAACCATGAGCATGCAATCAAATCGTATTGGCCGGGAGAAAAATTTCGAGTTTCTAAATCATCGACCTGATAATCTACAACAACTCCCTTTTGAGAAGCGAGTAATGCACATTTATCCCGTCCAACATCTGAGAGATCAAATACGGTTGTATCATATCCTTGAGAAGCGATCCAAACCGCGTTTCTTCCTTCACCATCAGCCGGAACAAGTGCCTTACCACTACCTGGTTTGATTCGCTCAGCTAACCAAGCATTAGGCTCCTTCCCATACGCCCATCCTTCACCAGAAAACCTAGCATTCCATGCCTCAGCACCGAATTTCACATTACTCATCTTTCTCGACCTTCTTGAATTTGATGAGTCCAACATCCTCGATAATTTCACAATTACCTGGAAGGATTGGAAGTATGTCATCAACAGATAAGCCAGTTGATTTATAGATTCTATTTGCGACGGTTTCTTTCTTTTCTCGACCGGGTGTAATCACGATATATCGAGTACAAATATCTGCGATATGTTCTGGGGTAGAACCCATCAAAAGTGGAATTCCATTTATTGCTACAAGACCTATTCCCATTTTCAAATCAATATCCTTGTACCAAGTTCTTTTTCCCCGTATGACGAATGCTCCTTTACCAATATATTCGCCGGTTACTGCCGACTTCGAAACTTGACCTGGTTTGACCCAGAAGACTGTACCATGAGCACCTCCACCATTCCATGCACGACTCCAAGCAAGTGCCATAGTCGCAGCGATTTCAGTCATTTCATCATCTAGGTCAGCCTCAATTTTGTCGACTAGGCGGAATGCAGGCATATCGTCTCCAATATGTGCGGGAGGGTGAGAATCAACAGCAAAGCCCTGATTGTTACGCAAAGAACAGGAAGGTGCACCATGTAAATCGGCGTGAAGATATCTATCGCCTAGAGAAAGATGCTTCTTGACCACGGAATCATTACCCTTAGCATCACGTCCACCTACCATAAGGTGGCCGCTTGGTAACATTGTCCATTTGTGATTTTCAAACCAAAGTCGTTTTGCTCTTTTGATACGAGATATTTGTCCGCTAGCCTCTCTTTTCGCTTGCTTTTTTCGTGCTCTAGATAGTTCTAACTTCGTATCTTCTAATGCTTCAATCGCACCAGAAGATTTGTCCTTTTGCTTGCGACCTGATTCAAAGAATCTTTGCGCGTTTTGGTGAACGGTTTCATTGAGATTTAGTGAGATTGCTTTTCCAGGATTACCTTCTTCATCAGGCATGAAGGCCATGAAACTACTTTCTGCAGCATTTACTGATTGAATCCATTCAATCTCTTTGACGGCTTTCTTTACTCCATCCCATCCAAGGTTTTCCACCGCCTCTTTAATCTGAGCAAGCAATTGTTCGACATGAACCCAATTCTCTTGGATTAGATGACCGATTGCTTGTTGCTTTTCCACCTTATCTCCAAATCCTTCCAATGCCTTTTCTTGTTGTGCAAGTCGCCTTTCTAAGCGTTCAACATCGGTTGAGTATCCTCTGCCGGGAGATGCCACATCGAGCGCCTCAGCCTCTCTTCGTGCCAATGCATGAGAGTCATACAGCCCCATCCATTCATCAACAGCCTCGCTCATCGTTGCGAAATCTTTCCTTTCTCTATCCTTTAGAGTTGGAAGTACCATTGGCCATGCTTGATCAATTCCACCTTCATTCATGAATAGGTGCCCTTTCCAGTCTCCCTGCAGTAGTGATTGTAATGAATCCCAAATTTTCTGCAAATCACAATCTTTGATCTCCGCATCTGCGTCATGCTCTGAATCGGTACATACAGCGGTAGCTAATGCGCCACCAAGGTTTAGTCCACCACCTAATGTGCGTCCTAAATTCCTATCACTATCATTCATCAATTCGCAAAATGAATCGAATTCTAATTCGTAAGGATTGGTTGCAGCAGGTGGAGGAATGTAGGTTACGCCTTTCTTGAGAACTCTGTCTGCATATGATTTGTGAGTAAGAGGTTGAATGATTACATCATCACTATCAGTCAATATGATATTACCATCTCTAAACACTTCAACATAGATATGGAACATGCCAAAGGGTCTCTCGAAAACGAATTTTAAAATTCGGTCAAATCCAATTTGTTCAACCGCTCTTAGGCGTGCATTAGACAATGATTTCCTAAGCACCATTGCAAATGGTGCAGGGTTTTGCGGCATGGGGCGGTCTCTTTTGCTGGTGTAAATTCGCTTACCACGAACCAAAACCAAATCAGAATTTCCTCCTTCTTTAGTTCTTAATCGCAGTACTACTTGCTCATAGTGCGGCTGGTAACATTTTCGACAATGAGCTCCAACCATGACCTGCAGTTCGCTAACAATAGCGCGCAAGTCAAGTCCGCTCATCACATCCTTCATGCCCGCACCCAGCCACCGTCAGTCCTTCTTACATTTCCACCCTTCTCATGAGAAAGCAGGTGGGAAAGAGTCTGGTCAACAGCCAATCCGGGGTGTGCATCTGGAGTGTCTTCATACGCCACTTTGGCAATAACTTCCAAGTTTGTATTGCCTGCTTCAACAGCAGCCAGCACCTTGTCATGTCTGATTGAACGATGTCTGATGTAATGCTCTAGAGTCATGAATGGCAGTGGTATTACTGGGCCATGTGACGGGAATATTAGATGTGGGTCTAAGTCTAGAAGACGTTCTAATTGCTCGATATATGTCATCATATCACCTTGGCCGGGAGGAATTAGAATCGTTCCAATCCCTGCGACCATATCGCCAGCAACCAAACCTGAATTTGAAATTAGACACAGGTGCTCTGGGTGATGGCCTGGTGTGTGAAGAACAGTCCATTCCTGATTGCCAAGTTTGAGTACATCTCCGTCTTTGAGAATTCTATCTGCAGTTGGTGAGCCCGACCAAATCGGTACATCGAACGCTTCTTTCAGTAATCCAACATCTGCCATATGGTCACTGTGGCCATGAGTGTAGAATACGGCTACTAATTCGCCCTTATGTCTCTCGACAGCCTCTGCCACATCCTCCATGCCTTCTCTATGTCTAAAGGCCGGGTCTACGACAATAAATTCACCTTCAGGGTCACCAATAAGATAGCAATTGGTGTGGTCTGCCGGGGGTAATGTAGCAGTTCTTACCGGGACAACTTCCACTCCTTGAGCGAATAGAATTGAGCGCCGGCCCGGTTTTCTTTTTTCCAAATCCAGTGCGACTTTTTCCATATCGTGGCCCATCAAATTTAGACATCTATCTACTTCCATTAGTAGAGTGACCACCGGTGGAGCAACCTTGATCGCATTATTCTGCCATGCTCCGATTAAGTCGCAAGGCCTCATCCATCGAGCGTCCTCAAATTCAGTTTGTCCACTCAATGAGAAATCATCATGCTGCTTTGCATGAATGTGAAGGAAAGTATTCTCGAACCTCATCGGCCCAAACGGAGGAGTAGTGCGCATCGAAATGACTCTCATGCCAGTAATGTCAATCGGGATGTCTCCATCCAATGCTAGTGGGAACCAATTCGATTTATCATCGACTACCATTCTTCGAAAATCATCCTCTACAGCGACTAATGCTCCATCTTGTGGCGCTAATCCTAACTCTTCTACGACCTCTCTAAGAATCGCACAGTGCTGTACTGAAATTCCTAATACTTCACTAGACGCTTTATCGACTCTAGATACCCCTCCGCCAGGGAATGCCCAATAGCCGGGGAAGGAAGGCATAGATTCGCTGCGATGGCCTAGTAAAACCTCGACGCCATCATCGCCATCACGAGTAATCATCAGAGTTGCTGACGGACGTGGCGGTTTACGCTCAAGCCCGGGCATCGATAAGCCACTGGGGACCTCGCTCATGTTCTGCGCCACCACACAAATGGTTTGAAGACATACCATGGTCTGGCACCAACATGGTCACAATTGAAGAGGATCTTGAGATGTTGGCCACATCTTTAGATATGGGCATTGATCCATTTCCTCCTCCTAAACCAAAAAGACCGTGGGCAAGATATGCAATTGCCTCATTTATGACAATCATGATAGTTAGTTGGGTCTCGAAATTCCTTATGCGATTCTTGTGAAGCATTGATATGGCAATTTGAATTGACAAGAGTGTGCGCCTACGCAGTCTGCTGTTAGTATTGCTCATCCTACTTCCTGGATGTTTGCAAGAATCTGATGAAGTAGAAGATGTAGATTCTGATTCTTCACTTAGTATTGAAGTGTGGTACACCTTCGCTGCTGAGACTATTGAAGAGGAAGTCTTCCTAGACGCAGTAGAATCATTTTCATCTGATACAGGCATTGAAGTCAAGGCTACAAGGGTCTCATATGGCGATGCAGATCAACTATACATGACAGCAGCACAAGGTGGAGAAGCACCCGATTTGATTAGGATTTCATCCGATTCATTAGGCAAGTTTGGTGAGGTCAGAGTAGACGGTGCCCCTTTGTTTGAAGATTTACGCCCACATTTGACTCCAGCCGAGAGAGCAAAATTCGACCCGGTTTCCTTAGAATCGATGCGATATGGCGAATCATTGTATGCAGTTCCAGCAAGTTTCGATTGTCTTTCATTGATTTACAATAAGGCACTGTTTGACGGAATGGAAGAACCAAATGAAAATTGGACCCTTGATGATTTGATGAATGCAGGCCAGCAAGTAGGCCTTGAATTCCCAGTAAAGAATGCATACTGGTGGTTCCCATTCCTCGGAGGATATGGTGGTCAATTATTCGATGAGAATGGAACACCTACCTTAGATGAAAACGGTGCAGCCCAATCGCTTGAATGGATGATGGAACTTGAATTAGAACATGGAATCGTCCCTGAAGGTACTCAGAAAATCAGTATGGAAAATTCATTCGAAGCATGGGATGCAGGTATGGTAATTGACGGTCCATGGAATTGGGCTAGGTACGGCAAAGGAATCGATAACCTAGGACAATCTTTGCTTCCTAAAGTTGGCCAAGATGGCAACTCCCTCTCACCTCTAGTCACCTACAAAGGATGGGCTGTATCAAAACAAAGTCAGGAAAAAGTTGCAGCAACAGAATTAGCTCTCTATCTTTCCAGCGATATAGTTCAGAAAGAATTCGCATTACAGACCTATACCATTCCAACCTCTCAAGATTTGAAAGAGGATTCAGAGATTGTAGCAGACCCGGTGATTACAGGATTCATCAATCAAGCAGAACTTGGAACTCCTGCGCCTACAACTCGTGGAATGTCGATGGTATATACGGCATTAGCACCAGCATTTGAACAGGTGTACACCGAAACTACCGATGCCCAAACAGCTCTAACAATGGCGGATGAAAATCTAAGCAGAATGCTACTTGAAGCAGATTGGGCAGAGGAGACATCACTGATCGAAGGCTATCGAACAGTCGATATTGAGTTTGAATTAGAAGAAGGTAGTCATTCGATATTCATAGATGGAGAATTACATTCGACCATTGAACAAGGAGAAACAGTCTTCGATCCTTACACAGGTTGCCTTTCCTCTTATTCCTCTGAAACAACCTTTACATGTCAACTGACTGGAATGATTCCAAATCAAGAACATCAGATCGTGGTAAATGACTCACAAGGAACGATTTACAGCGATTCTGCCACTTCTAGCGTCGAGGACATCCTTCCTGAAGGAAAGGGCACTAGCGGTGTCTTATTCGCTATCGGCTCGATAATTATCTCACTGATTGCACTCCTCTCTTATGGTGCATGGAAAGACAAGAAGAAAACTTCTGCAAGAGGCTCTCACCTCTACATCGCTCCTGCACTATTGGCTCTAGCCGTTCTCACATTCTATCCTGTATTCTATGGCTTCTGGCTTTCATTAACCGATGCCAATCAAACCCGTCTAGGTGAAGAATCATTCATTGGTCTGTCTAATTTCATTGAGGTATTCACTGCAGATGGATTCCTTACGGTAACATTATTCACTTTGATTTGGACAATTTCTAACGTTGTCGCACATATTGCAATTGGACTATTTTTAGCGGTTCTTCTCAACGATAAGAGATTGAAAGGAAGGGTCGGTTATAGAACGATTATGCTGCTGCCGTGGGCGATTCCTTCATACATTTCAGTTCTGATTTGGCGAGGTATATTCCAGCCGGATGGATTGCTCAACGATTTGCTTGGAACCGATTTGAATCTTTTAGCGGACCCTACGGGTGCACAAATCGTTGTTATTCTGGTTAATATTTGGCTTGGTGTACCGTTTATGATGATGTCATTATCAGGTGCATTACAATCGATTCCTCGTGAGATGTATGAGGCTGCAGAGGTGGATGGAGTCAGTAATTGGGACCAATTTAGACACCTAACTTTACCCAATCTAAAGAGCGCATTAGTGCCTCTTTCATTGCTAGGATTCATTTGGACATTCAACATGTTCAATGTCATTTATCTAATGACAGATGGCGGTCCAAATCTTGGTTATGGCCCTGGTTCAACTGATATTTTGATCACCTATGTCTATGATGTAGCATTCATAGATGGACAATACGGAGTTGCTGCGGCATGGTCCGTGGTAATATTTGCAATGCTGGTATTATTCTCATGGCGTTACATGAAGATGACCAATGCTACGGAGGCGGTATCATGAGCGGTGAGAGAGCAATGCGTGATTGGTATGCTCCTTTGGAGATATACACACTAGCCTCGTGGCTACGCGTTGTGGTTGTAGTCAATCTGTTCTTGCTAACATTTGACATATTGCGAGATGAAGGAATTCTATTGTCGCTCCTGGGCATTCTTCTGCTTGCCCTTCTTGTTAAGTCGCTTCCAGATGGGTCCAAATCATGGCGTAG
>NZFU01000023.1 GCA_002689345.1 Methanobacteriota archaeon | reverse complement strand
TCGAACCCGGGTCGCCGGGATGAAAACCCGAAATGATGGGCCACTACACCACGCAAGCAGACTAACCCTCGCCCAACGCTGATTATTCATGAATGTTGGGGTCAGGGGTTAATCCATTCCACCAGCGAATACCGAGCCACGTCGCCACAATTACCAGTGCTAGAGCGATTCCGATAAACACTTCCCGGTCTAGTAGCCACTCCATTCCTTCGACCGCTTTGGAGCCATATATTCCAATGAGTAGGGCTTCTAATCCGAAGCGTAATCCACGGCCTATCAATCCAGCAATTACGAATGGCTTAATTTTCATCTCACCCATTCCCGCAGCCCATCCAAATACTTTGTAGGGAATTGGTGAAAAGGCTGCAATAAATATTCCAAAGGTGCCATATCTTTGGGTTAGGGCTTCGATCTTCTTGAGATGTCTTTCAGCCTTGAAACGATTGAATAGAGTTCTGCCCCATTTTTTGCCAATCCAATACCCTACTAGGCTTCCCAATACACTTGTTATGGTAATTACTAGCCACAACCAAATGATGAGGCTAGAACTTCCTTCAGCAGTCACAAGCATCGGTATAAACATCAAATCTGGAGGTACTGGTTGTATAATCGATTCTGAAAATGACATGGCAGCAAGTCCAATTGCGCCATATGCGTCAAACCAGTCGACAATCGCCCCCTTCCACGACATTCAGCCCTTGGGGTAACAATCACACGGATGAACCCTTTCTTAATCGAAGTCTTGATTGCTACAAAACTCGACCCCATGCCATATGCCGGTACTAGATACTGCAGCCTTGCTTCATTGGCCGGCTGAAAGATTGCAGGGAGGAATAGTGACTCATAGCCAGTTAGATGAGTTAAGAAAACTCTCTCCTGAACGGGCAATGTTGGTTGAGTCCATCGAAATGGAATGGATGAGCGTAGGTACTGGTGATGCAGAATCTGCTGCAGCAAGTACCGGTGATTTACCACGACTTAGTCCTGTGGATTTGCAAATATTGGCAATCGCATTAACTACCGGTCAAAAATTGTACACTGATGATTATTCATTGCAAAACGTTTGCCGCCATCTCAATCATCCATTTGAAGCGGTTTCCAATAAGAGAAGCCAGGAGCAATGGTCTTGGGAGTTGCGATGTATTGGATGTCGTGCTACAAAGAAAGCAGATACACAATCTGAACAAGAATGCGATATCTGTGGCTCACCAATGAAAGTCAAGCGTTCAAGAAGATAATCACTCTTCTTCTAGAATTTCTTCAACGATTTCATCCGCTCCGAAAAGTGAAGCAACTATTGCAGAAATCCAATCGATCATGATATCATTCTTCGGCTGAAGAGATTTCTTCTGCTACTTCTTCAGCGGTCTTGCCGCTAGGGTCGATTCCAGCAGCTTCTGCTTTTTGTGCAATATCTACTGCCTTTGTTTTACCGCCTGCTTCTAAGTCTGCTTCTGTATTGGCGCTTGATGGCTCTCCAGTAACGTCTGAAAGCCCCTTTTGGAACTCTCCTTTAGATTGTCCAGCGGCTCTAGCAAGCTTTGGCAAGCGTTCTGCTCCAAACAATAAGAAGAATATCGCCAGCAGAATCATGATTTCAAATGGTCCGAACCTCATGTTGTCCCCTCTGATACATGCCAGTTACTCCCGCTTTGTCAATCAATCGGCTCTCAACCGCCAGAAACAGGCGGAAGTAAGGCAATTTCATCGCCATCACAAACCGGTTCATCTTCACCGACTTTACGGCCATTAATACTGATGACAAGCCCTTGACTGAGCCACATTTCAACGCCTAACTCTTCCAACAAAAACCGGATTGAAGTATTGGTTTTCATCTCGATATCATGCTCTTTTCCTCCCATTTCGTCAGCCAACGGCCCAAACGCGAGTACTTTCACCTGCATGTGTGCGCTATTGAGCACCATCTTATCAACCCGTGGCGGCCTGTCTTAGACAATGGCAGTCGCATTGTCTTGTGAAGGGCTTTGGAAGGTATACGAAATGGGCGATGAAAAAGTCCAGGCCGTTAGAGGAATCGATCTTGAGGTAAATCAGGGTGAAATGGTCGCTATAATGGGGCCATCGGGATGTGGAAAAACAACTCTGTTGAACATTTTATCGGGAATTGACGACCCTTCTGCAGGCCAAGTTAGAGTTTCAGACAAGCCTTTGTTTGGAATCAGTGATGATGAGAGAACCGATTTACGTGGTAAAGAAATGGGATTTATTTTCCAAAAGTTCCATCTGCTTGAAGTTATGAATGCGGTTGAAAATGTCGAGATACCACTTTTGCTTCTTGGTCTAAATCCAGATGAAGCCAGGGCTAAAGCCACGGAAGCCCTAGAGAAGGTAGGACTTGGTGATAGGTGCCAGCACCGTCCTGCTGAGTTATCTGGTGGTCAGCAACAGAGAGTATCTATTGCTAGGGCATTAGTTCACAATCCTTCAGTCATACTTTGTGATGAGCCAACAGGTAACCTTGACTCAGATACAAGTGAACAGGTAATGGATTTACTCACCCAATTGAATGAATCAGGTTCGACTCTTGTCGTTGTTACACATGATGATGAGATAGCCAAACGCTGTTCACGGATAATTCGAATATTTGATGGTCGTATTTTGTCATAAGAGGAATAACAATGCTCTACGAGACTCTTGCTATTGTGTTACTGATTACACCCATCAGTGCAACCTCGGCATGGAGTTTGAGAAAAGACGTAAGAAATATTTGGTCGTCGTTAGTTCTTCTATTAGGTCCAATAATTGATGCATGGCTAGTTTGGCTACTACTAAATTGGCTTGAAATTGGTTTCATGGCAACTTGGGGTTGTACGCTATCTGCGGGAATAATTTCTAGTATGCTGTTACAACCACTACTCTCTCCTAGAAGGCTAGCAGTATTCCGCCTTTCTTGGCAGCAAGTCAAACGCAGGCCTCGCCAAGCAGCATTGATGATGGCTGGATTACTTGTAGCATCATCAATAATTACATCTTCATTAGTAGTCGGAGATAGTCTGGACTCTACTTTGACTAAAGAAGTAGATGCAGTATATGGTGAAACAGATTTATTGATATTTCAAAAAGATCGCAGAACCGGATTTTCCAATGACATGGATATCAACTTAACATTTGCATTCGGCCAATCTATGTTGGCAACAGGTATTGCAGACCAATGGGCCCATGGAATCGACACGTCTGCAACTCTTTCTCGAAGTGATGGGCTCGCATTACCTTCTGCGGCTTGGTTTGCCTACAATGGCTGGGAAGGCGTTGCGATAAATCAAGTTGCAGCTGAGGATTTAGAATTGGCAGTGGGGGATTTGCTAGAAGTTTCGTGGTTTTCGTATTCCGATGATGCAGAGTTGGTAAGAACTTCAGAAAACCTATCGATTACTTCGATTATCCCCATGGAAGGAAAGGGTTCCATGAGTGGCACTAAATCTCCAGCAATATTCACCTCATTGGAACTATCTCAGCAATTACAATCGAAGAATTGGCAGGTGAATATGTTACGAGTTTCCCTTTCGGAAGGCGTTGTTGCTTCAAAGAGTAAGCCGATGATCAAATCACTTCTAAACAACTTAATCGATTCCGAATCCGCAGGATTTGAGGTAAATATCGATGATGATGCAATGTCGATTTCTAGTACCATAGGTTTAGGGCGATTAGATTCTAATTTCATGCAATCATGGAATGAGAATAAAACCGAATTATTAGATGATGGTACTGCTATGGAGGTTTTGCAGGTCCCATTGGTCCAAATCAATCAAAACGCAAAGATACTTTCTTTGCCAGACGATAGAATAGATGAAATTTTGATTTCAGATGAAGGGGACTGGTATGTTTCAGGAGGAGGGGTTTCTTTCCAAAAACAGCGCAGTGGTACAAGCCATGGCTGGGAAGTTCCAGATGGAGGACTAATACGTGATGTCACATTATTTGACAATTCAATATTGGTTGCACATAGTGATGGATTAACCGAGGTCCCTGATGACAAAGATGGTGATTTAGTACACCATATTAGCGGTGAAGAAGTAATGGTAGCAGCATTATTTACTCAGGATTTACCAGAATTACCTTCAACTATATTTTCAATTGATTACCTGAATGTTTCTGGTGAAGATTGGATAGCAGTAAAGCATTTGACAGGTTCAGAGGTTTACCAATTCACCAATGGTGAATGGGTGGAATCTAGCGTTTCAGGAGAATGGCTACACTTCGATAAAGAGGTCATGGTTGCATCTTCAAACGGTGTTTGGTCAACCATTTCAGGAGATGAGTCGCCTGAAAATTGGACCGCTGTTAGAGGTGGTTTACTCGTGAATAATGGCTCATTATTCGATTTTGATGGAGAGACTAGTTATCTTTCAGATATTGATTCAGAGTGTGACCAAAGAGTCTTTGCTTTTGATGGAGATATGATCTGTTCAACATCATTCGGAGTAGTGGTGGATTCAGATGAATTGTCACCACGTCTACCATTGACAGTAGACATTGGTGGATTTGGAGTTATGCCTCAACTATTACTGGCAACCGATGGGCCTCTATCTCCCGAGGCTGGAGATATATTGATTTCATCAAGACTGTCTTTACTCGACCAATCACAAGATGTACTAATCAACGGCTTAGTTCCTTGGGCATACGGTGATGACTTGCCATTAATTCTGGAAATTGAAGGAAATATGTCAACTTTAGATGCTCCTGGTTTAGATGATTTAGAATCGATAATTATTGGTTTTGTTAATCTTAGCGATGGTGAAGTATTGGCTGCATCTGCTGAAGGTGAGAGAAGTATCTTAGTTGTTAATGGCGGCAATCAAACAGCAATCCAAGTATGGCTAGATTCGGTTTCTAGTGTAGATTCAATGGATTTGCGTATAGTCGCAGCCAAAGAGGATGCTCTTGCATCGGCTGAAGAGGGAGCGGGCGCCCTATCGGCAATGTTCCTTGTATTCGGTGCATTTACAATCGGCGCAGGAGTATTGTTGGTACTTACAATTGTAATGATGTTAGCAGAAAGCCGTCGAACGGATGAGGCGATTATCAGAGCTATAGGTCTGAAGCGTTCAGACATGAGGTCATTGGCATTGATGGAAGGAATGTTAACATCTTCAGGGGCTTCAATTATTGGCGGCCTATTTGGACTATTCTTAGCATGGCTCGTATCTTTGGCATTCAGTAGCGTATTTTCGAGTGCTGGTGCGGATGGCATATCATTCTCATTCAGTGCAGAAAGCATGTTGATAGGAATGTCGTATGGCTTCCTTATCGCAATGGCAACATTGTGGGGTACGGCTTTCTGGACGAGCCGTCTAAACATCACTCAAGCTCTGCGCGGTCTTTCCCCAATGCGTAGTAGAGGTGTCCCTTGGTGGTTAATCCTACTTCTAATCGGATTCTTTGGAACAGGAGTACTTTCAGGGCTTTCGATTCTAACCATCGAATCATCCTCGTCACTAAGATTTGCATTGTGGCATATTATGGCCTCATGTATGATAATTGGAATTGTTCCAATCATCACATTCATCTTACCGCATCTCAAGGGATGGTCTATTCGTAACTCTGGTAGGAATACAATGGCTGTTTTGGGATTATGTCTGGCGTTATGGGCTCTGTCTCCTGATTCTTGGGCTCCGGTTGATTCAGGTATCAAACCTGATGAAGTTACATTTGCAGTATTGGGAATGGTTCAGGTATTTGCCGGAGTTATGATATTGACAGGATTAGCACCTCGTATGGCTACTTGGCTGGTGGAGAAATCATTCTTGGCCAAGAGATTCGGACCTGTAGTGAAGGTTTCTTTAGCACACCCTTCATCTAAACCACTTCGTACTGCAGTTATCATGGGAATGTTTTCTCTTACAGTATTCAGTGTAATTGTTTTGGCAGGATATTCGGTTCAATTTGAGGAACACTCCTCGGGTTATGTTGAGGATGCGAGCGGTGATTTTGAGATATTACTGTCATCATCGCGACAAGTTCCTCTCGAGTTATCTAATCAGCCTTCTGAATGGGGACTTGAACAGACAGATCCTGGAGATATTGATGCGGTTGGAAAAGTGAATCGGGCTGTGGTTTGGGTCGATGATGGCGAGGATAGTATTGGCTATATTCTGCGGGGTGTAGATACAGGATTTATCGAACATGGTGCAATCCCTCTAGAAGATTGGGACCGGTCTCTGGGGGATACCGAAGAAGCAGCCTGGAAATCCCTTCAATTCAATCAAAATATCGTATTTGTCGATAGCTCATTTGCATTGGTTGACCCTAATACAGGAGAGTCCATAGCGGGCATCACTCTTCCAATTGGAAAATCGATTTCGCTAATTGATATTTCAAACCCCGGAAACACTAGAGAAGTTAAAGTTGGAGGCATACTTTCTGAGTCTAGTCAACTCTTTTCTCAGGGTATCTGGATGGATGGAGAAATCGTAGAGGAACAGTATGGAGGTGTTGTCACTAGAATCTATGTTTCTCATACCTCTGAAATTTCTTCATCTGAGTTAGAAAACACCCTCTCGAACGATTTGTCATCCGATGGAGTCTATACCTCGGTAATCGAAAACGAGATCTTGCTAATTCTAGGATTAATTTTTGCAATATTGACAATATTCCAAGCCTATCTCGCTCTAGGACTCATCGTAGGAATTGCTGGAATTGGAGTTGTGACATACCGTTCGGTTTCAGAACGCTCTGGTGAAATTGGAATGCTTAGAGCATTAGGATTCAGGAAACGGATGGTTATGAGTGGTATGATTTTAGAGGTGAGTTGGACATCCTTACTGGGTATGTTGAATGGAGCAGTTGTGGCATTGGCATTCCACTACGCACTTTATCGTACATTTTGGGAAGAACAAGGTGTTGAGTTAATTTTGCCCTGGTTCGAAGTGACCTCGATGGTAATGGGGGGCTGGGTTCTAGTTTTGCTAGCAACATGGTTGCCAGTTTCAAAGGCAACAAAAGTTACTCCATCGCAAGCTCTTTCATCGTTAGATTGAGGCGGCTGTAGATATTATATTTCTTTGAGTATAGAATGCACAAACACATTGTACCATGCACTCAATTTTCTAATTAATATATTCAATTTTTATTTTCTATTCGTGCTATTGCGGCAGATAAAGATAGTAATTATTAATATTTTTTCTTCGATACTTAATTGAATCGCTCTTGCCAACTCCTAAATACCCTATATGACGTCGGGAGAGCAACCGACCCTTTTGGAGGAGATGACAATGAACAAGTTAACCCCAATGATTCTGGCCATAATTATGCTAGCTAGCACCTCGCTAGTTGCACTAGATTGGTCCGAATTGGAAAACAATAGCCTGACTGAAGCAGACGGCCGATCTGGACCTGATGCTGAAGTTGGAGACATACTGTCGCCTAGAGCGACAACGACCGACAGCATTACTGGCGAACAGTTACACACACTGAAAGCTGGAGACGATGTGCACTTTGAGGCATATATCGAGAACGTAGGCGATTCCGCCATCACTGAGATGGGAATCACCGTTACCGTATATTTGTCTGAAGGTGGAGCACGTGGCAATATTGCTTTAGATGCAGCAGGAAATGAACTATCCTGGACTAACGGCGACGTCGTCTGTGACGACTCCTTCGTTTGCCCATGGTCTTCTCTTGGTGCTGGTGCGCTTCTTGACAGCGGCAAGTACACAATGAGTTACCAAGGTTCTCCAGTAACATGGACTCCTATGACTGGAGACTATGTTGTAGTTGTTACCACAGACGCCGTAGGCGATGCTGACCCAGGTAATGATTACTCTGAGAACCAAGTTTCTGTAGTCGACTGGACTGACATTATCGTAGACCTAGCATGGGACTCCGGTAAGGAAATCGAAGGTGGCTCAGGAGACAAGGCATTTACCTTGACCGTTGAGACCGGAGGTTCATCCTCATGGTCCGCACGTGGAATCCAACTCGAATTAGCTGTTGAAGGAACTTTACTTACAGCTGTTGATAATGATGGTACTGATATTATGGGAACCAATGTTATTGGTGACAATTCCTCTGCTACAAGCGGATTTGGAACTTACGGTAGTACCGTAACTTGGATGCACCAAGATGACGCAAACAACACCACTTCTGGTGAAAGACACGTTATCGGTTTTGAAAACTCATCAACATGGAATGGAGTAGTTAGCCCAGATACCTCTGGTTCAAGCGGCGACTATTCAATTTCAGTTCAGATGGTAAGTTACGTAATCTACGGGCAACTTCCTGAATGTTCTGAGACTGTAGCCGGTAACAGTAGTTCTGGAGAAACAGAGCCGATGACTTACATTCACTACTGTGAAGTAGAAATGACTCAAGATGATGACGCAGCAACAAGCGAAGACATGATCGAAGGAAAGGTACAAACTTTCCACGACATTGGTGTTACTAGTCTAATTATCAATCAAGGATATACTATGGATGGGAACTTGGTTGAAAGCGGACCGGACAATCCTGGTCTGACCGAAGGGCCGCTAAATCCTGCATGGTCAAACATACAGGCATCTGTACGCCACCTTGGAAGTGACATCATGGTCACTTACGATTGGGAAGTTTCCTTTGAAATTGAAAACATCATATCTGGAGCTGTACACACTGAAGTTGCAGACATGTGTCACGATGGATTAGGTGACCCATATGACCACCACGAACTTGGAGAGTCATGGGTTGCAGCATCAGCATTTGAGACTGGTGAAGCATGTATCATGTTTAATTTCGCACCAGGTATCTATGATGTTACCGCAACAGTTTCCATGGTCGGTGGAGCTGTAGGTACTGAAGATATGTCTGCAAGAAACGACGATTCCAGT
>NZFU01000022.1 GCA_002689345.1 Methanobacteriota archaeon | reverse complement strand
TTCTTGGGAAGGAATGACTCTTGGTTCGAATGGAGTTGGTATTGATACTGCAGGTAAAGGTACTCTAACCTTAACTGACAGCACATTTGCTAATTCCAAAGATTTCGTAATCAGCGGTTCAGCAACAGTTGACTTTATCGAAGGAACTGTAGATTCATCTTCTGTACAAGTTACAGGAAATGGTATCTTCAATCGAATGCGTCAACTTGATGTTAACGTATTGGCTGACTCAGTTGCAGTAACCGGAGCAAACGTTGTTCTGAAGAACGCAGATGGTGAAGTCACTGGTTCAGCGGTAACAGATTCATCTGGAGATGCACTGGACATGACTTTCGTGACCGTTACTGTTGATCTATCTGGATTGACCACGCAGAGTCTTACTGGATACGAAGCAGTTACAGTAGCAAAGGTTGGAACTTACAGTTACACCAATCCTACGACTAATTCTGGAGATTTCAGATATGCATTCGATAGTTTGGCATTGGCTGATGCAAGTGGTAACTCTCATAACATGGACTTGACAGATGATGTTGATGTCCGTGTATGTTACAGTTACAGCAGCAGTTCATTCGTATACGTACAGAACTGTCCTGGTCTAAGTACTTCCAGTTCAACCGGTAGAACTTACACTTCCGGTTTGAAGGAGTATGGATACTATGGTGCTACACCAACCGACATGAAAAACAAGGTTGTAATGCTTGACGTAGGATACTGGTACATAGATGGAAACACTGATGTTTCTCTAAATGGAAGTACGATCTTGTCTACTGGATCATATATTTACTATGATTCAATGAACGTCTGGTCTACATACCCATACGGTGCTCGCTTGTATGCCCACAACACAAATTGGGTCTCAACAGCAATCGATGATGGTGATGCACAAGGAATCAAGATTGGTTACAATGGATGGAACGATGTTGTCCCTGATATTCAGGATTCAACTATTACCGGATTAGCATCAATTGTTACCACATTCGGATACAAGTCTACTTGGAGTGCATATGTTTGGGAAGCTGATTTCTTCAACATCCAAAACAACACAATGACTCACTTCAGAACTATGCCTGTAACAGGATCTGTAGCATATCAGGATATGTGTTTGAACGCTGGTGGAAATAACACCACCATCGCAAACAACGTCATGACAAACTGTGGTGTTGGTGTTTACCTAACACGAACCGGATTCTCGTACGCTTACACCCAGTCCTTCTGGGGTGCTGATGATGCAATTATTGAAAATAACGAATTCATCAACTCTGAGACTATTGATATTTGGTTCTCGCTCAATTCATACAGCGACGGTGTAGAAATCACTAACAACGAGTTCAGTGGTTCATCCTCACCATTGTATGGTGTGTACACACAAGACAGAACAACGACTGATTTATTGATTGAAGGAAATACCTTCTCCAATTCTCAGGAAGCGATCTACATGCGTGGCGCACTTGATTGGAACATTATAGATAACACCATCAACGGTGCATCTGATGCATCAAAGGCTGGTATCTATGTCAAGGATGGACACGGTGTAATCGACGGTAACACACTAGTCGATGCAGATGGTGGAATTCTGATTGACGGTGTCAAGTACGGATTCAACGCTAACGTGACCAACAACGACATCTCTCAGTCCCCAGGCCGCAGTGCTCCAGCAGCAATCGGAATTTGGGCTGAAGATTGTGGTTCCTCAGTGGTTAACACTGGTGGTAACACAGTTAGTGTAATGGAGAACGCAATCGTAACCGATGGCTGTGACCTTGTAGACTCTGGTTCTACTCTGGCAGCAGTTGGTGGAAGCGGCGGTTCAGTGTACACAGTACAGATTAATGCTAACGCATACTCACCTGTATCTGTAAGCATCAACGAAGGCGACACTATTCGCTGGAGAGCAAACGAATACTACAACAACAGTGGTACTGGTGAAGCTCACGATGTAACCGCTAACGATTCCACATGGGGATCTGGCGGAACAATGAACCTTGGATCTACTTACACCAAGACATTCACCACAGCAGGCACTTACGATTACCATTGTAGTGTCCACTCGTGGATGTATGGTTCAATTGTAGTTTCAACCGGTAGCAGCAGCGGATTCACATCCGTTGGTGTTAACGTAGTTGGTACAAATGATGAAATCACTCTAGATGGAACATCTGTATCAGGATTCGGAACTGCAATCGAGCAGTTCGGTGGTTCAATGACTCTGAGTGGAGATGCGCTACTATCTGGTGGCGACTACGGTGCTTACGCTGAAGATACAGATGTTGTAGTCGATGGTGCACAACTAATCGCTGACAGCTCTGGATCTGCAATGTACATAACCGGTACATCCTCATTCGATGCTACTGACATGGATACCTCTGGTATGTATGGATTGAACTCTGACGCTGTGAACTTCCGCTGGAATGGTGGAGACTCTGATGCTACAACTGCTCTAATGGCAGACGGTGGTGCAGAAGGATCCGTTGAGAATGTCACATGGGCAGACTCAACAACCCAAATCGACGCAGGTTCCTATGTCACAGTAACTTCAGTTGGTAACACAGTAACTGCTGCTAAGTTAGTAGTAGATGCAACCGCTGTTATCCATGAAGGAAACTTGCTAGACCTTGATGTCACCCACAAGGGTGGCTCAGCATCTGACATTGGACTACTAATTCAGTCCACTGACGGTGCTCAAGCAGCATATGTTTCACCTGCATACCGTGCACCTTACATGAACGCTGATGGCGACATGGAAGAGTGGTATGGTAACGACAAGAACCCATCTGATGATGCAATGCCTGGTGTAATGTCCAGCAATGGTCTATCCGAGGATTTCCTTACTACATGGGATGCTAACAACTTGTACATGTCATTGACTGGTGTCGATATGGGATCTGCAGACTTGCAGATTTACATCGATTCGAGCACAGGTGGAGACACAACCGGTGAAAGCTGGTATGTCGCACACTCTCTGCCATTCGCAGCGGACTATGTCTTCTGGGCAGAAGATGGTAACTCTGGTAACTCCGGTCTGAAGGTCAACGGCTTCACAGGCTGGTCTGACGTCACATCGTCTTGTGGAGGATTATCTTCCTACATCGGACACTCTGGTGACACAGACACAGAGATCGCAATTCCTTGGAGTTGTATCGGTGAGCCAGCGAGCACAGTTAGAATGATTGTAATTGTTCAGGATGAATCAACAGGCGCAATCGCATCTGTTCACCCAGAGCAAGCATTTGTTGCAGGAGCAAACGCACAGACTTTCACTGACGAGTTAACACTCCTCATGGGTCACAGTGATCTTGCTGCTGGAGATGAACTACGCAACCACTTGCTAATTTACCGTAGCTATGTTGGTTCCAACAGTCCAAGCGATGCAAAGACCTACGACATTTCAGTCAAGGTTGATGCAGAATGCGCTGAAGATTGGGGAACAATAACTTCGGTCGACATGAGCACAAACGTTGCTGAATCCATCGATATCAAGCGTGCGTGTCCAGTTATCCAGAACTTGGTTGATGTAACAGTCAACGAAGACAGTGGTGCTTACACACTAACCTTGACCGACAAGGCTGACGATGTACAGGATGCAGAAAGCACTCTGTCTTGGACCGTTGCTGATGACCTAGACCCTACTAGAAGCCCAACAATGCTTCTAGATAGCAGTCTATCTACTCAGACAATGACCATCACTCCTGACAACGACCAGTTCGGTTCCTATGTCTTCCACTTCGGTGTTGAAGACAGTCATGGATTGACAGACAGTGCAACAATTACCTTCACAGTAGTGAATGTTAACGATGCACCGATTATCTGTAACTCAGCACGTGCAGACTGTATGCCAGTCTTCTCTGATGACGGTGCAGGTAACCTGAACGTCCTTGACGAAGGATTTGGAAGTGTCAGCAAGGTCCTAGGATCTGCTGCTAACGCAACCGGCTCCTATGTTATAGACATGGCAAGCAACGACATGGCAAACGAGCAACCTCAGCTATACACATGGGGAGCTTCGATCAAGGGTGACGATGTAACAGTCGATCCATACTGGGTCCAGAAGAAGTACTCCAGTGTTGCAGCATTATTCGCTGAAGCTGGAGATGCAGTTACTGCTAACGGTGGATTCCAAGACATAGCAATGTCTGGTGACCCATCTAGTATCTCGCCAAACGGTACCTACACACTACCAACTCTGAACGATGTAACTCTGCTAACATACCTACTAGCCCAGAACGGCTGTGGATCTGTATGGTACCAGGAATACATGGACTCTAACGGTGACAAGGTTACCGCAGTTCGCTCAGATGATGGCTGTGACAGTACAATCGATGCTAACGCTAAGGTATACAACGGATTGAACTACACTGACTTCTGGTTGGAAGCATATGGCGTGGATGTTGATTCATTCACTACCACTTGGGATGGCGTATTCCCTAACGGATACACCACAACCGGTGGATATGACCCATGTCCAGCATACTCAGTTACAGTTACCAACAACGAGTTGACCATTACAGAGAACGCTGCTAACGAACTTGGTGGCGAGTGTACAATCGTACTAACTCTGAACGATGATGGTGGATACTGTGCAAACACCTACCTAGGTCGTACCACAGATGTCAGAGCAAGTTGTGTATCATACACTTGGTTGGTTGACTACCCAGTCGATCACCCAGTATATGGTCCAATTACTGTTACAGGATGTTACAACCTATACCTAGGACTTGCATCCTTCGTACCTCAGTACTACCCTGATGGCACACCAACTGGAATGAGCGACACAATCTGTCTAGCATATGGATGGGTTGGAGAGAACACAGATGCGATTAGCTACGAAGTTGACTTCGCAGTTACTCCTGTGAACGACGCTCCACAAATTCTAGATTGGGACCGTGAAGATGGAATAGTAATCTCTGACGGAAATGGAGAAGTTCCAAACTTCCCATGGAAGGTCACTCTAACTGAAGATGACGAGAACGTTGACAACTTGACTTACGACCTTGCTGCTATGAAGCATGACAATGATCATGAAGATGCAGACCTAGTATGGTCTATCGTCAAGGCAACTGATTGTGACTATGAAGACTACTTCTCTGCAACAATCATTGGTGACGAGATTGTATTCGATCTAATCAAGGATGCTACAACTAACGCACCTGAATGGGAAATCGACTACCTGAACAACCAGGGAATTCATCAGCAGAACCCAAGTTCTGGAGAATTCTGTCCGATCAACTTGTACCTACACGACTCAGCAGATTACCCATCTTACATACCTAATTACATCAATGATTACGGTTTGAATGGTGCTAACACTGGTAATTACATGCAAGGAGAAGCTACTGAAACATTGTACATACGTGTTGACAACGTCGCAGAGAATGTACCTGATTACTTCCTAGATGGCGTACTCGGATTTGACTACAATGAAGTTTCGAACATCATGCCTAAGACCTTCGTGCCAACTACTGTCACAATCGGTCATGGTGGAGATGAAGGACCATACAACTACGACCACATGCTGGAAGTAACCTTCCACAGCAATGGATACAACAACGACGACCCTAACGGCGAGGAGTATGTTTCCCTTGGTACACAGTATGTCGAGCCACCTGCATATGGAGATACACTTGAAGTTTCAGACTATGTCTTCATAACTTCAACAAGTTCCAGAATCTGGGTCGAGGTCGATGTTCTAACATGTGTTGATGAAGAATGTAACCTTGCAGCATCTCCTGCAGATCGTTTCTTCGAGTACAAGTTCCCTATGGCACACGCATGTGTCGATAGTAACGGTATTCAAGGAGAAGCTTGGAGTTGTCCTGGTGAAGTTGGAATGTCTAGTGTAGATGAAGATGGAAACCCATCTGGTATGCTTGAAAGCCAACGCCGACCAATGCTAGAAGACCAAGATTGGTGTAACAACCTAATGAGCACTGATGACAATGGTTCAGATTGTGCACAACCACGTACCTTCGGTAAGACTACTGAAGCTACTGGACAGGATCTACCAACAGTTGTACGCTTGATTGGAACTGCGGATGTACCATCATTCGCACCTTCAATCATTGCAATCAGCGCTGCTGGTCTATTCGTCAGCGCTCTGGTTCTACAGAGCCGCCGTGATGAAGAAGAAGCATCTCTTGAAGAGATGATTCTTGAAGACGACGAGCAAGCGGTGAGCCCAGTTATTGCTACCATCCTAATGGTTGCAATCACAGTGGTTCTATCTGGTGTAATATACGTCTGGGCATCTAGCCTTGCAGACACATCTGCAAAGGGAGTTCCTCGTATGAGTTTCGATGTTGAATCGAACGGTGATTTCCATCGTATTGTTGTTACAGGTAGCCAAGTAGAATTGGCAACTCAAGCAATACAGGTATCACTGAGCTACACATCGAATGGTGTCTCAGTATCTGAGTCTTACAATTTGGCAGATCCTACAGTGTATGGATTCTACCCTGGTAACTCAGATAGTATGGTGACCTTTACCGACGCAGTTGGTAGTGAAGGCGGTGCAGTGAAGTCAAGTTTCGACACTGGCGACACCATATATGTCAAGTCTGTTGATGCAGATGGCAACCTGATTGAGGATGTATTCTTGTCAGTTAGCTATGTGCCTCCAACCAGTCAGGCATCTGTTCTAAGAACTTGGAACAACCTTGGTTGAAGATTGAGAACTTCTCATCCTCCCTTTCGAGGGAGGATGGGTTGCCTCTAATTGTACGCAAAAAAATACCCATCCTTAGGGATGGGGGAAGCCCCACAAAGGAGTGTGGCCCCAGGACTTTGGTCCTGGGGCCCTCCCCTCTGTAACCACTTTACTTCTTTCTACTTTCAACAAGTCCAAGTGCGATAGCCTGCTCCCATTTAGTGAGGGGATGGATTTGGAGAAGCCACTATGCGTTGCATTTGACTGTGATGGAGTTCTTGCCGATTCCATATCTTCTTGGAAAACAATTCATGATCACTTTGGAACAGACTCCAAAGATTTACTTCAAGAATTCATGGCTGGCAAATTAACTGACAGCCAATTCATGGCAGCAGATATTGCTCTATGGAAGGATAAACAAGAGAAAATCCATCGTGATGACCTCTTTAGAGCATATTCTGGATGTAAATTAATGAAGGGTGCAAAAGAATTAGTCGCTGATTTGAAAGCGGCTGGAATTCATGTCGCTATTGTATCAGCTGGCGTGGATTTATTTGTTCAATCAATCGCTGGTCTAGTAAGTGCAGATGATTGGATTGCAAATGGGTTTGAATTTGATGAGGATGGTTGGCTATTAGATGAGGGTATAGTAAGAGTTCCATCTATGGAGAAATATACTTCGATTAATAGATTGCTTGAAATCCTTGACTGTCCACCAAATAGATTAGTTTCAGTAGGAGATTCAAGTATGGATTTGTCTATGAGAATAGAGGGCTCAACATTCATTGGATTTAATCCACAGCGAGAAACTGCCAAAAATGCTTTTTCTGAAGCAGGCGTCACAGTTGTTGAATCGAAAAACCTCGATGATTTACGACCATATCTTGGCCTCTGAATCTAATCGTGTCGTCGATAAACGTTGCACTGAGAGGTCATTTTCAATAGTGGGCCCGGTGGGAATCGAACCCACGATCAACTCGGTGTAAGCGAGGTGTCATAACCGCTAGACCACGGGCCCAACTAGGCCTAATTGGCAACTCTTTTTGAATGACACCCCTCTAACTTCAAGAAGTATCGACTCTCGTGGGTATCTGATGGATGAGGAAGTCCAAGCCTTGGCGGCTCGCTTGGTGCGACGCTTGAAGGAAGTAAAAGCCACTATTACATTGGCAGAATCTTGCACAGGTGGGCTTCTGGCAAGTACACTTACCGACATCTCTGGAGCCAGTGAATGGTTTGGGCAAAGTTGGGTCTGCTATTCTTATGAATCTAAAATCAATGAATTGAATGTCCAGCAAGATATTCTCGATTCCAAAGGTGCAGTAAATGCAACAGTTGCAATACAAATGGCTGAAGGAGCGAGAGAAAGATCTGGAGCGGATATTGCGATTTCAATTACAGGGATTGCTGGACCTGTAGCATTAAATTCAAACAAGCCAGTTGGTCTTGTCTATGTCGGAATCGCGTCGGCACACTGGGCAAATGCAGAATCGGTGCAGATGGGTGGTTCACGTCGTGAGAATAAAATTTCATTCGTACATTTTGCTCTAAAAACCGCAATCGATTGTTGGGATAAGGCAAAGGTTAGGCAAGAAGATGCAATTGCAATAAAACAGAAAGCTGCTGCTGATGCTGCTGTAAAAAGTGCCAAATCTGATGCTGAAAAAGCACGCAAAGCTGTGCAGGCTTCAGCAGGTGCTCCATGGCAAGATGAATCTTGGCAAGACCCCGGTAAGGCCATTGGAGACGATACAGATGTTTCATGGGAAAATAATGGGAATGAGTAATTCTCGATAATTTATCCGAACACCTCAAGAACATCCGATTTCGTCTTGGAAATATGGCAACCGGTTGGGGCGAGATTCTCCAGCACCTTATGAGTGCGGGACTGATTGTCAACCGTGGTGTTAAGGAACGCTTGGAGCAATATCATGACCCTTTGGGGCTAATTGCAGAACTCCATTCTAAAGGTGTAAAGGGCTTGATGTCGGTAGATATGATACCTTCCAATAACCCTGGTAGAGTTATTGCCCCAATAGTTGAATCACAACCTGAGCAAATCTCGATGCGGAACAATATGCCAGATTGGAATCGTGAAGATTTTCCAATGGATGCTGTCGATGCTATGATTGACATAAAAGTGCATTATGACGTTACAGGAAATAGTACAACTGAAGGGAAAATGGGTGATATCAATAATGCATTCAATGACCGCCTTGAGCGTTTGCGTAAATTGATTATCGCAAATTCCAATTTGCCTAGAAGGCCTATGGAAATCGCTCGATTGCAAGCCGAGAAAGGTCGCTTTCAAGGTCGAGAAAACATTGCAGTTGCCATCGGTTTAGTGAATGGTCCGAGGCACACAAAAAATGGTCATCTCATGTTCGCTCTTGAAGATTCGAGTGGTGAAATGAATTGTTTATTGATGAATCGCAAAGGTGAAGATCGAGTAATTGAGCACGCCCAAGTAGTTGAATCGGGACTGATGCCTGATGATGTAATTGGGGTGTCAGGTACCTTTTCACAAAATGGTGATATGTTTTACATCGATGATTTACATTTCCCTATGCAAGATAGCCACGATAAGAACTTTGCAGAACAAGGTGTTTCAGTTGCCTTCCTGTCTGATATACACGTGGGAAGTAAAACATTCCTAGAAGCTCAGTGGCACAAGATGGTACATTGGTTCAATACCGACCCTCTGGCTCGTACAATCAAGTATCTTGTTTTGTCAGGTGATTGTGTAGATGGCGTGGGAATTTATCCCGGTCAAGATAAAGAATTAGCGATAAAAGACTTGTATGGTCAGTATTCAAGGTTCGCCGAACTGCTAGAATTATTGCCTGAGTGGGTTGAATGTATCATGTTACCAGGTAACCACGATGCGGTAAGACCTGCTGAGCCTCAACCTACTCTTGAGCCGGATATTCAACAGGACTTCAATACAACAACTTTCGTTGGAAATCCTTGCGATTTCAGTCTTGATGGAGTAAGACTACTTTCCTATCATGGTAAATCGATTGACGATTTCGTTGCAGGACTTCGTAACGTAACTTATCGCGACCCTGTAGAAGCAATGCGTCAAATGCTTAGACGCAGACATCTCGCTCCACAATGGGGAGGAAAGACACCTTTGTCTCCTGAGCCAGAAGATGGCCTAGTAATCCGAGAAGTTCCAGACATTTTTGTGACCGGTCACGTTCATGGACATGCATGTATCGATTTCCGAGGTACAACCTTAGTTTGTTCTTCAACATGGCAAGATCAAACCTCATATCAGCGAATGTTAGGGTTTCAGCCTAAACCTTGTATGCTAACTATAGTCAATCTTGGTACGCACAAGTCAGTATCAATACCATTCGCATGATTACCAAATATGGTCCTCAAGTTCACCTGTTGTTACTACCTTAGTAATTCCATTGATTCCATTATCATCATCTACAATCAATAGATGAATTGCCCGATTATGAATTCCGGAGTTAAACGATACACCTCTATGGTCAACCCCAATTAGGGTGCCATCAAGTTCAGCAAACATCCAGGCTGATGTGGCGTTGACCAAATCTTGCTGACGAATCAATAGCCATCTAAGGCCCTTCATCTCTTGGCGCAAATCACCTTCGATTTCATGAAACCAACGACTGTACATATTTACACCTTGAATCTGAGTAAAGCCACCGCTCCACCCATGCCTAGTAATTGCTCACCAGCGTCATGGTCAGTTGAACATTGAACTAATTTAGCACCAATGTCCGATAAACTTGAAACGATATTTTCCCAATCGGATTCCCGTAATAAATCAGCACTGACAAGCAGTGTTTCGATAGCACCTTCCTCCAGTGCTTTCTCAATCATTTCTCTGCCATATGCCACAGGGCCATTCGTGGAAATACGTCTCCATACTTCTTCAAGTAGAGCAGTTTCACGGACTACAGCATGCTCTGAGAGAATATCTCCAGCAAGGCCTTCAGATATCACTTCGTTTGCAGCCCCTCTTCCTCCCATACTTGTAGCGATCAATTTCTTTGCTCCATTGATTAGCGGGGCTAATTTCTCTCTAGCGTGTCCTGGCCCACAAATCACAATAGGTGTACCTTCTGGAATGGAATCGTTTGCTTCTCTTGAGATTTTTTCATAGAATGATTTCGATACACCTTCACTTAATTTCGCTCCAGTATATTTTCCACCTCCACGCATAGTCCAGGTTGAGACCTCTCTTACTCCTCGACTACTAACTTCGAATAGAATCGCCTCATCTGTTTCTACAACAATGATGACAACCTTTGCTTTACCACTATCAGAACAGGCTTGTTTGATTAGGTCCTGGTCAACTTTTGGGAATTCCTTGTGAGAGGTCAGTTCAACTTCGTCTCTAACCTCGACAATATGAGTGTGATGACTTCCTTGATCAAACTGAGCCTCTTCGATTATTCCATGAACTCTCAATGTATCTGCAAAGGTATGGAATTCGTTAGATTCAATGGCTAACTTAATCCACATTTTTTTCCTTTCAGCAGCCTTAGCACGACCACCTTCTTGGCCTGCAGTAGTTTGGTCTCTACGTTCTCCAAGCATGCCAATGCTTCGGCCCTTTACACAAAGTCTGGCTAATGCCCATAGGTCGTCTTCACAATCGATGCGAATACGATACATACCAAACTCGCGCTTGATGACCTGCATTATCCTTCACCCGAATACGCCGAGTAGATTTCCATCTTCATCCATGTCCATGTCGGCAGCAGCGGGGCGTTTAGGAAGCCCTGGCATGGTCATAATTTCACCGAGCACTGCTACGACAAATCCTGCGCCAGAATTTAATCTAAATTCTCGAATAGGTACTTCGAAACCGGATGGTGCGCCTAAGAGATTAGGGTCATGGCTGAATGAATATTGTGTCTTTGCCATACATACTGGTAGATTTCCATATCCCCACGATTTGATTTGCTTGAGTTGTCTGTCCGCCTTTGCATGAATGTTTATTCCATCAGCTCCATAAATTCGAGTTGCAACACGAAGCGCTTTTTCCTCAATTGGTGTATTATTATTGAATAGTGGAGTGAATGGCCTTCCTGCAGCGATGTGGTCTTGACAAGCAGATACTACCGCTTTTGCTAATGCCGCTCCTCCTGCACCTCCTTTCGCATGGACTTCAGTCAAGCAGACACCGGCAGCGCCAGATGAACTTGCACAATCGATTAGGCAGTCTAATTCTGCATCGGTATCGCTTGCAAATCGATTAACTGATACAATTACTGGCATTCCAAATTGAGACATATTTCGAATATGCCTGTCTAGATTACTTTGTGCTCCACTTCTTACAGCATCGACATTTTCAGTCTCTATTTCTTCTTTTGAAGGTCTTCTAGCAGCGCGTTTTCCAAAGGCTCCTCCGTGTAATTTCATTGAACGAACTGTGACATTCATTACCACACAGTCTGGTGATTTTCCAGAATTTGCGGCTTTGATATGCATGAACTTTTCAGCACCCATGTCAGAACCAAATCCTGCTTCAGTAACAACGAAATCTGCAGCACCTAATGCTAATTTATCTGCAATGATAGATGAATTACCATGAGCAATATTTGCGAATGGACCTCCGTGGATAAATGCAGGGTCTCCCTCTAGAGTTTGAACTAGGTTCGGCAAAAACGCATCACGTAAGAGTAGGCTCATCGCTCCAGCCGCACCGATGTCTTCTGCCTTGACCGGTGAGCCATCGCCTCGTTGTCCAACAACAATATCTCCCAAACGCTTTCGTAAATTCGCATAGTCTGATGCAAGAACTAGAATAGCCATTACTTCACTAGCAGCTGTGATATCAAAGCGGTCTTCTCTAACAACTCCATTTACAGGTCCTCCTAGGCCCACTGTGATGTTTCTAACCGCTCTATCATTGAGGTCAACAACTCTTGGCCAAATGATTCGGGTGGAATCAATATTCTGGTCATTACCATGTTTGAGATGATTATCTATCATTGATGATAGAAGGTTATGAGCACTGGTAACTGCATGTAAGTCTCCTGTGAAATGTAGGTTGATATCTTCCATTGGAAGAACTTGTGATTTCCCTCCTCCAGCAGCCCCGCCTTTGATTCCAAATACCGGTCCCATAGACGGCTCTCTAATCACGCAGGTTGCTCTTTTTCCTATGCGATTTAGGGCTTGAGTTAGTCCGATGGTAGTTACGGTCTTTCCTTCACCGAATGGAGTCGGATTTACACTGGTAACTAGGATTAGTGAACCTTGAGGTTTTGATAGCCTACCTTTCAGTGCTTGCCAAGTGATTTTCGCTTTACCACTCCCCATTGGCATGATCTCATCATCACCAATGCCAAGCTTCCAAGCTATGGCTGATATATCTTCCATTTGTGCGGATCTCGCAATCTCGAGGTCACTCTGCATGACCCCATGGCGCATTTGAGGGTTCTTGAAACCACGGTCCCTTTAGGGACCGCTAAAGCCGGTTTCAATCCTCTTTCATACTACCCAAGTAATCAGGTAGGTCTACACCTGCCATCTTAGCCACATCGTGGACTGGCGGTAGTGAGTGAATTAGGCTAGATACGAAGTTAGCAGTGGAGCCTTCTCCATTGCCACCACCTGCTGAATCCCAAACGGTAATCTTGTCGATCTTCAAGTTGGAGATTGCTTCTACCTGGCGGGCTACGATATTTTCTATCTTCTCAACCATTAGCAAGGTTGCAGCAGCCTTTGCATCGCCACCTGCACTTGCAACTAGGTTGCTATAACCAGCAGCCTTTGCTTCTAGGACAGCTTGTACACCTTCTGCTTCAGCACGGTACTTTGCAAGAATAGCATCTGCTTCACCACCTGCGACACGGCGCTGGCGTTCTGCTTCTGCCTCTGCAGCAATCTCGATCTGAGTCTTTGCGATCTCTTCACGAACGATTTCTTCAGCCTTGAGTCTCTCTTGCTCTAGCATATATTGTGCCTTTTGAACTTCCATCTCTGCAGCCCTCTTGGCAACTTCCGCTCTCTGCATTGCTTCCGCTTCCTTTTCTGCAAGGGTAGCGTTGTATTCAGCAATACTTGCTCTGGATGTATTCTCTCCTTCGATTGCAGTCGCTTCGAGTACTGCAACTTCCTTACGTTGTGAAGCATTAGCACCCTTCTTTCCAATTTCAGCAGCAGCCTGATTTTCAGCGACCTGAATGTCACGAGTTCGGTTTGCTTCTGCTTGCCCGATGTCACCATCACGGTTTGCAGCAGCAACATCAGCCTTAGCAGCGTTAACTGCACCTGCAGCAGCCTTCTGTCCAATACTCTCAATGAAGTCAGAATCATCAGTAATGTCAGTGATGTTAACGTTGATTAGGTTCAATCCTAACTTGTTAAGTTCATGACCTACGTTGTCACGAATTGACTCAAAGAATTGGTCACGGTCGGAGTTGATTTGCCTAATTGTTAGGGAAGCAACAGTCAGACGAAGTTGACCGAAGATAATCTCGGAAGCCATTGCTTCAATCTGGGTAGGGGTTAGGTGCAGAAGACGTTCTGCAGCATTGTTCATGATTGTTGGGTCAGTACTGATACCAACAGTGAAAGTTGAAGGAACATTGATTCTGATGTTCTCTTGCGAAAGAGCATTGGTCAATGGGATGTTAATCGTCATTGGAATCAGGCTCAGTTTCTTGTAATCCTGAATCAAAGGCCATACCATTGTTGCACCACCGTGGATACAACGTGATGCACGACCTCCTTTTACGCGTCCATAAACGACCAATATTTCGTCAGAAGCACATCTTTTGTATCTTGTTATAACTAATAACACCATTACAAATAGAATCAAAATTAATCCAAAACCAATCCCTATTAACCAACCTGCTCCGTCCATAAAATCACCTTATTCTTCTTCAGTCGATGAAAAATCATCATCATTTAGTGGTTCAACAATCATTGTTGCACCTATCACATCGACGACTTTGATAAGTTCGCCAGTGGGAATATGTATATTCTTATCCATGGAACGTGCTTCTACCGTACGCAGAGTTCCATCTACGCTAACCTGAATTTCACCAGTACTATTCTTTCTTATTCGGGAATAGACGTGCCCTTTCTTTCCAATAGCATCATCGTGCTTCATGGTTCCATCTGCTTGTAAATTTTTAATACCCTTCAGCATATTCTTTACCATGAATAAAGAAGCGACAGCTGAGATACCTCCAATAATTACAGCAAGAACCTCCATTCCAGTAGATTCCATCGTGAACATACCTGTCATACCAAACATCATAATTGCAGCAGAAATCCCTTGAATACTGAATAATTCCATGGCTAAACTAGAGTCCATTGAAATATCTGTGTCAAATGCGGAATCAACTACACCTCCAAAAATATCTCCGACTAGCATTAGAAGCATCATCAGCAAGAGGAATATAGTCCCGAAAAAGGCACATGCTATGAATATAATTTCAATCGGTTCAGGAGCAGAAACGCCTACAAAATCTGCAATAGTTCCTAATAATCCCATTTCGACCCCATACTCCGCTGTAATCTTTACTTAATGACATTATTGTTGGTATTGCTCAAAGGTTTCGTACCTTGATTTTTTCAAAAACAACTACTACCGAGACCGAAATTCCTGCCAAAATGGATGTAATGAACATATTTAGTCCAGCAGCAAAACCGATTAGAATGATCCAAAGAGGAAAGAATAAAAGAATAACTCGTTTTATTATTGGCCAAAAACCAATCAATAATTCCTCTGAGCCATCATCTACTTCATCTACGTATATGTCTAATATTTCACTAACCATTAAACCCACTCAGAGGAGAATCGACCCAAAAATTAAGGCTAATATCCAAGAACCAACGGCCCACATAACTCCTTTGCCCTGTTTTTTAATAGAATCTTGGTGGACTTCTTTTTCTATATGCCCCATCGGGTTTAACACCATTTCTCGTTGTTCCTTTCTAAATACAACCAGTGCTAAAAGGAAACACGCAGCGGCTCCTGTTCCGAAAAGTGATGTAATCGCTGCATCAACTTCTTCCATTAATTTTAATGAAAGCCAAATTTGAGTGACCGCCATCATGAACCAGATGAGAGAACCTCTATCAGCTGCTGCCATGTACTTGCCTAAGTCTAACTCATAATTCACCGTTGCCCAATATTGCTCAAGTGAAATAGCCCTAATTATAGGCTTATTCAAGTACTGGAACATAGGGTTGAGTTCTATGGGGAAGGTGCGTCATGGTGTTGCTGGAATGCCAATCGAGCATTCCTTATCGCCAGTGCTTACCGCAATTGTTCATGCTCATCTTTCTAGAACAGAAGGAATAGTTTTACCTGGATTAAAAGGAGTGGTAGTAATACCAACAGATGGCGTTGAAAACGCCTTAGCATGGGGTTATGCTGGAACTTTACCTTCTCCTCCCGATTGGGGATTGGTCGGTTCACCTCTTGGTAAGTTTAGAGCAAATACCTTGTTGGAGCGAGCGGTTAATGCAAGTATGGAGCATTCAGAAGCCGACAGTCGTCTACCAAATGCAAACATGCCCCCACACGAATTTGAAAGCCATGGCTTTGATGTTGAAGAGGTTTGGATGTCATTGACATCTCCTCTAAAGCACCAATTATCTGCAGCAGCGGTTAGGTATGTTGACAATTCAATGGATATTCGTTCTGTAAATTCGCTGCGTTGGGATGGTCGTGCATGGTGGGCTGCATCTACCGATGGAGCCGGCTTCAGCCTTGTTGCAGAAGCATTTGGTCATTCTAAGGACGGAGTTTTGGGCATTACCGGTGGTGGAGGTGCAGCCCGTTCAGTTGCAGCATCTTGGACTATGAATGGTGGTCGGATTAAACAATTAGGAGGAAATCGTCTTCTTGAAGAAGATGGGCCTTGGGATCTATGCGATGACCAGCATGATTTGACAGTTAATTTTGATGATGATGGTGGAGATATTTTAGTTCGCTATGAGTCGATGGAAGGCGACTTTGATGAGCGGATTTCCCATTTGGCAAACAATGCAGATGGCCGCTGGTTATTGTGTGCTCAGCATCTGTTTGCTTGGGCAAATCTTTGGGCACCAAAATATGCTGAGAGTTTACCATCTCTATCTCTTTTGATGACTAGATTAGTTGCAGTGGAGGTGCATTTAGGGTGAAGCGAATAATTGCTATAGTTGCAATATTATTGCTTCCTACTGTTTTAGCCGAGTCTTTTCCAAATCAAAATTTAAATTCTGGTTTTGTAGGTTGGCAGCTAGAACAGTTCGATGAAGAACCGACGATTACTGGTAGCTACCGCCTATCCTATCCCTCAATAGCAGATGGCGAAGAAGTAAATATGGCGCAGAACGGACCTTTTGCAGTAGTAGTATTTTTTGCAGATGAGTCTGAAGATGTCGACCAGTACATTTGGTTACAAGATGAATTAGCCTTGTGGGGATACATCAGTTTGGTTGTCGAAGACGGGACAGATTGGGATGATTTAGAATATTATTTGGGAGGTTGGAATAATGGGACATTTTCCTCTGTACCAGATGCAGAGAATATGTTTGCATTGAATCATATTTCCTTCGGAGGCCATGGAACCGGAGCACATTTTGCGGCTGAAATAGTAAAGAGTGGGATGTATGGAATCGATGGATTATTTGGCTTAGGTCTTGAAGGAGCATCGACTAGTAATACAGTTCCTGTTCTCCTTTCACGCCCCTCTTCAGCACTATTTTTGACAGGCACCACGGATGATATCGCACCTGCTGATGAGAACGTGCTGAAATATTTGGAAGATTGGCCAGGAGCTTGGCAAGTAATGCACCCTCTTGGTGCAAATCACATTGGATATCAAGAGAGTGATACATTCTGGGAAAGGTTGGCCGATGGAGATTCAAATATGGGTCGTGAGCAGCAGCAAATCCATGCGTTAGAACATATTCTACCATATCTAAATCTGTCATTAAGAGGTGATGATGATGCCTATCAAGCAGCGTTTAATCGAGAGGATAAATCAGTTTCTTCAGATGATAATTCTTACTTTGATGAAGATTTATCTCGTTCTAGGTTGTACCAAATGGAGAACATTTCATCGACACTAAATCCAGTAATGCTGAATCAATCATTTACAATTTCTTCAAGTGTGACGATGAGAGATGACAGTCCTGCTACAGGTAATGTTTCATGCCTATTGCCAAATGGTGATCTCATCGACGGAGTTCTACAAAATGGGTTAGCATCTTGTACCATTAATGGCTCATCACTATCTCCTGGTCCAGCATTAATCGAGTTAAGAGTTGCAGATTATTCATTCTCAGATTGGCTTGAAATTATTGTTACTCGAGTGGGAATGCCATTGGAGGTCAACGAACCATTACCAAATGTTTCACTAGACCAACATTCCTCAGTAATTGTTTATCCTGACCTATTTGCATCGGACCCAGATGGGGAAGAACTCATCTTTTTCGATGCGCAATTAGTCGATGATAATTCAAATCGTTTATTGGTTAACAATTCGGTATCCGAATTATCAATCGCTCATGTAGCAGACCAAGAATGGGATGGTACAGTTCAAATGAACCTGACTTTAGCCGCAGGACAAGATATGGCCAATATCACCGTTAATGTAACGGTACTACCCGTAAACGACCCGGTTATCCAAACTACAAATATCCCTCAACAACTATCGGTTGAAGATGGAGAAAACATCGTAATTGATTTCTCTAATTATGTAAGCGACCCTGAAGGGGAGGAATTGGAGATAGTGATCTCAAGAGAATATCCTGGTCTGAGAATTAATTCTTCACAATCGGTTGTATTAATCGACCCTCAAGTACATTGGAATGGTGCAGAATTACTAGAATTCCATGTTTCAGATGGCGTTACTGAACATATACAATTATTCGTTCCAATCAATATTGAGGCTGTTGATGACCCGATTGAGTTACTAGAATCTAGCATCGAAGTTGAAATGGATGAAGACGGAGTTCTTACATTACAACTAGAAAATTATACGGTAAATGTCGATAATGATGAATTGACATACAGCATTTCGGGACAATCTGATATCGTGACATATTCTCTATCTGGCAGTGAATTGGTTTTGATAGGAAACCTAGACTTACATGGAACTAGTCAGTTTGAAATTAATGTTAGTGATGGCTTCAATGTTTCAAGCATGAATCTTACAGTCACTACAAAGTCAGTCCCTGACTTACCGGTTGTCGGTATTTCATCAATCGATGTTTCAGGAGGAATGATGACCGTCCTTTGGACTATTTCAGATTCTGATGGGGATGTTGGATTATTATATTCAGTGACCCTTGCTGGTGAATCTATCGAAGATGGAACAGAATGTACCGGCGATAAGATGATGACTTGTATTACTCAAAATAGTCAAGGCCCTGATGGGACCTACTCGGTCGAGGTGAAGGTTTGGGATGGGCATGCGCAAGAATGGTCTAACACTGCAACACAGGATGTTGAATTCACCAAGGTAGTAATATCTCAAGATGATACTGGTTCCGAAGTTGCAATAGGAGATTGGGTACTACCAATTGGCCTTGGTCTACTTGCTATCCTTCTAGTAGGATACCTGATTCAATCAAGGAAGCAGAGTGTAGATTGATCACAATGGAATGTTTCCATGTTTCTTTGGTGGAGACCATTCTCTCTTTGATGATAGAATTCTAAGAGCACGGATTAATCTCAAACGACTTTCCTCAGGCTCAATTACATCGTCTAACCAACCATTGCGAGCGGCAACATATGGGTCGCCAAATTTCGATTTATATTCGTCGACTAATTGTAGTCTAGTCTCCTCTTTCTTATCTTCATCAGCAGCAGCAATTTCTCTTCTATGAATGATGTTTACTGCTCCTTCGGCCCCCATTACTGCAAGTTCAGCAGTAGGCCAAGCAATATTGTAATCGGATTGTAGGTGCTTACAACTCATCGCCAAATAAGCTCCGCCATATGCTTTTCTTGTTACCAAAGTCATCTTAGGAACGGTAGCTTCAGCATATGCGAACAGTAATTTTGCTCCGTGTCGGATGATTCCTCCCCATTCTTGGACTACCCCTGGCAAGAAACCAGGCACGTCTTCAAAGGTAACCAAGGGAATGTTGAATGCATCACATGTCCTGATGAATCTAGCTGCTTTAATCGATGCATCAATGTCCAAGCACCCTGCTAGAACCTTGGGTTGGTTTGCAACTATTCCTATCGACTTACCATCTAGTCTAGCATAACCTATGACAATATTTTCGGCATAAGAATTGAACAATTCCATGAAGATACCATCATCGACAATCTCTTCGATAACTTTCACCATATCATATGGCCGATTTGGGTTATCTGGAACTAATGTGGCCAGATCTGGATTTAATCGAGTAGCCTCATCTGCAGTTGGCTCAACCGGTGGGCTAGCCATATTGTTGTCTGGCAAGAATCCTAGGATGTCTATTGCCAATGCACACGCTTCCTCTTCATCATCAGCAATTAAGCAAGCAATTCCAGAACGGCTTGCATGTAATGTTGCGCCTCCTAAGCCAGCAGCATCTACTTCTCCACTGATACACTCTGGTGTTTCTAGAGGAGATGACATGAATAATTGCCCATGTTCATTACCAAGAATTGTGAAATCTGCAAGACTAGCACCTAGTGCAGATACACCTACAACTGGACCTAATACTAGAGAAATCATCGGAATTCTACCTGAACATTGAACTAATTTGTCAAGAAGTTCTCCAGTTCCACCAAGTGCAGCAATCCCATCTTGGGCACGCTGTCCTCCACCATCCCAAATCCCTACGATAGGGACCTTGGTGCGTTCAGCCATCTCCACAACTTTAGCAATCTTACGGGCATGCATTTCGCCCATGCTTCCTCCATGGACAGAGAAATCCTGAGCGAAGCAATAGATACGTCGCCCATCAACGGTACCATGCCCGCATACGACACCATCTCCTAGTGTCTCATGCATGAACATTCCATGATCTGCCGTTCTGTGGGTGAGGAAAGTATCAACTTCAACAAATGAATCTTCATCCAATAGATTGCGAATACGGTCCCTAGCAGTTCCTCTACCGGAGACTCGAATGCTCTCTTGGCGCTTTAGGCCACCACCCAAGCGAGTTTGCTCGCGACGGTACCTCAAGTCCTCGAGCGCATCACTCGAATCCTTCGACATATTTCCTTCCACTCCTTTGCGGTTCTTCATTGAAGCGGTCAATTTCTCAATGATGATTGATTCTCTCCACACAGGTTTTCTGAAAGTATTTTCAAGTCTTTACCATTGGATAATGCCCAGTGTACCTTCGCTAACAAAGCCTCAGGAGAAGAGGTAGTTCCATGGCCTAGTATGCCGATTTCTTGTTGATTTCTACCCTTGGAATATACATTTAGGTCGATAGGTCCATTGATACATTGATTCGCAACTATTACCGGAATAGAGCATGATTGGATATACTCTGCGAGTTTATCATTTTCAGGCGCATCACCATTCGGATTTTCAATCGGCAAGTGGCCTAATCCGGTGCCATGAATCATCAAAGCAGAATATCCTGCACTTTCTGCGGCTTCTAGTAAATCGGAATGAAGGTGTGGTCCTGCGAGAAATTGAGCAATCCTGATGCTCGTGTCATATTTTGTAGGTGTCTCTACGCTTCGATTCTGAGTGCTAGATGTTGTAGTGTGCGATAGACCATTTCTGGAGATTGTAATTTCTCCAATCCTTTCTCCATTTACCATTTGGAATGCATCTCTTTTGGTTGAATGCATCTTTCTTACTCCTACGCCAGGGCTTACTGCGCAGACACCATCGCCTGAACCAGCATGCATTACTGTGACAGCAGCATCTCGGTCACCGGTTACTTCTGGACCATTTGCAGCCCAATAGACTGCTGATAGAAGATTTTCAGTAGCATCGGACGATGCTCTGTCAGAAGATCTTTGGGAGCCGGTGAAGACAATTCTACCGGCTGGTTTCCCTCCATTTCCAGCGAATGCAAATGAAAGAGCAGCTGCGCTGATGTGTAGGGTGTCGGTACCATGAGTAATTACTACTCCAACCGAGCCAGAATCAAATGCTTCTTGACACGCATCAATCATTTTGTTCCAGTGAATTGGCCTGATATCATCGGACCACATATTGCCTAATTTCACAGCATCGAGATTTGCAATTTCTAGGATCTCAGGTACACTTGACAGCAATTCTTCAGGCTCAAATCTTGCGATTACAGCACCTGTTGCATAGTCCACCTTAGATGCAATCGTACCTCCAGTGTGAATGATTGTTACTTTGGGGAGATGTTGGTTTTGCTCGACCTTTCCAGTAGAACTTGTATTTGGAGTTCTATCGCCAATTTCATCAATTGATGTCACGGTGTTTAGTGGATAACTAACATTGTAGCCATTGACCAATTTAATTGTGATATGGTCTTGTGCGGCTCCAGGTAGGACTACACCTTCGTGAGATGTACTTCCTGCTGGACCTTCTGCCACCATTCTGACACGTTTGCCAACCGGGGGCATCTCTACCATGGAGTAGCCTGTTTCTCAAGACTCTTGAATGTTGGTGGTCTAAACAAATCAATCCGCCCAATATAATGGGGTAAATTTACTGCCGAATGAGACCTATAGGACTCGTGACATCAATTGAAGATTAAGGGTGGTGGACGCTGGGGGATTTGAACCCCCGGCATCTTGGTTGCAAACCAAGCACTCTTCCAACTGAGCTAAGCGCCCCTAATCCCTGCGGGTAGGCTTCTCCCTTTTGAGACTTCACACGCGGTCAACAGTTGCATCACGGTCTGGGCCAAGCCCGACGGATGAGATTGTTACTCCAAGAAGTGATTCTAATTTTTTGATGTAATTTTGGGCGGCTGCAGGGAGTCCTGTAAATCCTATTTCTTGCGAATTACATCTTCGAGCAATCCCCAACCATTCTTCCAATGAGTGTGAAGGGAATCCCGGCATTGTAACATAAATTGGTTCACAGTCTTCCAATGCAATAGCACTCGCAGGCATCTCATTTATTTCTGCATCACCCATTTTGTATCCTACACAAATTTTGATTTCATCTAATCCGCCTAAGACATCGAGTTTTGTTAGGGCTAATTCTGTAAATCCATTGATTCTATTTGCATGACGCATAACAACCGCATCAAACCAGCCACATCGGCGCTTTCTTCCAGTGGTGGTGCCAAATTCGTGTCCTACTGTGCCTAGGTGATCTCCATCTTCGTCGAATAATTCTGTTGGCATGTGTCCGTTTCCAACACGGGTGATGTAGGCTTTAGTGATGCCAATTACCGATTCAACATGACCGGGATGTATTCCAGCGCCGTGTGTTGCATTTCCTCTGGATGTTACAGACGATGTCACGAAGGGGAATGTTCCTTGGTCAATATCTAACAGACATCCTTGAGCACCTTCCAAAATAATTCTCTCTCCCATCTTCAAAGCGTTATCAAGAAGAATACCTGTGTCAGTAATGGCGCTTGCGAAACGCTGGCGAATCCAACCAATCTGTTCTTCTAGTTCAGAAGCTGTTACTCTTTGGCGGCAACCTGCATCTTCCAAAGATTGATTCTGTCTTTCTGCCATTTCTTCAAAGTTACAGTAAGGAAGGTCTGCGAAACGAAGTCCAATACGATTGATTTTGTCAGCATATGTAGGCCCTATGCCTCTACCAGTGGTGCCGATCTTCTTGTCTAGGCCATCGATATAGGTGTGATATGGAAGGATAATGTGAGCGCGATTAGATATGAATAATCGGTGGCCAGCGGGATCTTTTCCTCCACCTTCAACCCAATCATTCAACTCTCTATCCAAGACCCATGGGTCAATTACCATGCCATCGCCTAAGACCAATCCGCATTCTTCACGGGTTATTCCTGATGGCAATAGGTGGAATTTCAGGACTCTATCGCCTAATACGACAGTATGCCCTGCATTGTTTCCACCTTGAAATCTTGCTACCCAGGTAGCGTTTTCTGCTAAGCGGTCGACAAGCTTTCCCTTGCCTTCATCTCCCCATTGGGCGCCGAGTACAACTGTGGCTGGCATAGTATTCCCATCTCTAGCGCATACCATAGAGTGCATGAACTATGCGCTGTTCCATTTCACTGAAAATCAACCATTTTAACCGAAAATAATTCGCTTAAGACAAATTCTAGAATCTATGATTCTGCCTCTAGATTGTACGTTATTGATACATCAAAACCACGACTTTAAATAAGGCGGCGACACATTACTATTGTTAGCAAGGAAAAAGGTTCGCCGATAGGGCAGTCTGGCACTTAACAAGCGGGAATGCCACAGGAATCTATATAAGCCTGTGACCTAACTACATAACTCGGGGTTGACTAGACATGGAACAAGACGACAAAACCCGCCGCCTGGCGGAAGATAAGATGAATATGCAGCGCGACAATATTGCCCGTAAGGGACTTGGCACAAGTCGTCCGCAGCGACGAATTACCGAGGGCCATACCAAGCCTTGTGACGAGTGTGGAGTCATCGACTGGAACACAGACTCCTCTCGTGGCGAGATATCTTGTGGAGGTTGCGGATTGGTTGTTGAAGAGAATAGTATCGACCCTGGCGCAGATTGGACCAATTACGACAACACCTCTGATCGCTCACGCGTAGGTGCTCCTGCTACCTACACCCTAGCTGACAAAGGCCTCAATACTTCAATTTCAAAATCAGACCTTACTAGTGGTGCAGCAGGGCGATTGGGTATGTCTGCAAAGGCCCGAAGAGATTGGCGTCGCCGTCGTGTCTATGATGAGCGCTCCAAAACTCGTCAAAGCCGCGCTCGTAATCTGGTTAAGGCTAACCAAACTGTTCGAGACAAATCAGGACTCCCTAAGTCAATGAATGAGGAAGTATGCCGTCTTTACAAGATACTGTCTCACCAAGGATTCGTCACTGGTCGCTCGATAGCAGGTGTTACCGCAGCGTGCACATACCTTGTTGCTCGCAAAGAAGGAGTCCCTCGCCAGATTCCAGACATATCAAAAGCCTTCGAAGTAGACGAAAAGGAGTTATCTCGTATGATTCGTCACATCTCTCGCAAGTTCAATATGCATAAGATTTCATCACCATCAGATTACTTTGGACGATTCATTAGTGATCTAAAGTTGCCTCCAAATACTCAACTACAAGTTGACAGACTGTGGTTGGCCTTACAACCACATGTTGAGATTTGGCAAGGTAAGAAACCTATGGGTGTTGCTGCAGCTTTGATTTACAAAGCAGCTGCCGAATCCGGACATAAGAGAACCCAAGCAGAGATTTGTGAAGTTGCAAACGTATCGGAAGTAACCCTGCGTGGGCTTAATCGCCTAATCGAAGGTATCTTCAAGAGCATAGGTGAATCCAGTCAAAATTGAAGATATATTCATTTGTCCGTTGCTACCGCATGTGATGTATGAGCCGACGAACCAACCGTGTCCAGCGAAAGGTAAGAGTCCCTTCTAGCAAGCGCAAGAAGGCCAATACCACCAAAGTTGAGAAGCCAGGGGAAATCCCTTGTGGAATTTCAAGTTGTGATGGTTTTGCAGACAAACACAAGGGCGGACGCTCCCTTAGTCAAGAGAATGCCATTGATACTTGGGGCGAAGGAACCTTCTCCGTTAGAAAGAACCGTGTCCGTGTCTGTAAGGGCTGTTACAAGGCATGGAAGAAGGATAACAAGGACGACACAAGTTCACACTATTGATTCACTTTCACTTTCACCCAACGGGTGTGGGAAATGAAAGTAGACCTAAGGCCAGCAATTCAGTTGTCATGAGACAATTGAGAACAGTGATTCGCTCGATGGTTACAGCTGATGGATGCGTAGTCGCAATGGACGACGCAACCATTGTTTGGAAACCGAAAGGCGGTCGGCAAAGAAGAGTTAGAATAGAAGCCCAAGCGAGTGTTTTGTTAGGATTAATCGGTCCTAGTGGAATGGTTGAAAGAATAGTAGCAGGCGATGAATATGGTGGAGTAAATATGATTTCACTTGCCAAAATGGAAGTAATAGATAGGTTCGTAGTAGGTAAATCGAAAATACGTTCACTATGTGCTTCTTCGATTAGTGGAGAAAGTATACTAGTTGGCTGTGAGAATGGAACCGTATTCATGGTCGGGCCTAGTGTGCCAAATCGTGTAGTGAATCTGTTCGAATTAGACGGGCCAGCGTCTGCACTACGAATAATTGGTCAAGACCTTCACATTCAGCAAGGATGGGAGAGAAAGGTAGTCTCGTGGACGGGACAAAAATCACTCGCTCTTGCTTGAGACTTCTTTCTCTATTAGTGGCCAAGGCGGATCTGATACCAAGAAGTAGGCTGTTCGAGCAGGCCTAGGCCAACTTCGGGGTACTTCCCCCTCGTTTTCGAGACAGCCCTCCAAGAAATTGAGGTGCTGATTTAGAACTTCATCAATTCGCCCACTACCTTTGATAGTAGGTCCCCTGGCAGGAACAATACTACTCGGAGAAAGGTCATGAATCGTTTTCAGAGATGTAATTAGTTCCGGTAAACTACCTCCTGGCATATCCCAGCGGCATGGAGTATCTGCTCTAGGCAATACAGCACCAGTTACCAAAACTCCTCTGTCTCTCTCATAGTATCCCATGCCATCTGTACAATGGCCTGGTAATGACAAACTGAACAGTGACCCATCTCCCAACTCAAAAACGTCTCCTTGTTCAACAGGTTCGCATTTGGTACTTGGCATATCCGAATCATAGCGGTTCGCCCATGTTGAATAAAAATCGCCGGTCTCCAATACAGATATCGCATCCGGATGAACATGAATTGGTATATCTCCATGAGATTCTGCAATGTGTTTTGCCGCACCTGCGAATGGATATCGGCGGCTGGTCAATAGAATTCTATTGAGTTTCTTATTGTCCATGTGACCAGCAATACGCTCCACTTGGAGCATCTGATACCATGTGGTCCCTGCATCTACTAACACATTAGAATCACTTCCTGAGAAGATGACTGCGTTGGCATCATGATGTATTCCAGGCAACCTGATTATGCGCACAAATGACTCCACGGGGCCTCGGTGCTTCAAACAGTGGGTAATTTCGACACGGGTTTGGGTTAAATACCGGAAGTTGGTCGCCGGCATCATGGCTCGATTCCCTGAGGCAGAAGCACGTTTGCTTCACAGAAAGATTTGCATGAAGTGTAACGCACGCAATGCAGTCCGTGCTGCGGCATGCCGCAAGTGTGGATACAAGGGTCTACGCCCAAAGAATATCGAACGCAAGGGTATTTGATCATAGCCCAATTAGTGGCATGATGTATGCCATTGGTCCACCTATCAAGAATAGTGGAATTATTGCTGGCCATAAGAATACTAGTAACGGGTATTTTCTTGTCACCCATACTTCTTCAACCCCATTTTCCTTCAATACATCGATTTGTGCAGTCAATTGTTCAACGGTTGGGGTTTTTCTCGGTGCTCTAGTTCGGTGAAGTATTTTCTTTTCACCGCTTGGCATTTCAGCAATTGTAGATAATAACCAAACATGGCTTTTGAGTACATTATCGATGTCCATTTTTTCGGCATGCCAAATCAATTTCAAAGTTGTATTTCCATTCATCAAGTTCTTGACAACCATAACTAATGGTAAAACCAAGAATGCCAGACCCCCCCATACTAGGAGCGCAATTGCGGGAGGCATTGCTATTGTTGCAGACTCCATCGAATCAGGGAATAGGATTGGAATACTCGACCAGGATGGCACTAGGATTGATATCCACATCAAGCCTTTACAATCAGCACCACCATGTATCAAACGCATTCTCCAAGCCATGTCTACTAGGAATATTGGAATAAATACTGCAAATGTTGACCACCACAATATTGAGTCTTCGCTGGCTTCACCTGATATGACCGAAAGTAAATTTTCATTAGAGTGTAATACAAGACCCTGAATAACACCTATTATTCCAATGAGGTACCATATGCTAACTGCAATATCTAAGCGTTTTCCTGAACTAATATCCTTAATTGTAGGACGTCCGATGACTGCTATTGAGGCATAAGCTACCATACCTGCAGCAGTTGCATAAACATACCACTGAGCCTGGGAAACTAGCAGATCTAGAGTCCAAAGAAATATTGCAGGTTTAGACCAAGTAATCCAAAAATCATTCGGGACTCTCCTCTCTTTATGGTCGAGCCATGCTGCTATTCCAAGGGCTCCAAAAAGCACAATTAACCGAGTCCAGGAGATGACTTCTGCTGAATCCATGTTGGACGGATAGCGGCAATCACCTTAAAGCCGACACTCTTGAGCACCTTTTGTACGAGTCTTTGTACAGTTGATTACTATGTCCGACATCGAAACAAAGTTGGGCCAAATAGCCACAGTTATCAATCAGATTGATGACCCTAAAGTACCACGCAATATCCGTAAGGGTGCTAAGGAAGCTTGTGAACAATGGCTATTGAATAAATCAAAGGAAATGGACATTCGTATAGCGATTACACAAGCTAAACTCGAGGAGTTATATGAGGACCCAAATATCCCACCTGAGTTTGGAACTCTGATTTTGATGATCAATACCGAATTAGAAAAGTTACTCCGAGAAACTCTCTGATCACTCTTCTTCCGATTCAGAATTTAATGATTCGATTAGTTTGGAGAGTTTATCTCTAATTGGTGCTGAAATTTTACCAGGAACCACTTCGAAAGATATATCCAAACCCAACCGATTTGTTAGGACTGTATTGATGATATCGATTTCATCCTGTCTAGCACGACCTCTTTTCAGGATAGTAATGGCGGCTGATTTCCCTGAAATTCGTAAAACCTCTGCATCCGAAACCCCCAAGGTTTTTTGCAATTCAGATAATTTATGGGATTCGCCATCTGAAAGGACTCCATCCTTTAGTGCATCTTCCCATGCCTCTTGTAGTGTAGGGGCTCTTTCGGATAGAAGTATAGCAATAGGTCTTGTTTCTTCGATGTTCTCTAGTACAATCTTGACAATTGCAAATAGTGGTACTGCCAAAATCATCCCAAGAATTCCCCAAAGCCAGAATGAGAATGCAGTAATCAGTAACAGAACTACTGGAGATAAATCCAAAGCACGTCCTGCCCACTTTGTTTCAATGTAATTACCCCAAAATTGTTGATTTACAAGTAACAATATTGTCATGATTATCAACATAGCAGGTTTCAATACAATCAATCCTAGAATTAATGGCGGAATTGTTGCAATTAGTGAACCAATGTATGGCACATAATTCAGAATGAATGTCATTACAGCCCATACGAACCATAAATCGATATCAAACATTAGCATTATTGCCGCCGCTATTATTGAACTTCCAATCCCACAACCGGTTTTGACAATGATGTATGTGTTGATACCTTCTTGTATCTGGGAATTAATCACATCTACCCGTTCAGTTGCACTTCCAGGCCATGCTCTTTCGATTCGGCCAGGCAGAAGATGTGCCTCAAAAATAATGAATATTAGGAAGAATAGAACGGTTATACTAGTCGTAACCATTGTACCTACTTGACTCAGTACTGAGGCGATGAGATCGGTCGCAGAACCGCCTGAGCCTATTCCTATACTCTGTAAATCACCACCTAGTGTGCCACCATCACCTTTGACTGATTCTTTAATCGCAGGTCCAATGATCGGGACATTCTTGAGTTTCTTCCACTTGTTGTCTAATTTGTCATTGTATTCTTCCTGCTTATCGTCATCTGAAATTAAATTCTCAGCCTGTGACCAAGCAAAGAATGCTGCTGATGTGATAATCAAAATGAATAGCAGTAGCATAGTAATGTATGACAAGAATACCGGGAAACGGTTTTTGGATAACCAATCAGCACCAGGCTTTAGGACAAAATATATTCCAAGCGCAATGAAGAATGGTTTGAGAACACTTTCAAGATGGATCATTGCCAAACACAAGATAGTTAGCAAGATTGCGGCATGAGAAATAGTTGCAATTCTTCGATGAAACGAATGATTCCCACCTTGCTCAATATGTTCTCCCATATTGTGCGACAAACATTTCCAATACTTGAGTTATACACTGTTTTTTTTATGAAATGTGTCTTTAGAGAAATCCCAAGACCTGCTGAAAAGACTTCAAATGAATCTGAATCAAGAAAGTTGACTACTTGGTGATACCTCTGGGGTCAATCTATCGATAACAGCAGATAATCGTTCAACCAAACTAGTTTTCTTGTCGCCTATTAGCAATGCATGTTCCATTACTTCATCGAGTGTATCAACAGCAATAACCTCTATTCCTTCGAATTGATGGTCTAGTAATACATCTTGTGCATTTGCACGTGGAATGACGACAGTCTTGATTCCTGCTTTAGCTGCAGATTCGATCTTTGCAGTAACCCCGCCAATTGGTAGAACTTCTCCTCTGACCGATAGGCTTCCCGTCATAGCCAAATCTTGGCGAATTGGGATGTTTTCTAAAGCAGAGATAATCGCGGTAGCAATTGTAATCGATGCAGAGTCCCCATCGACTCCATGAGTATCGACGAATTGGATATGTATGTCATAATCAGAAACATCCTTTCCTGTCAACTTCTTAATTACCGCACTTACATTGGTAACGCTCTCTTTAGCCAAATCAGAAAGTCCACCAGTAGCATACACCCTTCCACCACTCGCTAGAGATGGAGTTACAAGGGCTTCTACTGGTAACATAATACCACTGTAATCTGAAAGTCCTGAATCTGCTCCAAGTACTGCTAGGCCATTGACACGACCTATTCTATTCCCTGAATTCACTATTAGGGAGTATTCAAGTCGGCGCTCGATCATTCTATCAGCAACTTGCTGCTCAAGTGGTTTAGCAATATTTCTGGCAGCTAGTACGTGGCGAGAGGTAGTCAACTCTGCACCTTCTTCACACGCTAAATCTCCTGCGATTCGAACCAATCCACCAAGTTCACGTAATCTAAGCGACAATTTACCTCGACGGCCAGCACGACGTTGTGCTTCTCTTAGAATGACTGAGACTCCAGATCTATCGAAGTGGGGAATCTCTCTCGAAGTTCCTAAATCTCTACGAACTTCTTGTGCTATGAATCTGATTAGACGTCTTCGGTTTGCGGTTGTGTCAGGCATATGTGAATTAACATATACTTCGTATCCATATCCGCGGATACGACTTCTTAGTGCAGGGTGCATTCCCTGAATTGCATCTAGATTGCCTGCAGCAATCAATATGAAATCACAAGGTACTGCTTCGGTCTTAGTTAGAGCACCACTTGAACGCTCAGAACGTCCAGATATAGGGAATGCTCTCTCCTGCATTGCAGTTAGGAGTGCTTGTTGTTCCTCTAGTCTTAGGAGATTGATCTCGTCAATGTACAATACACCTCCATGGGCTCGGTGAATAGCACCAGGCTCAACTCTATCATGGGCGGGAGTTTCCATGCCACCACTTTGGAAGGGGTCATGTCTTACATCACCTAATAGGCTACCAGAAAGTGTTCCAGTAGCATCTACAAACGGTGGGGAGTCTTGTCCTTGATGTTTCACAAGTACTTTCGGAATACGGGCTTCATCAGCTCCTCCCATACGTGAACGCAAGAACATATATCCAAACATCAGCAGTAGCATTCCAAACAGTAGAGTTAGAATATCGCCACTTTGAATAGCAACTACCGCTAACAAGAATGCCACAGCTACAAAACCAATCATTAGCATCTTCTGACTCTTTTCTCGCTGAATCTTGATCGCTTCTTTTTGGCTCTTAACAATACGGTCGCCACGACCAGCTGGTACGGTGCGAACACGTGGTTCATTTTCATCATCTTCATTCGGATAACAAAGGATATCTTCGAGTTTATCTTGAGGTAATAGCTCAGTCATCGACCTTGCGAGCATGGATTTACCAGTACCTGGGTCTCCAATCATCATCATGTGTCTGCGTTGTTCTGCAGCTTTACGAATAACAATTGAACCTGCATCTTGCCCAATAACTTGGTCGACTAATCTTTCAGGGATAGGTACATCTTCTGTAGATTTGAAATCAACACCCCGAACCCACTCATCAATTGGTGTTGAATTGATTTCAATATTATCTGCAGCTTCTGGGCTCCAAATCGTGACCATTTCTTCTTCCATCTCTGGAGTCGAATCCTGCTGCTCAGAGTCAGGTGTGTCAACAATTTCTTCTCCGCTCACAATTAGTCCTCCAACACAGTCCGTTTTAGCCGTTTGGCATACACCATAGACCATAATTTGAGTGTTTAGTCACTCATTACTGTTGGTACTGGTGCCCGTAATATGCCCACTGCTCCATAGTCCAGCCTGCAGGTAGACCGCCAGCTGGCAGAGGTGGTGCTCCTGGAGGAACTTGTTGAACCACTGTAGCAGGTACTGCAACAGGTTGCTGGAAGATCTCTTGTGCTCCTCCATACATCGAGTTTGCAACTACATCATTAGAAGGTAATTCATTAGCCCAGTTGACCATCACTTCAGATGTTTCTCCATTGCCTCCGCGCATGAACATTAATCCAGCTAATAGTGCAATGATAACCACTCCAATTACGGCTAAAATTACTGTTAGATCTAGTGTTGATTCTTCAACATCTTCTCCAGAACCAGAATTTTGTGTTATACATGTGGTGTATTCACAAGCATCTTTGCGCTCTTGTTCTAACTCATTAAGCTCAACCTTTGCCTCTTCATATTCTGGAGTGCCTTCAGTTAATCCTTCAATTTCAGTATTCAATTTTGCAATTGCAGCATCAAGTTCAGCGACTAATTCAACGACTTCTTCATCAGTCATTGTATCAGGGCCTGGTGGCATTTCATCTGCAGTCCACTTCATTGAATCCTTGAATTCGAATTTATCACCATTGGATGCAATGGCGGTTACCTTTGCAAGTTCAATGTAATGGAATGGCGCCATACCGGAATCATCGATTTGGCCCTTGACTGGGTCAAAGGTCCAACCAACACTCTTGGAAGTGATATCATGCTCGTGAATTTCTTGTAGTGAACAATATTCTGCGTTACACAATCTCCATGTGGTTGTCAAGTCAGTAACAGTGACATCATCCATATTCAAGAACATTGTAACTTCCGGGACCTCGCCAATGTAAACATTGGACACAGAGACACGCAAATCAGCATCTGGTCCATCACCCACTAGTAATGGCATACTATCGTAGACATCTACAACTAATACATAGATGTTTGAATCGTAACGGTCTTCAACCTGAATTGTAACAGTCTGCATCCCTTCATTTTCCCACAACAAGGTCAGAGTATTATCTAATATGTTGATGCGAGCAGCTCCAGGAGTTGGGTTACTAGCTGTAACATATACATCATCGACATCACCATCAACATCACTCAAGATTTCATTTAGGAATATTACCTTTTGAGTTCCCACCTTTAGTCGTAGTCCCTCAAGTTCAGACAGATTCAGTCTAGGGGCATCGTTGATTGGATTGATTGCAATCGTAATCAGTTGGTCAGATTCACTTTGTCCATCGCTTGCACGAATCTTAAGAGTTGTTTCTCCAGTGATATCATCATCAGCGGTAGCGAAATTCAAAGTAAAACCATTCAATGTAAGATTCAACAATTCCTCATTGGTGTTGTCAACGATTGCAATGTTTAAATTTTCAGCAGAAACTACATTTCCATTTTCGTCAGTATCTGAAAGATACGGTAGCAAGAATAGAGAAGCAGTAGTGCCCTCGTCTACATATTGCTTTTCGACACCAGCCCAACGAGGTTGACCGTTTTCAACCACGTTGAAAAGAAGGGTACCGAATGCAGTATCTATTCCGTCAAAGACTGAAATTTCAATGCCACTTGCTGCAGGTTGGCCATTGACGAATCGAATGGTATCAAAGTATACTTCTATTTCACCAGTTTCACTATGCCACCCAATGAAATTAGGGCTGTCGCTGGTTATTACAAGGTCCTTCAAATCAGTTTCAGCATCCATTACATTAGCAGAGATGTCGACCCTTTGGTCTTGGGCATCAACTGTTAAAGAACTTTGATCTCCGGACTCAACTTTGACGCTGTGTACTGGTTCAGAATTAATTATAGGAAGTGCATTCTTTAATTCGAAAGCATTTTCGGTAATTTGCCAATTACTCTCTTGTGAGCGGGAATCGATAGAACGTACTTGGATGTCATAATATCCTGCTCCCATTGCCATATCTGGACTAACCAAGAACTGACAGTGTTCATTTGCAGTTCCTGCTTGGAATATTTCATCCCCTCCTGTGACTATACCGGGGTACAAATCCCAATCGGTCTCATCAGCAGATTTTACTTTCAACTCAAATGTGAAGAACGAGGTGTCAGTGTCTACTCCATCGTTGAAAGTAGTTTTTGCTTCAACCAGGAAGTCGTCTCCTCTTTCAATTTCGTTACTTCCAATCACTTGAGCCTTACGTGCAACAGGTTCCAAGTCATGAGGAATAATTTCAGTAGCATCATTGTTGTTACTTGATTTATCTGCAACTAGGTTTGAAATCTCAACTCCGAATGTAGTTTGGTATGCACTTTCCGGAATATTTGTTGTGTCGATTTGACCATTGAAGATTTGTGTATCTCCATTATTTGCAAAGGTTGCAAGGGAATGAGTTTGGCCAACATAAACTGGCTGATTATTTGCCTTGTAGAAGAATTTTACACTTCCACCGTCACTATATGCGTCCACTCCATTGTTGACGATGGTTGCTTCAAGATCAATGAAGTCACCGTTAATGTAACCGCCATTAGGTGCAGATGGATTATTTGTTGTGAAAGTCTTAACGCCCACGTCAATAGTTGGTGCCATGTTAGAGTCTGCTGCAGAGATTACATTGCGATGAGAGGAGTGATCTCCATCCAATAATGCTGCAACTGTGAGGAAGTTATCAGCTGAACTTATTCCGCTTACTGCTCTTGCGGTTGAAGTTGGTACTGTCCAAGTTTTGGTCACTGGTGTACCTGATGTTAATGTGAATGTCTCGAATCCGTTGCTTCCGCTGTTTAGTAGCCACTTTTTCCACAAATTTGGTGGGTGGTCTGAGCCACTACCTGCTGTGTACGGTTCGTATCCTTTCTCTTCAGTTACTGCTGCGTAGAGGTATACGTTCTTTGAGCCAGAACCACTGTATACAGCAGTGATTTCGATATCCATGTTATTCCCGTTTTCGGATTGAGTAACAGATAATGCGTAATCGTTTGCGTTATGCATGTTTCCACCATTTTGGTAGTAACTGTCGTACGATTGCCCACCTACCGTGTAGTATGTGCCGGACGGTGCATCGCCAAAGACCGTAACTGGGATTCCGCCGGTGTATCCTGGAGCGTTTTGGATGTGGGATCTGCGATTGATTGGGGAATCAGCTGGCCATCCAGATGTTTGAGATTCCCAAAATGATACGAAAGTAAAATCTGCGGATTGAGTTCCTCCTCCTCCATTAGTGCTGTACAAATTTTTCAAATTATTTGTAGCTGTAATACAGGGTCCACACCAATGTGCGCCCATATATTCTGCGAAAACAGGGTGACCAGGGCTTGTAGCCTCCATTTCAACTGGTTCATCAGCAAGTTGAGAGTTAATATTTTCATTTTCAGCAACAAGTCCTCCAAATGATGCAAGTATGCTAATTAGCATTAAGGCAACAATAGAGAAAGCAGTAGCACGTACGGTCTTCATGTCTTCGCCTCGTTATACATGGTATTTGAATATGCGCTGTATTTGTCACACCCCCTACGGGGGTATATTTGAAAATATGATGCGAATCGTTCTTGGTATCATTCTCCTCGGAGTTGCATGGCAGAGTACGCAGTCCTGATGGAACCTGAGGGGCGGATTTATGTTGTCGAAGTAATCGATGAGATGGTTAAACACAAGGGTTTAGGAGTGTTCAATACCGCTACACTACTCAAAGATTCGGCTATAGGAGATGAGGTTTTAATCGGTCAGAAATATCTGCGAATTCTACCTCCAAGATTACCTGAATTAATTTCTGGAATGGCTAGAAGAGCACAGACAATATCCTCCAAAGATGCTGGCGCTTTCATAACAAAATTAGGAATTGGCTCTGGAGATACCGTTTTAGAGGCGGGGTTGGGCTCAGGTGGACTTTCAATGCACCTTGCTAGAGTACTAGGCTCCTCTGGACATTTAGTCACAGCAGAACCAAGAAACGAGCATGCTAAAATTGGATTGTTAAATCTTCAAAGAGTGAGTGAATGTTTTGCAGAATTCCCTAAACATACGCATTTAGAAGGGATGGTGGAAGATGTAGTTCCTGATTTGAATCTAGACGCAATTATTCTCGATATGCCAGTCCACTCCCCTGCCATTTCGGCTTGCGCCCCTAAACTGAATTACGGAGGTAGACTCGCTTGTTATGCACCTACAACTTCGCAACTAGAGGCGTGCTGGAAATCATGTGAAGAGGCTGGCCTAGTTGTTGAATGGGCTGGTGAATTGATCGAACGACAATGGGGAACAACCTCCAAAGGCGGGATGCGTCCTGTCAATGGTCCGTTTGGCCACACAGCCTTCCTTTTATTTGCTCAAAAGAGATGATTACTCAACAACTCGGATTCGGGTGTCACACTTAGGACAAGTAAATCTGAATGGTGGCTCACTTCCTTCAGGTACACCTAATCTGGCTTCACATGAACAACATGTGACCTTGTTGTATTCATCGACACGAACTTCATTTGGTCCAAGTGGAATTTCTTCTTCCTCTTCTTCCTCTTCTTCGGCTACAGGCTTTCTAAATAAGCGAATATATGCCAGTAACAAGAGTGAAAGAACCCATCCGGTTGATAGTAGAATTAGTGAGTTTTTATTGTCCAATTCAAAGAGTCCTAAATTCAAACCATCAGGCGGGAGATGAGGGCCTGCTACCTCTGCTCTTAATTCAGGCGATACATCTCGAACAGTTTGCCCCTCAACTTGACTAACTGAATTGATAGTCAAAACTGCATCGAAGCCATCTAGATTTAGTGGAGTTAGCATCAAGCGGAAGTCTTGACAACCGTTACTAGCAAGACTGTATGTCGAATTGATACCAGTTTCACCTGCTCGGTAGAATAATCCATCCATCTGTGGCTCATTCTTTCCAATTAATTCCAAACTCCCCTCAACATAGGTATTTGCTTGATTGCAAACGGTTATAGAAATCGTTTGTTGTTCGATACTTTCATCGAAAACAAGGTCATTTTTATCGAATGTAAATGCAATAACATTGCTACTCCAGGTCGGCTCTACAGTGTAAGCTTCAGTTGCAGTGACCATCATATTAGAGCGAGTTGCAGAAGTTAATCTAAATGTCAATGCATTCATTCCTGCATTTTCATTTTCTCCAATAGTACATGACCATGGGATAGGAGAAGATGACATACTTGGTGCCAACTCAATTGCGACATCATCAATATTACAATCCATTTCAACGGTATCGATTGTCATTGAGTCGGTAGCTGTTCCAAGATTCGTAATTATTACATTACCATAAATTGCTTCTCCAGGTTCTGCTTCATCATCATCACTCATTACAGTGATTAGGCCGTCAGCAACTTGTGGGACAATTTCTATTTCTAACGAATCTGTAACTTCAGAATCAGCGGTACTGGTAATTGTAATTATCAAGGGGCTACCACTAACTGGTGCCCCTGCTGAAATTTCTCTAGCAGATAATGTAATACTTCCAGATTGTCCAGATTCAAGGGTAAGTGAAAGGGTATCAACACTTATCGTGAACCAATCATTGACCTGTGAATTGTCAATGTTAGCAACGAACGTTTCGGTTGAAGTACCTAAATTTGTAATCAATACCGTCAGTTCCGAATCACTCAATGGCGATGCAATGATTCGATCTTCACTAGAATCTACCAATACTTCATGCCGATCGGCTATTTGTAAATCCATAGTCAATTGTGTTGATGACCATCCGCCATCAAATGTTATTGTAAAAGTAGCACTACTAGGTTGAAGTCCAGAAGCCGCAAGTAATTCAAGTTCAATATCTGAAGAACTGCCAGCATCTAGATTTAGATTCTCTATTCCCTGCAGTACAGTTATTCCATTCGGTAGACCACTGATCGAGACAGACAATTCTAGATCTCTTGTACCATCATTAGATACATTGAGCATTACCGAGGAGTTTTGTCCAGGGGTGATGACAATTCGGCCATCTGCAGGTCCTGTCATCGCTAACTCAGCGTATTCTTTTACTTCGAATAATCCACTCTCGTTTATGCTCCCTACTCCACTGTTGGTCGATGACATAGTGAAATCAAGAGTGATATTTCCTACTAATGCCGAATCTATCATAACTTCCATTACAACATAAACCGAAGTTCCTCTCGCTAATGTTACAGGAGATGGATTGGTGAATGTAACCCCTTCAGAGTCAATCCCAATAAGTGAAATCGTATCTTCTTCTGTACCATCATTACTGACTACAACATTGAATGTTTCAGCCTCATCAACATCTAATTTAATCGATGTTGGCAGAACCATGGATAGAGCCCACATCTCACCAACGGTGACTGAAAATTGATAATCTTCCATAATTGATGAATCAATATCTAGTATTCCTTGAAGAGAGACTTCACATTCATCATTAACATGCGTATTAGCACTTGCAATAATCTCAATCTCAATATCATATGTGCCACTGGCTGGAATCATTGTTTGTAAATCAGCTAAATGTGCAGAGCAGTTGCCAGATATAATTCCGGTTTGCCAAGTCCAATCGCCATCTGCTGTAGAGAGGCTGGTGATTTGTATTGTAGATGTTGTATTTGCTCCAGGCAGCAACATATCTCCTGCAATATGAGTGAATGATAAATCATGCACGGCTGTAACGTTAACCACCATGGTAGTGCTCAGTGAAAAATTACCTAAGGCACTAGCTGCAAATAATTCAAATCCATAATATCCAGGATTTTCATTAGCAGGAATTGAAACTTTTAATGTAGCCATTCTTGTTTCTCCTGCAGACATATTGTCCATTGTATCGTCTAGGAATCTAACTTCCCAGCCTTGAGGGCTAGACATCAAGGTTGTAGCGTTATTATTTTGCCATGGGTAAGAAAGGTGTGAAGTTTCATTGAATACGGTAGCAGCCGCTGCCTGTTGTAACTCCAATTTCAAATTGCTAGCCAATGAAATTGAATCGTTAGAACCAACTGGTGAAGCACCAGTCATAGTGGCATAGAGAACACATGCTGCAAGATAACTGCCTGACAACGAGGGGTGACTTCCATCTGAACTATACAAATCGTAAAATGTATTTCCACTTGTAGTAGGATCTGTGCCTGAAGCATTAACTGCATCGTGAATATGCTGGAATGCAAGACCCACCGGCGCAATCCAAACATCAATAGTAGAATTCGACATATTGTCTCGATAATCGATATATCCATCCTCTAATCTATCCTGCATTACTGAGAAATTGGAATACATTGTTGGATTGTTTGTATCTCCACTTCTGCGGCCCCATGTCATCATTAGAACCGCTTCTGAACTTTCATCATCAATTGCACCAGCCAAAGATACTGCGCCATTTTTGCTATCAATCCAGTCACTATTGGAGCGATAAAAACCAGGAACCTGACTTTGATCTTGTAAAATCACATAATCCCATGTCGTGTTGTTATCGCGAAGTGTCGTGTTAGATACATGACTTGGAGTATTTACATTATTCCAGTGCCCTGATAATTTCTGTCCACCAGAGGTAATCGCATCAGCATTAACAATTCCAAAATCTTCAAGCATTAGATTCAAATTATTAGATTGGGTATAACTATTACCAAACATCAGAACATTATTCAAAATAGTTGTATTTCCACTACTAGAATTATTTCCAGTTCCATTGTTTGAAGAATTATTACTTTGATTTCCGGAGGTTGTCCAGTTTGCCCAAAATCCTGCCAGATCAGGGGTTTGATCTACAGAAAGCAAAATTGTATCTTCGACATTTCCATTATTTGTAACAGATATCGATAGATTTAGTTCATCTCCCGGTGCCATTTGAACCAGGCCATTATCTCCTGCACTAGATGCATCGATTGCCGGAAGATATCGGGCCTGTACCGAGATTAGTACATCGATTGAACTCGAAATATTTGCATCAGGTTCAGTAACCGTGATCGTTAGTGTTCCAGAATTGCTTGGCAGAGCATTAGTGGCTAAACGTACAGCGATTGTCGTCGATGCACTTAATGTTGGGATTACGTTGGTGACATTGGAATCTGCTGGAATAATTTCCCATACTGAATCGAATCCAGATACAGCAACGGAATAGGTTTCGATAGTTGATCCATTATTATCGATTGTTAATGTTATGTTGGTTGCTTCACCCGGTGACAAGATAACATGATTCACATCGGTAGATAAACCGATGTTAGGGTGTGCACTTGCTAGTGGAACTAGGGGTGCAACAGCCATTACAATGACCAAGATGAGTGCATTCACTCTGCGCGACATGGTGTTTGCGACTCAATGCTGGCATTTCATCCAATCGGCCCTAAGGGCCGATGGAAATCAGTTCTGAAGCAAATTGATTTTTGCCTGGTCTAATTTTTCCCAAGGGAATTCTCCATCAACACCAGGAGTTCTTCCAAAATGGCCACCTGCGGACGTGGAAGCATAAATCGGTCGCAATAAATCCAGGTCTCTAGCAATTGATTTTGGTGTGAAATCGAATGCCAAATTAACACGCTCAGTCAATTCAGCATCATTTAGTTGTGAAGTTCCGAAAGATTCGACCCTCATACTGACTGGTTTTGCAACTCCAATTACGTAGGATAATTGGATTTCACAGCGTGTTGCTAATCCGGCAGCAACCACATGCTTTGCAGCCCACCTCGCAGCATAAGCTGCCGAGCGGTCCACCTTTGAGGGGTCCTTTCCGGAAAACGCTCCACCACCGTGTCGTCCCATGCCACCATAAGTATCAACGATAATTTTCCTGCCTGTTAATCCAGCATCAGCATATGGTCCGCCCGGGTCAGCAAATCTTCCAGTTCCATTGACGATTAGATTGTATGAATTTAGTAATAATTCTGAAGGAATTGCATGTTCGACTACATGTTTAGAAATTTCTTCCCGAACAAAGTTCAATTCTGATTCTTCTGAACCATCGAAACGGTCTTTCAGATGTTTATCGTGCTGAATGGCAATTACAACTGTGTGGACTCTTTTTGGAACTCCATTTTGGTATTCGATAGTTACCTGACTTTTTGCATCTGGGCGAGCCCATGGAAGAGTTCCATCTTCTCGAGCATTTGTCATCCTTCGAGTTAGGCGTTGAGATAATGCAGCGGCTAAGGGGAAATACCGTCCCTTTAGGTCATCATATGCCTCTGTTTCAGTACATGCAAAACCGAACATTATACCTTGATCTCCAGCACCTTGCTCAGAATTATTAACACCCTGACTGATATTGGCTGCTTGCTCGGTAATCTTCTGAATTACATCACATCGCTCAATAGTAGTTGCATCAAAACCAATGTCGTGAGAATTATATCCAATTCTGGCAGCAGTATTGCGGGCAATTGACTCGTAATCAGGGTGATTTCCTTCAAGGGTTACTTCTCCGGCTAAGAGAATAATTCCTTTTTCAATTCCACCTTTAACGCTAGTCTCAACCGCTACACGGGCATTACAATCAATTTGCAGACAAGCATCAACAATCGCATCACTGATAGCATCACACAATTTGTCAGGATGTCCAGAGGACACACTCTCAGATGTGAATAAATCCCCTGCCATGTTTAATGGGCCCATATTATCCTCTATCAAATCTATGTTTTTACCAGCGATGACTTCTTGTTTGAAAGTGTCACGCCCTAAGCATGGCGAGCGACACAGTTTGGCACCCGACCTCATTCCGAACACATACTTTGAGCCAAATTCAAAGTGAAGGAGAAAGCCTAGTTGGAACCGAAGTTACAGTATGTGGATACATGGAAGCAAACCGCGGCAAGGGTAAAATTTGCTTTATGGATGTAAGAGATGGAACTGGACGTGTTCAGATCTTCCTAAAGCAAGGCGGAGTAAGCGATGAAGAATTAGAAACCGCTCAAGGTCTTTCTCGTGAATCAACAGTCCAAATCGTAGGAGAAGTAGCTCAAAAGCGCCCTCCTAAAGTTGCCGAAGGTGAACCAATTCCTCCGCCAACTTACGAAGTAGTAGCATCCAAATTCACAGTTCTAGCCCAGGCTGCAACACCTCTACCATTGGGTGTGACCGACACAGTTTCAATTGGATTAGATACTCGTTTGGATAACAGATTCTTAGATCTTCGAAGATCTCATGTCAATGCAATGTTCACTCTCAGGTCAAAAGTTCTACAATATGGAAGGGATCATCTGATTACAGAAGGTTTCAAGGAGATTAATTCTCCAAAAATTATTGCTTCAGCATCCGAAGGTGGCACCAATTTGTTCCCTATGATGTACTTTGACACTCCTGCATTCCTATCGCAAAGCCCTCAATTGTACAAACAATTGACAATTCTTGGTGGTATGGAAAGAGTGTTTGAAATCGGACCAGCATTTAGGGCGGAAAACCACGATACTTATCGTCATCTAAACGAATTCATATCCTTTGATATCGAAGGTGCTTGGATGAATGATGACGATGTAATGTGTGTTCAGGAAAGAATGATTCACCACATCTGGAAGATGGTTGCAGAACACGACCAAGACCAGATCGAAATCATCAACGAATACAGAGCAAGTCAAGGTGATGAGCCAATTACTGTAGAAGTTCCTAGCCTTCCCTTCCCACGAATCGAGTATTGTGATGCAATCAAGATGATTCAGGATGCAGGCGAAGATATTTCTTGGGGAGATGATATCGATTCATCTCACTGCGACATTATTGCTGCAAAGTATCCTGGTTTCCACTTCTTACCACGTTGGCCAATGGAGATGAAACCATTCTATATCCACCACATACCTGGCGATGTAGGGGCAACAGGAGAGCAATTATCTCGTGGATTTGATCTAAATTATGGTCGTGATGAAATGACTAGTGGTGGCCAAAGAGAACACAATGTCGACGTACTAGAACAAAATTTACGCAACAAAGGACTTGATCCTGTGGACTTTTCATTCTATACAGACGGCTTCCGCTACGGGGCACCTCCTCACGCTGGATGGGGGTTGGGAGTGGCACGTTTACTCATGGTTCTAACCGGTTCAAAGAACGTCAGAGAAACCGTATTATTCCCTCGAGACCGAAGTCGAGTCACACCATGAGTTGATTTGTTTGGCCGTAGACCGCATGCAATGGGGTGCTGAAGATTGGCAGTTCGCTGATCTGTATATGCCTGATGAACCATCTCCTTACCAAAAGGATCAGGGAGTTCCATGCGTGATGTTGATTCATGGTGGTTTTTGGAAAGATGAATACACTCTTGATTTGATGGCTCCAATCGCAGAGGACCTTGCAGAACAAGGTATTGCTGCCTGGAATATTGAATTCAAACGTTGGTCACCGGGAGATGAGGGGGTGTGGATGGACACCCTTTCCGATATTATGCGGGCTTGGGGTCAACTTGCCTTGTTGCCAGGAATCGACATTATTCGCTCTATGGTGATGGGTCATTCAGCTGGAGGTCATCTTGCTTTGATGATGTCTTCAGTTGCAGAACGTAAACCTTGGTTAACAATTGCACAAGCGCCGATTGCAGATTTAGTCGCTGCAGATCATGCTAATTTATCTGATGATGGCGATGCAGTGCGACGATGGATGGGTTGCTTGCCCGAAGGCAATGAAGAAATTTGGAGAAGAGTAAATCCGATTGATAACCCCCCCAAAACTGCAGTTCTTCTAATTCATGGAAAAGACGATGATGAAGTTCCTTGGACTCAATCTGAATCTTATGCTAGAGCAATGAGTGCTAAGGGTGCTAATGTCCAGAAGTTATGGTTGCCCGGAGATCACTTTTCAATCATCGATGTCGCTAGTGATGATTGGCTAACACAAGCCGAATCGATACGAGATTGGCTGTGAAGGTTCAATACCATGCGCCTCTTGGCATTGGTATGGACTGGCTAGGAAACGACTATCCATTTTCAAATACCGCATTAGCAGGTAAGCATGCAATCGTATGTGGAGCATCTAAAGGAATTGGAGCAGCAACTGCTCAAATGCTCGCGAAGGCGGGTGCAAGGATAACTGCAATAAGCAGAAATCCACATGATTTTGTTTCTACGCTTGAAGGTGAAGGACATACGGGAATAAGCCTTGATTTAGAGAATCAAGAAGCAATTGACAAATTCATTTCTTCAATTGAAGAATGCCATATACTAATCAATAATGCAGCAGGCCCTCCAGGGGGTCCTCTACTGGACAATACCATCGAAGATTTCGAAGCGCCCTTCAAACGTCACTTGCATGCTGCTCATACTTTGGTCAAAGGAATGGTTCCTCTGATGGAAGCTGCTGGTATGGGTCGCATTGTGAATATAATTTCTACATCGGTAAGAGAACCAATACCAAATATCGGACTTTCGAATACTCTTAGAGGTGCAATGGCATCTTGGGCGAAATCTTTGTCCCGAGAATTACCACCTTGTATCACAATCAACAATGTTCTTCCAGGATTCACAGATACAGACCGTTTAGGTTCACTAGCGAAATCTATCAATCAACGTACAGGAAAGAGTATTGATGAGATTCATCATGGATGGATGTCACAAGTTCCAATTGGACGCTTAATTGACCCTCTCGAAACCGGCGCAGCAATAGCATATCTCTGCATGCCTATATCCAGTAGAATAAGGGGAGTTTCATTAGCAGTTGACGGCGGAAGAATGCGCTCTATTTGAGGTGATTTTTTGCCAGTAATGAATCAATCACAAGCAGAAGAAGTTCTCGAGATGTTTGCAGAAGGCGAAGGTCTTGAATCTGTCAATACAAGCCTTGCATTACACTTAGTTGACCTTGCGAGAGAACTTGGAAGAGATGCTTTGGTTGAGCGTTTGCTGGACCATGCCGGTAAGGTCTCTTTGAATCCAGAGGATCAAGGTTGGTGCCAGTTCGAACTCTTGAAGCATCAAGGGGCGACTAAGGATGAATTAATTGGACTAGGGGTTCATTCAGAGAGAGAAGGATTAGCAGGATTAGCAGCAGGTGTATTCCACCATGTTTCATTGATGTCATTAGGCAGCGATGAAGCGGGAGTATTTGCTAATCGTTCAATGCGCCTCAGAGAGGAGGCAGAGGATTTAGAAGGTATGATTTATGGCCATGCTTTGCTTGCTCATATCGCTAAATCAGAAGAAGATTTTGAGCGCAGTCAATTGCATCTGCAAAAAAGGTTAGAGATAATTCCTGAAACCGAGAAGTTTGAGCGTATGGAAGCACTTGCAGATTTGGCACATTCCCATTCTACTTTGGGTGAATTGGACCAAGCACAAGCTATGCTGATAGAATCTCTAGCCCTTGCAACAGAATTGCAGGAGTTATCTGGAATATTAGTTTCGAGATGGGGGTTGGCCGATTTAGCAGAAATTTCCAACCAACCAGATGAAGCCATGGTCCAACTTTCAGAGGTAATGACGGTATTCATGGAAGCCGGGGAAGTAGTTCCCAAGCCAGTGAGAGAACGAGTTTCCAAACTTACCGCTGAATAGTGATGTTGATACATCGGGCCCCTCTCCCATAGGAGAGGGATTACATGGAGTTCGACATATTCTTCTCAATATCACAGACTCCCGACCATAATGGATTTACACCTAGTGAATCAGAAATGTTCTCCAATTATTATAATCAATTAGAGGCAGCAGACCGTTTAGGTTTTGGAGTTGCATGGCTAGCACAAGCACATTTGTCTACTCAAACTCAGCAACAGAATTCCAAACCGGTAGTTCCACATTGGAGAGGAGAAGTTGGTTTGTGTACTGATTTTTGTCAACTAGCAATGGAATCATTTAGAAGAACTAAGAGAATTGACGTAGGTTCAGCAGTGGTAAGTATTCTAGCCAGCGGAGGTCCTATTGCTCAAGCGGAAAGAGTAGCAAATACAGTTCAATTTCTTTCCCATATGGATTCTAGTAGAAAATTGCATGTCGGGTTTAGCGCTGGCCGATTTGAATTCATGGCAAGACCATACGGAATCGTCCCACGCAACTCCATTGAAGAAGCCTCTTGGCCTGCACTTCGGGGCCAAATTTTCATGGAAGCGAGTGAGATATTTTTGAGATTATTAAGAGGTGACACAATTCATTCAGATGATGTCAGAGAAACAATTCTTACTAGAGATAATTTCCGTTCCGATGAAGATTGGCAAGCTGTACAAGAAGCCGCAGGTGAATCTGCTGACAAAATAAAAATCGATAGAAGATACGATTTCGAGGAAATATCCATCATCCCCAAAAATTGGCCTCGTTCACAGTTGGAATTAATCGCTGGAACTCATGACCCGAGAGCACAGGAATTTGTCAATAATTTCTTACCGGTCAAAGTATTCAATCTTTCAATAACCTCTCCGGAAATTATTGATTCAACACATGAAAGAATGAGTAAACTGTTCCACCCTGATGGCGGAAAATGGCAAAGAAGAGACATGCCAAGGACAACATTTGTTTTCCTAAATGCCGAACCTCACCTGAGTCCACAGGAGCAAACTGAGGCTGCACATGAAGAAGCACGTCTAGCGTTGGGAGAGTATTGGAAAGCATTGGAAGGAACATTAGACCCTTCGAAAGTTGAAAAGGCAGTCGATAATGCTCTGATTGGAAATCCAGAGGATGTTGCCTTACAAGTTAAGGACAGGTTTCATCCTGATGATCGTTTAATGTGCTGGTTTGATTTCTTTAATCATGATAGTGAGAGAGTTATTCGTAACATGGAAGCATGGTGGAGCGAAGTAGTACCGTTACTGGGGTGATTTAATGAGTCTTAGGCACGACAAAAATTCCGCTGTAGCTCCTGGCAAACCAGGTTCTGCTATCTATCCAAACTCACCATTGGGAGAGGATGTTGAAGGTATCCCTACAGGTCGAGATGTTGAATGGGAACCTTTGGTTGATTACAGAAGAAATGGGGTTTCAGAAACCACAATTCACGGTGCTGTGGCTTGGTGTCATGGTGATGAAGTAATACATTCATTTGGCGGAAATGTCCTATGCTATGGTCGTTCAATGATGAAACCGTTCATGCTTAAGGCATTCACCAAAGAGTTAGATGACCATACATGGGAGCAAAAAGCGATCGCAGTTGCAAGCCATAATGGAGATACTGAACATGTAGCGGCAGCACAATCACTTCTAACCGAGGCAGAATGGCCGCTGATGCTTACACCAGTGGATGTGCCATTGATTCAATTTGGTCGCCAAGTGAGGCGTCCTAGACGTTGGTATCACACCTGTAGTGGTGAGCATGCTGCAATACTCGCAGGATGCAAGGCCAAGGGTTGGAATCGTGCAGGTTACACTTTGCCCACACATCAGGTATTTGCTGCATATATGGAGCAAATCAGAAGGTACCTAGGTGATGATTGGACTCCTTTGCGTATTGCAAAGGATGGTTGTGGCCTTCCTACTGTTTCGAATACAGTGTCAGAATTGGCTAAGATCTATGCTGGTTTAGTTAGAGATAAGGATTCAGATTGGATTTGGGAAGCGATGTGCAGGCATCCAGATTTGGTTGGAGGATTCAACAGATTGGATTCTACAATACTGAAAATCGGAGAAGGTAAAGTCATAGCAAAAGAGGGTGCTGATGGTCTCTTAGGTATGGCGATTGAACATCCAGACTATCCAAAAGGTCTGGGGATTGTAGTGAAAATAGCTCATGGCTGGAACTCCCAAGCTACATGGTATATCGCAAGGTCGATTTTGGGTTGTTTAGGTATAGAATTACGAAATCCATATCCTTTGCACAGACAAAAAGCGTTCATTGTTTCAGGAATTGTTCCTGAATCACTTAATGGAGTCTTGGAAACTATCCCAACTTGGGATGAATGGGACCCAGACCAAGATAGGTGGCACTATGAGGTGGACGCGTGATACGGGTAGAGAATTTAGTAGGAGGGGAATTTGTAACTCCTGACGAATTTTTCGACGACATATCTCCTCTAGATAATTCAGTAATCGCTAAGATTCCTCGAACAAAAAATGTAGATGATGCTGTAAATGCAGCGAAAGCAGCACTCCCTATTTGGAGCGGGCTAACAATTGAAGAAAGATGTGTATGGCTTGACAAGATAGCTAATGCATTGGAATTACAAATCGAAGAAGTGGCTCGATTGGAGTCATTGGATACAGGGAAACCGTATTCTGTTGCCCTGGATGTCGATGCTAATCGCTCAGTAAACAACTTCAGATTCTTTGCAGAATTTGGACGTTCACTAAAATCAGAAACCTTTGAAATGGCAGATGCAACAAATTATGTAATTCGCAAACCAATCGGAGTGGTTGGATTAATTTCACCCTGGAATCTCCCTCTTTACCTACTTTCATGGAAGATAGCACCAGCCTTACTGATGGGAAATACAGTAATTGCTAAACCAAGCGAAATAACGCCTTTAACCGCTCATTTCTTGGGGCGAATCTGTACTGACATCGGGCTACCAGACGGCGTTCTCAATATTGTAAATGGTTACGGTCCAGAGGTTGGACAAGCAATAGTTGAGCATCCTGAAATCAAAGCAATTTCCTTTACTGGAGGCACCGCTACAGGAAAAATAGTAGCGGCAACAGCGGCTCCAATGTTCAAAAAATTAAGTTTAGAATTAGGTGGTAAAAACTCATCAATAGTATTGCAGGATGCTGATTTAGATATCGCAGTTCCTGGTGTTCTTAGGGCATCATTCCTCAATTCAGGACAGATTTGTTTATGCGGTTCAAGAGTTCTAGTTCATTCTTCGATTTATGATGAATTTATGGCAAAGTATCTTCACGAGTTACAAGATTTTGAAATAGGGCCTGTAATTAGTGAGGAGCATCGCTCGAAAGTGATGTCATACATTGAATTAGCCAAGCAAGAAGGTGGTGAAGTTTTGGCAGGAGGATGTATTCCTGACAAAGCAGGTGCGTGGATCGATGCAACAGTAATTTCGGGATTATCGCATACATCTAGAACTGCTACTGAGGAAATTTTTGGCCCAGTAGTTACAGTTCATTCCTTTGAAACAGAACAAGAAGCAATTGAGATGGCAAACTGTACACAATACGGTCTTGCCGGAAGTGTTTGGTCTAAATCTAGGGGCCGTCAAGTAGCTGAGAAAATCGAATCAGGAATGGTGTGGGTTAACACATGGCTACACCGTGATTTACGAGTTCCATTCGGTGGAGTAAAAGATAGCGGTGTTGGCCGTGAAGGTGGTCTTTGGTCCATTGGTTTCTTTAGCGAAGCAGTCAATATTTGCGTCATGGAAGATTGAAGGCTAAGATACGTGTCGGACTGTTTGAGGCACGCACATGTCAGTACATGCAAACGCTCGCAAAGTGACCACTCACACTCTTCAGGAAATGAAGAGGGCGGGTGAAAAAATCACTATGTTGACAGCATATGATTACAGTCTAGCTAAGTTAGTGGACCGTGGCGGTGTTGATGTAATTCTTGTTGGCGACTCCGCTTCAAATGTTATGGCTGGCCGTGATACGACAGTTCCTATGAGTCTTGAACACATGATATACCATGCACAATGTGTTGAAAGAGCCGTAGATAGGGCACTTATTGTCGTCGATATGCCATTTGGTACATATCAAGGGAATTCTGCAATAGCTCTTGAGAGTGCAATCCGAATAATGAAAGAATCTGGAGGTCATGCAGTAAAACTCGAAGGAGGTTCTGAAATTGTCGAAAGTGTTCAAAGAATTCTAACAGCTGGAATACCAGTAATGGGGCACTTAGGTCTAACACCTCAATCAATATACAAATTCGGAACATATACCGTAAGAGCCAAGGAAGAAGAAGAGGCTGCAAAATTGATCTCTGATGCTAAGTTATTGGAAGATGCGGGATGCTTTGCAATTGTGTTTGAGAAGATACCTGCTCATCTAGCAAAACAAGTTAGTGAAGCGATTTCAATTCCAACGATTGGCATTGGAGCTGGTGGTGACTGTGACGGACAAGTTCTAGTTCTGCATGATATGCTAGGAATCACAACTGATTTTAGCCCGAGATTTTTACGACGATATTTAGATTTGGAAAACCAAATCACAGGAGCGGTTGAAAATTATTGCTCAGATGTTAGGAGCGGAGATTTCCCTAATGATGAGGAATCCTACTGAAGTAGTGCTCCGATTAAAATTGAGCCCGGAAGAATACTGGAAGCAATTCCAAACCCATGCCATATCCCATAGCGGAATGGCGGGTGTTCCTTTTTCGACCAAGATGCACACAGCCAAACCCATACTAGGAACGGAATTGCGACATTGAAATAATTAGGTCCGACTATCCATAACCCAGCTACTGGTACGCAAACAATACCTACCCCAATCGCATGTTCACGCTTATTTCCAGACCGTGTTAGGTATGCTAGTAATGGAGAAAAAGCAATCATTAGAATTAATGAAATAATTACCGGGGGGTACTTGTTTTCATCTAAAATGAGCACACAAACTGAGAGCAATATAATTTCCAAAAAAGTAGGCCAGACCACGTGGCGAAATTTCAGGTCGAGTTTTTCTCCCATATTGTGGGCCAGTCGTCGCCGATGAATAGAAGATGCGGAACCTCTTGGCGGAGTTATGGCGAAGGGTAGTATTGTTGCAGGATGTATTGCACCACACCCTCCTCACCTAGTTTATGCAGATAATCCTGAGCAAAACGAACCAGTTTCTGAAGGAGGATGGGAGCAATTACGTTGGGGTTATGAGAGATTGCGAGAATCGCTCAAAGATGTTGACTATGATGTAATTGTAGTCATGTCACCACATTGGCAAACTTACATTGGCACTCATTTCATTGGTGTGGAGAAATGTCGTTCAAAGAGTGTCGACCCAGTATTTCCAAATTTGTTCAGGTTTGATTATGATTTGACTATTGATGTAGATTTAGCACAAGACATTCACGATTTAGCAAAGGCCGAAGGAATGTCTGTTAAAATGATGAATAATCCTGATTTCAGAGTAGATTATGGAACAATTGTATCCTGCCATATGGTTAGGCCAGAATGGGATAAACCAATCGTGTCGATTTCATCTAATCGTAGCCTTTCATATTATTCGGTAGAGGTCATGCAAGAAATGATGCTTGAATTAGGACGTTCGACTATCAAAGCGATAGAAAATAGTGGAAAGAAATGTTTGTTATTAGCGAGTAATTCACTCTCTCATCGTCATTTTGTTACCGAAACAAACCCGCCCGAAGATATGAGCAAGGAACATATCACTAGTCATGCGATGCATTTGTGGGACATGAGAATGATTGAATTGATGCGCCAAGGTAAATCAAAACAAATCATCGATGAAATGCCTGAATTTTGTGAACAAGCAATTTCTGAAACAGATGGAGGGGCTTTGACTTGGTTACTTTCAGCGATGGGTATGCCTACAGAGCCAGCAACTTTGCATGGATATGGGACGATTATTGGCACAGGTAATGCCATTATGGAATGGCCATGCCGTGAATGGAGTGATGAATAATGTCTGGAGAGGTAATAAAATCCCTAATCGTTCCAGCACATCCTCATCCTGTATTATGCCCTGAGAAAAATGAGGGATGGCAAAGAATTCGTGATGCTTATGATGAAGCAAGAAAGCAGATTGAAGAAAGTGATGCAGATTTAATTATCATTTATTCTACACTTTGGCCCAGCGTTATCGGTCATCAAATCCAGGCAGATCCTAATCCTGAATGGGTGATGGTAGACGCAGATTTCCACGATTTAGGTAGTATTCACTATTCATTGAGAATCGATACGGATTTTGCTCATGCATGGAATAAGGCGAATATTGCAAGAGGTCTTGAATCAAGAACTGTAGCGTATGATGGTTTTCCAGTAGATGTTGGTTCAGTTGTGGCATTAGAGTTACTAAATCCCGACAATCGAATACCCGCGGTTATCTGCTCGACCAATGTATATTCCAATCGAGCAGAAACCACCGTTTTGGCTAAATCTTGTTTAGATGTAGTGAAGCAGCAAGGAAAGAAAGTAGTTGCAGTATCTGTTATGTCACTTTCAAATCGGATGTTCACAGAACCGATTCAGCCACATGAAGATAGGATTCATTCTCTAAAAGATGATGAATGGAATCAGAAAATCTTGGAGTTCTTATCCGAGGGCCGCTTAGAGGATATTGGGCAATTAAGTAGAACGATTCATGACCAAATCAGAATAAAGAAAGTCGTTGCATTCAAACCGATGTGGTGGCTATCAGCTATGAATGATAATCGAAATGACTTGACTGGAGAAGTTCTAGCCTATGAGCCAATACATGGTGCTGGTGCTGCAGTTGTAATATTAAACCCAGAATCAAATGGTACTGGCGACAAAGAATACGATGAGGATGATGTTGAGTTCTATGGAGGAGATCGAAATGTTCTCGATTCTTCAGAAGAAGAATTAGAGCATGTAGTTTCCAATTCCGGACCGGCACTACACGAACCTGTTGAAAGTAAGAATTCAGTAAATACCAACAAGGCTCCAAAACCAGTAGGTGCATATCCCCATGCAAGAAGAGAGGGTGACCTCATCTATCTTTCAGGAGTAGGTCCAAGACAGCCAGGTGACAATTCTATTCCGGGAGGGCCGATCAAAGATTTGTCAGGCAACCCTCTCAATTATGACATAAAGGCTCAAACTAGGGCTGTAATCAATAATATCTCTAGAATTTTAGAAGAGGCTGGCTCATCATTAGACAAAGTGATTGATGTAACCTCATTCTTGATTGATATGGACCGTGATTTTTCAGGCTACAATGAAGTTTGGGCTGAAACTCTAGGCAAAGTTGGGCCTACCCGAACCACCCTAGCAATTCGAGCACTTCCAACACCTATTGCGGTTGAAATGAAAGTTATCGCTAAAGTTTGAATTATCAAGTTCGGGCATTTGTAATAACGGTATGTAGCAATAAATAACTACTCTTGGCTTGTGAAAGTAATTAGCGGTACTGATTTATCGATGATGATGTGGATGATATGGGAATCAAATCAACCACAGAAAAGTTGCTAAAAGGCGACATAATCTCAGTTGTTTCCGATGTTAAAAGTCAGTTGGAAAGGTCATTAAATTTAATTGGAGTAATAATCATCTCACTCGCTGCAATGATTGGCTCAGGTCTTTTCGTTTTACCATCGTTCGCTGCAGAAATCATGGGACCTGGTATTTGGTTAGCATTTCTTTTAGCAGCTCTAGTGGTGTTGCCTGGTGCTATTTCCAAATCTGAATTAGCCTCAACAATGCCTGAAAGTGGTGGCTCGTATGTGTATTTGGAAAGGACGTTTGGTCCGGTTTTAGGAACCATAAGTGGCTTGGGATTGTGGGCTTCGTTCTTGCTAAAATCAGCATTTGCATTGATTGGTTTTTCTGCTTATCTTTATGCTGTAACTACATTTTTTGAAGTCACAGTCAATTCAATGACAATGGCGATGTCTGCATTGGTTCTGATTACAGTATTGAATATTTTTGGGATCAAGAAAGTTAAATCATTCCAGACTCCTATTTTGGCATTTACAACAATATTACTTCTCATCATTTGTTTTGTTCAATTATTCGGATCAGACATTGACTTCTCACGCCCAATAGATGGCGCATTGGATGTGTCTAAGAACGACCCTAGATTACTCGGTGAGGCTGCAGCATTGGTATTCGTTGCTTATGCTGGAATAATCAAAGTCGGTGCAATCGGTGGAGAAGTTAAAAATCCACAAAAGAATTTACCTCATGGAATTCTTTACTCTCTTCTTATTGTGACTATTCTGTATTGTTTGGTGACTTTCATCATGATGGCATCGGTTGATGGAACATGGTGGCTGAATGAAGACGGAAGTGCTAGAGAGGACCCAGTCTTTGCATTCGTAGATGCTGTTGCATCTACAAATATAGGAATCACAATTGCAATTTTAGCGGTCTTGACAATGATATCTGGTGCGTTATCAGGAGTTCTTGCATCGTCTAGGTTTTTATTCGCAATGGCTAGATATAACTTGTTACCTCAATCCTTAGAAGATGTCAATACCAAATTTGAAACGCCACACTGGGCGATAATTATCACAGCATTAACTATGGCGATTTGTATGCTAACCTTACCTGTAAAGGATGTCGCAAAACTTGCTTCCGGCTTCCAAATAATGGTAATCATGGTTCTCAACCTTAGCGTAATTGTCCTTAGAAAGGCTAATTTTGCACACGAGTGGTACCATCCTAAATTCAAATCTCCGCTATACCCTTGGTTACAAATTTTCGGAATTTTGGCCGGTGGAATTTTAGTTTTCATTATGGGTCAAAAAGCGATTATTGGTGGTCTAGCGGCAGTAGTTATTGGAATCGCTACATTCAACCTTTATGGAAAGAGGCACTACAAGAATAAAACCACTCCATTCCAAACGTTTACTCAATTGTTTTCAAATCCATCACCTTCAGATTTAAAGATTCGACATGCGGCATTCAAGGCCGCCGATATATATGACAATAATCATCTCACTTTGAGTGAATTTATTTCTTCCATGAAAGCATTAGAGATATACTTCTCAAACGATGAATATAGATTCATCTTCCACAAAGCAGATACCGAAGGAAGTGGTGTTATTGATATTGATCAATTCCTTTCCTCTTTCCCTTGTGAAGAAGAAGAGTGATCAGGACATTCGAGTCCATTCACCGCTATCAGAAACCAACCAAGAAGTTAATTCTCCACTAGAATCTATGTACCAACCGGTTTTACCCTGTTCAGTACCAGGTGCTGCTTGCATAACACCAGTGCGCTTTGCTTCAGCAGCAAGTCTTGCTCGCAACTGCTCTTTGGATTCTTCTTGAACAGCTTCAGTATCTTGTTTTGCAGCAACCTCAGGAACATGCTTTGCCTGCTCTTTTTCTGGAGTTGTTTTGGCCACATCATTTGATTGGATTTCTTCGACTTCATCTTCGTCTTCAAATTCATCTAAATCATCATCTTCCCAATAGTCGGCATCTTCTTTATCACTCTTCATCTTGCGAATCAGAACTAGCATGATTGCAATGAATAAGAAAATGATAATCGAGACCATTGTTAGGGCAGTATTAGAATCACCAAGTCCGCCTCCAAACAAAACCGCATCCACATCGAAGAAACGTTGTGCCACTAAATCATTCCAGTATGCATTACACGATTGCGATTGTCCTGCTTGGTCAACAGATACCTCATATGTATCTCCAGAAATGTGTTTGGTCGAACCGACAGTACATTTGATTTCAACATCATCTGAAGGAACATCAATTCTATTGCCCGCTTGGTCAATGGCATAGATTCTGATAATCATCTCACTTCCTTCTTCTGGGTTTTGTTCAGGAATTTCAGCCAGTAATCTAACCGGTTGGCCAGGAGAAACAGTAACCATAACGTCGAGGGTTGCAGACCCAGTCTGGAATCTTAGATTCCACTCTCCAGCCTCGCCACCTTCGATAATCCAGTACCCATCACCTTTGGATGAAGGTGATATCTCTCCTTGTGGGTCATCGTAATCGAAGTCGACGCTTGATGCGAGAGCAAGATTACCATGAACATCTGCTGTTGAAATTTGAATTTCTACGGTCTCTCCACTATCAACTTGTATTCCATCATCATAATCGGTAGAGATATGCCTTGCAGTGCCTGCAATAACTTCAACATCAGTGATGGCGAAAACCCCTTGTGCCATTGCTCTAATCTCATGCATACCTAGAGAAGATGGAGCCCATTTTTCACCTGCTAAACGTATTTCCATAGTCAGGTCAACATCATCAACTATCCAAGTTACTAGAACATCATCTACTATATTTTCAAATTCATCTTCAAAAATTGGTTGAAGGTTTAGTACCCCATCTGATGGTACACGCGTACCACTCTCAGGAAGAACAATTCTTGCTAATTCACCTGGAATAATATTCAAAATTGAATCTACATCATGAACGGTTTGAGTTTCATTATCGAACCAGGTTGCTGAAATGGAGTAGTTTCCGGTTGGGCCCGGTCTCAATTGCATCCATCCACCTTGATCTTCAGGACCTAATTCACTAGCAATAGTCCATGCTCCATCAACTGCTCTATGGTTTCCAGCAGCATCATATGCTGATACAGAAGCGACAATTGAATCTCCAGAACGTAATACATCTTCTGATAGAAGTACATCGATTCCAATGATGACTCCCTGAACAACATTCACCTGCATAGTAGCCGAGAACCCTTGGTCGTTGACGCCAATTGTCCAATCTCCAATTCTAGATGGTGTCCATATTACAGAATCCCCATCCATAGAGAGAGAACCAGTGGGTACAGTCCAATTTGCCAATGGAAGTATAACTTGGCCTGAATTTCCTAAAACATCGGTTCGAATCGCAGATAAAATGACTGATGAACCAGTTCTGGCCTGAGTCACATCCATTTCGATATCAAGGCCAGTCGCTTGTGCAGGTAATACACGTATTACCCCCTGGCCAATGGCTCCAGATGTGCTATTGACCGATATATTCCATACTCCCGGGGCTGAACCAAAATACACTCCAGTTGGTGAAATTGAACCGTTTTCAGCAGTCCAAGTTAATTCCCCGGCTTTAGATATTCCAACTTCATTTCCTAATGCGTCCTTGGCAGTTGGTTGGATGTGAATCGTTGTACCACTCTGAACAGTTAATCCAAATGGCAAATCGAGCGTACTTGGAGCACCAGGAACTACATTAAAAATCACTTGATTCTCTAATTCCAAGTAGATTATTCTCATAGTTGCATTTCCTACTTCATCTGGCTTCCAGGTATTGTTAGTATGATCTATCTCTCCGTTTTGACATCGCCAAGTTAAATCACCAGGTACTGGATTCCCTGCTCTATCGACAAGTGTAGCGTTAAGTTGAATCTCATCATCAACACTAACTTCGGTAACATTGAATCCCGATTGAATACCTACTGGCCATCCAGGTACAACATCAATTGTTGTAGTTGAATTAACATTCCCACTACTCGCTGTGATAGTTGTTTGTCCGGCTAATCCCGGAGTAAAGAGGCCATCTGAATCAATAATGCCAGAACTTGTACTCCAAATGATTTCTTCATTGATTGGACTACCTGAAGAGTCCTTTACTACTGCATTGAACCTAACAGCTTGATCGGCACTGACACTTTGAGTGTGTGAATCAATTTGTATGCTTGCAGGTGTTGCTGCAAAAACAGGTGCCGAAATCTGGACTAATAGAAGTACCACCAATAATGAAAGCACTCCTCTTTTCACAGAAATCTCCCCCAACAAAATAAATGTTCAATGTATTACTAAGTTACAGCTCAATCTGCCCATTCTTCCCAACCAGATGTGTCATTATCCCAGTAGTACCAAGTTCCATCCTCTGCCTCAGCCCATGCGGTTCCATCGTCATCATCGATTCGGTAATCGACCGCCCAATCGGGTTGCTGTGGCTCAGATGAAGGAGGTGGACCGCCAGGGCCAGGACCTAAATCCTGAGTTTGTTGCAGATCATCGTCATCATCATCATACTCGTAATCATCATCATCTTCATCATCATACTCAGATCCGCCAGAACGCAGAACCATTACGATGACTACTAGGAGTACTAGGACGACTAGAATCGCCAAGATACCACCAGCATAGTATAGGGTTCCTCCGGATTCAAAGAATCCCATGAAAGTACCTTCAACAACTATAGTGTCTGAAACTTCTTCATTGTGAACCGTAATGGTAACTGTTTGCTCACCATCATCCATGGTCGTGATAGTCCACATTCCATTTTCTCCAGCCTCAGCAGACATTCTTCCTGTCAATTTAACCTGAGTTTCTGGTGGAACCGGTATCTCGTTATTCCATGCATCAAATGTATGTACTTCAATTTCATACGATTCCAACTGTAGAGCAGAATCATCTAGTATTGTCAATTCAATTCTATCGACAATATGGTGTGCTGAAACCGTAACAGTCCATTGACCGAATTTTTGGTTTCCAGTATTGAAATCAAATGTATGTTCTCCAGCTGTCGTGGCACTCCACTCATAAATTCCAGTATCTATGGCACTAATTGTAGTAGGTACTGAAATGCCCTGTTTCCACAATACTTCGGTCAAGAAAGTGTTTCCATCATAGTCAGTTGCTGTAATTGTCAATGTGTATTTATCTCCTGCTGTGGCAGTATTTGCAATGACATCAATAGCAACAGAATTCGCAACACCATGGGTTACGGTAATATTGGCATATCTAGTAATATTATATCCATTTTCAGAAATAGCCCAAGCGGTAATCTTCCACTCACCCACCAAAGTAGCATTCCATGTTCCGGACTCATCAATGATTGTAGATGTAATATTTGTTTTAACTCCAGTTTCTCGGTTTTCTAAGGTGTAAGAGATGATAGAGGGGTCAATTGTATTGTTGTCTCCATCATACAATACTGGTTGGAATGATAATTCATCATCAGCAGTTTTGAGAATTTCTTCATTTTGATTATCTGGTAATCCTGGTAATATCACTTTGACTAAATCTCCATGGCTTACAGAAATCTGTAATGTAACACTTAGAGGGGCAGGTAATTCACTATCTGAGTAAGTAGCACGTAGTGTATAGTAATCCTCAGACGACCTCAAAGGAGCAAATCTTGTTTCACTACCATATGTCAATTCTTGCAGTAGACTTTGGTCCGCAAATTGTACATGCTCTACTGACCATGAGACCTGTTCAGACCATTTGTTACCATCAGAATCATGTGCCCAAGCATAGATCGTTAGTTCATCATCTGCAGTAATTTCTTGTAGGGTTGAGGTTGCATCTTCTTCATCAATTGTTAATGTCAATCCGGCTATTACTCCCTGAGTTACTTGAATTGAAATACTGCTATCAATTCCAGCATAACTTGCAGTTAGGGTTTTTGTTCCTCTTCGGTGAGCGTGCCATACTGCCGGCTGACCTGCAGTAATATCTCCATCAGCAATAGTCCAATTCTCCTGAGGTATCACAACAGATAGGCGATTACCCATAATATCAATACGAGTCGTGTTTAGGAATACAACATCATCAGCAGTGACGAATGTAGAGGAGGCATTGATTTCTAAACTTGCCATTTCTCCATCTGTTACTTCTATTGGAATAACATGATTTATTCCTCCTGTTGAAGCCATAGTGATATTGTAATTACCGACAGTCATTGCAAAGTAAGTTCCGTTGTCTTCAGTGAATACACCTCCGCCAGCAGTCCAAGTTATGCCACCACCAATCTCCAAATTCAATATATTTTCATATTGGTCATGTAATGTCCAAGTTAATTGACAAGTCTCACCAGCATGTATGATTCCTTCACACCCACTTGTAATGTAATGTGTAGGAAGGCCGGCTAATACTTCGATATCAACAAAGATGCTCTGTTCACCCCACTCAACTAATACTGTTTGACTACCCGATGTGTGTGGGAAAAATGTCGTTCCAGTCATTGTTCCATTAGATGGAGTATATGTTATTGTCAATCCAGGAACTATGTTTCCATGTTGGTCATGGATTACAGCAACAATCGTAAATGACTCATCTGCAGTAATTGTTTCTAATCTATCTTCTACAACTAGAATATCTGCTGCACCCGGAGTTACTGTAATTGATTCAGTAGTACATATAACTCCGAAACAAGCGGTAATATTGTGTAGCCCAACATGCTCAGGAGTAAATAATCCAGAATAGTCGATTGAACCATCACTGGCTGACCATTCGACATCTTCTGCAACCATTCCACCTAATGCATCGTTCAAAATATGTGAAAACTGAACTTGAGTATCTGCATCGGTTGTAGAACCTGCAGGTGAGATAGAAACCGAATGAACATCTGTGTATTGGATTGAAATCTTTGGTCGATTCTCTAGCGAACTTTCACTAGAATAGAATTCAATACTATCTGCTGAGGATGATGTTGCAATTATAATCCATCCGTGGTCACCATTCATAGTCATACTAGAGTGACCAAGAGCAAACCATACTTCAGTATCTCCAATCTGGAAAAAGGCATCAGAGATTGGTGTGGCCTCATAATCTATGCCTGCAGTCATTCCTCCAGTACTCCAAGGTATGCTGGATGCAGAGTTGTTCCATGTAGAGCCTGATTGACTCCATGCGCTTGTTAATAATCTATGTACACTGAAACCCATTGCCACCGAAGGAGGATTCTCTATTTGCAAAACCAAATCCGCATAATATATTTTCGCTCCTAAAGGCAATGGTACCTGACTATTATCGAGTGCAATTATTGACCTACATTCGGTATTAGCACCCTCACAGTTGAATCCAACATTCATTGATTCAGAACCGTGGTTCATATCACCAAATCCACTTCCAATGTATGAATCCCTGATATTTGTGTGTCCCAAATCAGCAACTTCATTTCCGGTTTGGAAAGTATAGGTCCATGTGTGATCATCATTGTATGAATGGTCAACAGGTGATCCTATCGCAAATGTTCTACGACTTGATGATGGCCCCGGAATTGAGCCATTGATAGCTTGAACCCACCAACTGTAAACTTCTCCTTCAAGGAGGTCTTGGCTAAACGTGAAAGTAGTACCACTTATTTCAGAGTCTTCCCAAGACTTGTACTTCAGTTGGCCATCTGTACTTGCAATAGTCACAATATATCCTGTGGCATTTGTAACACTATTCCATGATAATTGAGGCTTATCTAGTGATTCCAATACCCAAGAACTGGTATTGTAGAGAATATCTCCATCGCCCGGATAGGTAAGTGTAGGTTGAGCAGGAGGAATAACTCCATCCACATTGTCAACGTAATCAAGAACCAATTTCGGTCTAAATGATTCACTAGCTGAATTATCATAGAATGTATGTCCTGAAGATGGTGAGCCAACCGATTGTAGCATCACAGTCAAAGTATTATTTCCATTCGCTACATTAGATTGTGCTAGTGAAGTGATATCCCATACCTGCCATCCATTGGTTGGTACTACTAACATAGTCGAACGTGTAACTTCACCAACAGTACACGATGGAGCGTTATTCCAAGTTACACTATTTTCTGTAAATGTATCACAGGCATGCGCGCTTACAGTAAGAGATGAAGTTCCTGATACGTTATTTCGGTATAGTGACAATAGTGCACTAGTAGGAGTCATTGCAGCAGGGAATGGTAATTCAGAAAGATCGAAAGATAACATAATCTTTGATTCACCAGAACCTCCAGATGAAATCCCCAGATCGAGTTGTCCATTGTTACCCAAACTTGAAGTTGCCCGGTTTGAATCAATCGTAGCATCAGGAATAGTTGGCAAATAGCCACTTTCTTCGAAAACAGAGCCCTGATACATCGTCACGGTGTTATTTCCTGCTCCATCATCTGAACCTATTACGCCTGGTACTCTGTATGAGTTAGGAGCGGACCAAGTTCCTAGCCTGTGGTCTTGTTCTGCTCTTACTCTCCAATATACCCATGAATCATCAGCATCTCCTGATGTGTCTAGTGTGTATGTTAGATTTGCATAATCCCAAATGCCTCCAAATGTAGAGTTGTCAGTTAAGTCGATCAATTGTACATCTTCAGTAAATCGTGGAGAAGGCGAGACTTCAACAATCCATCTTGATTCATTTGAAATTTGAGATGTGAAATTGAAATCCATGGAATCAGCACCGCGAGGTAAAGATGAGGTTGTATTCCACAACGTAGTGCCATCAGCTGGAGATAAGTTACTTGGGGAAGATGGTAACCATTGATTACCCGTTCTCCAAGTAAGTGTTATTTCCGGCCTATCATCGACATCAACATTGTAATTGCTACTTGCAAAGTGCCATTCATCCGAGTTGTTACCCACTACCGTGAACATCAAATTCACCTTGTCTAGTCCAGATGCATGCGCATGTTGTACAGCGTAAGTGATATCAAATTGAGAGGTAATGTCTTGATGGTCTACAGTTGCTATTTCAAATGGTACATCACATCTTGGATTACTCCAAGAAGAGTTTACGCCAGTTGGTCCAGACATAGTAGCACTAGAGTTCCATGTGTCCAATACCTCACAGATAGCGACCTTAACAGTCTCTTGGTTTGCTTCTCCTCCACTTATCTTGTGAAGAGACAATTCCGCATCAACAAATTCATGCGAAGCAGGAATTGGTAAGCCTGACCAATCAATAGTCATCATTGTCTGAGAATAATGATTGGAGGATGAGGAATAGTTTGAGAGACCCATTATCAATTCAGAACTCCTTTCAAATGCTGTATTAGCCGAGCCAGAATCCACAAATGTATCAACAAATATTGCAGGGTAATCTAATGCCTCTACAATCAATCCTTCCTGTAATGAGATGTTTGCATCAGTTGAATTGATGCTATTTCCAGTATTTGCAGGAATATGGAATATTGTGTCACTACCACGTGCTCCAAGTATATCGTTGGTAATCGGTTGAACAAACCATTCGTAGGATTCACCAGATGACAAACTAGACGGAGATGTCCATGTTAAGTTAGTAATGTCCCAGCCATTGGTAGATTTACGACTATCATATACGATCCATCCAGCCCTCTCATCGGAGTAGTCTTCCCAAATGAATAGTCTCCAATCATCAACATTAGATGGGTTGGAATGAGTCCATGTGAAACTTGGAGTATCTCCCGGTAGGAGTGCATGAGTTGATGTGTCCCAAATGATCTCATCTACTGCAGGAGCAACATTCGAACCAGCTGATTCGGGTGAAGATGCAGCACCGGTAGTCCAAGTCAAATTGAGCCATGGTCTTTCATTTACACCACCGTCGGTAGATGTGAATACGGACTGGCCCATGCCAATAGATCCAACTATCATCAGCGAGAGGTGTGTTTCACCATTTGCAAATGCATCCTGAACCAATTCGGTAACATCAAAGTTCATCCAATCTGCGGATGCACTTGATTTAACATCGGACATCACTCCTCTATCATTAGCACTCATAGCTCCTGGTGATGACCAATTATTTGTACCATCATAAGTGGTTCCATTAGCACTAGTATTCCACGCTACTAAAGCCGGATGAATAGAAATTGAATTTCCAGTATCAGAGCCGAATTGCGCATACAGGTTTAGAACAGCATTCGAAATATGCGCATTTTGTGGATTAGGTAATTCTGTTAATGGAATTTTCATCAAAGCAGTTGCATTAACTCCTGTACTATTTGTTCCTACCTTGAATGTAGAAGACGAAGATTGGTCTGCAGTTGCCCCAACTCCTGAATCAGCCACCCAAGTGTCGATGAAGTTAGGAAGGTTGAGTGAAGGCATAGCATCTCTGTGATGAAGTTCTACAGCAGAGGAATTAGAACCGAGGTCCCATGTTGTAATGTCCGGTAACAAGAAGTGATAGACTGAAGACCAATTTCCAATTTGATTGGTAGTACTTGTTGCCCTGACTCTCCAATGCCAAGTGTTTCCAGTTTCCAATAAACTACTCAGGTCATATGTCATGTTAGTGAGGTCAAATCCAGTATCTGTCCAACTTGTGGCCATTATTAGATCTGGAGAGTCGAATGAATTAGAGGTGTCTAATTCAATAGACCATCCACCTACATTGACTCCAGTAGAGGAGAAACTCCATGCTAATTGAGGTGATTGATCTGGGGCAGGGTTGATTCCACTATCAACTGACCATGACCCATTAAGTGGAGTCAAAGGTGTTGGTTCAGAAGGAAGTGCATCAGAACCTGGTACATATACGAATGAAATCTCAGGTCTATTAGCCGAGTTAGCATGATTTGGATAGAATAGTGCATCTCTATCTGCACCGCTACCTACTCCTACTACTCCAATAACCAGGTCTACTGCCCTGTCTTCACGCATTGCATTCTGAACCGCCAAGGTGATATCAAATTCAACCCAGTCGCCTGCAGAATAGGAGTTTCCTAGAGTCTCAGAATCGAGTAACCCTGCTCTTTCCCAACCTTTAGCTCCTGATGTTCCCCAGCTATTTGTTCCATCAAATGTGGTCCATGTTGCTGAAGATTCCGACCAATTATGTTGCCTACTTTCCCAAGCACCTACGGTTGGAGAACCAGTTGGCCAGTCTGCAAGTCGCATTTTCATGGTAGCAGTTTTCACAGCATATCCACTTGGCAACAAATGACTGGTAAGGTCGCATCCCATCAGGATTGATGTTTCTGAAGGGAATGTGTTGTATGAGATTTGCATCTCATCTTCTCCGTTGTAGTTGTTACTTGGAGTTCCACTGTCGATATACGTGTCTTCACAACTTGGAGCATCTCCTGCAGTTGTTGCATTTCCATGCGACAACCTTAGTATACTTTCATTCGCTTGCAAATATTCTGATTCAAGGCCGGATACTAGGAAAGAGGAAGTAGACCACCAAGAATGGTGTTTCGTAGTTGAATCAACTTGAGCCATTCTCCAATGATACATTATTCCATCTTGCAGTGCATCATTTGCAGAGATAGACCAATTCCCATCAGTTTCAGAGAATTCTGAAGTAGAGGATGTATCGAAAGAATGGATTATATTTCGGTACTCTGCATCTGTCGAAACCTGCATCAACATGTCTCCAGTCCAAGAAATACTACCATCCCATGCGAGAGTTGGCATAGTGTTACCCGATAGATTGTGACCGGACAAATTCCAGACTGAATGGCCGTCCAATGGGGCGACATGAGTAGGAATAGCCGGAGGTCCGTTACTATCCCAATCGTAGGTGATTTCTAGGTATGGTTGATTACAAGTTGCAGATTCAGTAGTACATAGGTTGACAGATTGAGAAGAGGTTTCTTCAATTCCCCATGTGGATGCAACCATCATCAATTCGATTGAATCTGATGTAGAACTTCCTGTTAGTTTAGCAGCATTATTTTCGTCAATCCAGTACTGAATTGCGGCGGTGATATCGGTTTCAATTGTTGTAGAAGTTTGGTTACCCCAAAACTGTCCTACGGACATTGAAGGTGTGCGCCCACCATCGTCCCAGTAATATGTGCCATCATATTTCCTCCAAGTGACTCCAGTTTCAGTCCAGTCCTCTGCGTCCATCATATGGAAACTGACATCTGCTGAATCGCTATGTGCGCTCCTTTCCATTACTAGATTTGCAGATATAATCGATGAGTTTGAATGCAATCCTACATCATCCAAATTAAACCGTAGTAGGCCATATTGGTCGGCTGTAGATGAGGAGCCAATAGTCATATTTTCATCACTACCCATATTGCTATTTTTAGCAACACCATTTGAATCAATATATGTGTCTTCGATAGTTTTTTCAGTTAAACCTAGGTCATCAAATCCAAAAGAGATTTGGCCGTATGATCCAACTTCGTTTACACTGTGACCAGGTAAGTGGAAGTATCCTTCATTCCAAGAACCAATAGTATCAGTTGAATCGATAGAACGCATTCGGTAGTACATTGTAGTCGAATTAGATAGTTCATCTCCAGCAGGTACATCCATAGTACCATCGCCCGAATTGATAGTGAATAATGTGGAGTTGTCTACTGTGTTGTAGTACCAGGTATCATCTGCATCAGATTTGAAATCAGGGCTCAGTGATAATTGGATTTGAGCCTCAGTTCCAGTTGATGACTCCCATGATAGTTCAGGGTTTGAAGCAGCGGTTAGAATGAATTGAGACTCATCCATTAATGCAGCACCGTCTTCTACAAAGTTAGGAGATAGGCTTCCTCCATTAGTATGGGTGCCGTTTTGGTGAGTGATTACTAATGATGGTCTACTGTTAATGTCTAAAGATTCCGATAAATGACAATTGTATGGTGTACCAGTAGCTGCAATTAGAATATCGATTGAACTTCGAGAATTAATTACTGCATCCTGAACAATTGATGTTACATTTAGCGAAAATGTGTTATTTGAATATCCATAAAATGGAGGCTCCCATGATCCATGATCTGATTCTGCATCTGCACCATATAGTCCCCAATTTCCGCCATTGCCTGGACTATTCCATGTAGCATTTCCTTCATCCCAAGACCTCTTCATTCTCGATGTGAACAAATTGATGGTGCCAATTTGAAATGGATCGACTCCACAGGTTAAATTTAGGATGGCATCGTTTACTAAATCGCCACTAGGAACAGTATTATTGAACCCAATCAGAATTCTAGATTCTCCCATCATCGACAAGCCCAAGTCGACGGTTTCATCGCTCCCAAAATTAGATGTTGGATTTGCAGAATCGAGCGCAGTATCCTTTGCAGCATTAATTGTAGAAACAGTTTGTGAAACAATAAATGAGTCATCAAGTTCCTCGTTAGACCAATTTGGAACCGCTTCTGGCACGGCTAAATCAGCAAATAAAAACATCAATACCATCACTAAGGAACTTGCAATTCTACGGCGGTCGCGGGTGTTCGTTGACATGGGGCTCGGACTACCACTGAAGGAAGGGGTATAGTTTCCTTTCGGCTGGCCACCCGTAGGGTGGCCGGAGCAAATCGGCCTAAAATGAATCAAAGCGAAGGTTCAAGTTCGTCCTATCATGACCTAGGATGGTATGAGCGAACTTTGGGTTGAACGTCATCGCCCTCGGACGGTTGGAGATATCCGCGGCCAGGCTTCAGTCGTTCAAAGATTAGCATCATATGCCAATTTAGCCGATTTCCCTCACCTGCTATTCGCAGGTCCCCCGGGTACTGGAAAAACAACTGCTGCAATGGCATTGACAAGAGATGTCTTCGGAGATGAATTCCGAAATAATCTGCTTGAGATGAATGCTAGCGATGAACGCAAACTTGAGAGTATTAGAACCAAAGTAAAACAATTTGCTAGAACAGCCCCCTATGGTGGAGCAGAATTCAAAATTATATTCCTCGATGAAGCGGATGCATTAACCCATGATGCCCAAGGTGCTTTGCGAAGAATAATGGAACAATATGCGCAAACATGTCGCTTTATTTTGTCATGTAATTATTCGAGTAAGATCATTGAACCAATCCAAAGTCGATGTGCAGTGTTCAGATTTAGACCACTTGCAGATGTAGATGTCTTAGACCAAGTTAAAGCCGTAGCAAAATCGGAAAAAGTTGGTCTTGATGATGAGGCTGCTGAAGCGCTAGTTAGAATCTCTCAGGGAGATTTACGTAAGGCTATTACAGCACTGCAAGTAGCGGCTGCATTAGAAAAGAATGTCACCCGTTCTCTAATCTATGAGACCAGTGCTACAGCACCGCCGGAATCTCTACACCAGTATTTGATGGCATGCAGACAAGATGGTTTCCATGCAGCACGTCGAAGGTTGAGAGAATTGCTAGACAAATACGGCCTAGCAGGAACTGATTTTGTCAACCAATTGCATAGAGAATTGTATGGTGCGGATTTCCTTTCAGAACTTCAAAAGTTAGAACTGACAGAATTGATGGCTGAAATCGATTTTAGATTGGTTGAAGGTGGAGGAGAAGCAATCCAACTGGATGCACTTACCGCACGTCTTTCCAAATTACTCAGTTGATTCTTCATCAACAACCGGTGGTTCAACAACGTTTAGTTTCATCTTGACCGTACGAGTGTTTTCCCAAGGATTACCGTCTTCTGTTACTTCGATAGTGATGTCATAAGTTCCAACCTGAAGTTGCTCTGGAATTTTAATTGCAAAGGGGTAATCTATCTCTTTATGTTCTCTCACAGGGTCAAGAGCATCAGAATCAATAGACACAACATGTTTCAGAGATTCATCCATCTCTTCATTTGTTATTTCAGTTCCATTAAATGTGATGACATAATTTGAATCAGAAGCATCATAGTTATCACTGAATGATAAGATAATGAAATGTTCACCTTCGTAACCATCGATTAAGGTTACAGCACCTTTAGATGATTTAGTGTAATCAAACCCTTCTTCTTCAGAGGATAGCATTCCCCATCCATCGTCTACTTCAGGAGCAACTATGTCTGCAAAAGGTGCATTTGTTAGTAAAAATGTCAAAGCTAACCATGTAAAAATATGTAGGAATGAGGCCTTGAACCAAGTTCCTTTGGTGTAGTGTTCTACCAATTCTGCGGAAAGAACTGCTCGATGAATTGATGGTAGAAGAAAAATACTCATCATCGGTATGAACCAAAGCATATCAGCGTTATCTTCTGAACTCGGCATAGCCACATATCGCATCAGTAGAGATACAGTAGCAGCAAAGGAGATTACAAGCCACATAGATATGGTGTCAGCCTTTTCTTTGGTAACGTGTGTTACCGGGTCGAATGATTCGATTCCCATATCCGCTCCAGTGCGATTTTTCTTTCGCTCCTTGTCACCAGTGCCTCGATTGCGCTTCTCAGCAGCGGCCGCAGCCATAGCGGTATTGATGTCTACCATCAGATGTGCGGATGGCTGACAGTGAATGAAGGCTGTGGTCAAATCCTTGCGTCCTAAATCACGATTTCAATTTTGAGTTCTAACTCCAATACGGATTCATGCGCATCCTTCAAAGAGGGGTGGGCGGTGGGCGAACTGCTTGCCGGGGTGGCGTAGTTGGTGGCGCGTCGGACTCATAGGGCAGTTCTAAGGAACTAATTGTGACGTACCAAAAGCCCCTTCACATGTCTGAGACATCCGAAGGTCGCGGGTTCAAGCCCCGCTCCCGGCACCATGTTTATCCACATTTTTTAGACGTCTAGACATTAGAAATTAAACAAGACAATATAACCGAGAACTCTGAGCAGGGTTGGGTGAAGGTATGAAGAATATTTTCGATGAGATGACCAGGTTCAGCAGCGAAAAACCAAAGACGACTTTAGGAATAATTGCTCTTTTCATTCTAGCATTAACTCCTAATGCGATGTTTATCGACTTCGATAATAGTGAAGATGCCTTTTTCCCAGATAACGAAACAGTTAGGCTTCTAAATGATGTTGAAGATGAATATCAGGCTTCAATTGATTTTATTCGCTTCATAGATGATATTGAATCTGGGGATTTGTACGAGGAATCTACATGGCAACAATTAGCAATTCTTGAAGCGATATTACTAGAGCATCCAGATCTCAATGAATACCAATACCCTCTTTTCGGAGTACAAGCCAATAGTGGGATGGCAAGTGCAGCAATGCAATGGCATAATCTACAAGATGAGGAAACAGCTTCAGATTGGATTACTCAAATGGATTCAGCAATCTCCGGAGTTGCTAATTCCAATAATTCGACACTTCAGGCGAACTTGGATATCCTTTCAACAACGAGTAATTCGATACCCTCTCCTAGCATAATTACTGCTGAAGAACTTCGTGCTTGGGAGCCAGGAAATCCAAATGAATGGTTGGATAGATTGGATTCTGGTAACAATCTTACCTTAGAATTAGCAACAATGATGGGCGATCTAAATGCTCTGAACCAAGGAGAAAACGCTGGTCAAATCGCAGTAATTTCGGGACCTATTTCTGGAAAGTTAGGATTACTAATGGGCCTCCAATCGATTGATTATCGTTCAATGATGGTCTCAAACTTACCCGCTGATGATTCTTCAGACCCGTGGGAATCCGATGGCCCAGTTTTGACCACGTTTGTAGTGGTGACTGAGCCGGCAGAGCACGGTGAGGAAGTAATTGGAGATGTGCAGGAAAAAATTTCTTTGTGGGCTGAAGATCTACAAGAACAGGGTGTAAATCAGACAGATGATTCAGAAATTTCAGTATTCTCTTTCTCACAATTTTCAACTGGACAGAGTGCAAACCTTGGTAAAGAATTAGGGATATTGAACTCCATTTGTTTGCTCCTATTAGGTTTCATTCTTTGGACTAAATTCCGTAGCAAGAGAGATACTGCTAATGTATTGATCCTTACAGTATTTGCAATATTGGCAACATATGGAATGGCAGGTCTCTTGACTCTTCTAGGAGTTAAAATGGTATTCAATGCTGCGATGAACTCGATTCCAATCTTGTTGTTAGCCATTGGTGTTGATTATGGATTACATGTCGTGGCTAGGATTCGCGAAGAATTACAAGACCAAGAGAAAAAGGACAACAAAGGAAGAGAAACATTACGCGATTTCTCCTTGGAAGCAAGAAGGGTGGCCATCCGTAAAGGAACGATTCTAACTTCTGCAGCATTGATGGTTGCTATCTTTACGGACATGGTCGGCTTCCTGTCATTCAGATTTTCATCACAACAATTCTTGGTGTCTTTTGGAACAGTAATCGCAATCGGTCTCTTTTTCATCTACCTGTTGAGTATCACTGCTTTACCTGCTTTGATGATGATTATTCCTCCAAAGAAATTACCTTTAGAAAAATCTGGTAAGAATGACATTGGTCCAATTTCAAAGAAAATTGGATCGTTTACCAAAGCCCCAGTTTTGGTGATATTAGTTACAGTAATTATTTCAGTACCGATGTTCCTAGGTTTCCAACAATTAGAGGTTGGTTTTGATACGAGAGATAACTTTGATGATTCGGTTCCAGTCGTGCAAGATTTCCTTTTGATAGCAGATGAATTCCAGAGCAGTCCATCACCACTGTATGTTGTATTAGATGGTGAAGTAATCTCTAGTGAAGGTAAGATGGTGTATGATGACATCATAATACAGTTGTCTGAAAACGAGAAAATAACAGGATTACCTATCGGTATATGGGGTATCTTAGAAGAATCTAGAACCTCAAATACCGAATTAGATTCTTTGATGAATAATTTGGATGATGATGAAGCGTCCTGGAATGAATTGAAAGCTTGGCTGCTGAGCGATGATGGAAGAAATATTTCTGCAGGAAATCTAAATTCTCAAGGTATGCAGACTGTAATTTCATTCCAGGCCTCGACACTAGATTGGCAAGCAACTGCTGATTTTGAATCTGAATTGAGTGCAACACTTGCTGAATTAGCAGAGGATAGAGACGGAGATTATTCGATAAAACTGTCAGGTCGCTCACTAATTCTAGCCCAAGTTACCGCTGATGTCGCAGATTCTGCTGTGCTTTCTACAGGCACTGTTGCCGGTGTAATTCTGATTATGCTAATTGGAATTAATTCGGTTAGACAGAAGGATATTATTGGCGGAGCAGCGAGAGGTTTCGTCACTTGGGTTCCTTTGATGGTAGTGGTTGTATGGGTTTATGGAATCATGGGATTGACCGGATATCAACTAAACTCACAAACGGTTACAATAGGGGCGTTAACTCTAGGTTTAGGTGTTGATTATGCAGTGCATTTGACAACTCGCTTAGAAGAGGAAGTAGAACATGCACCATTTGCGAATCCAGAGGAGTGGACTACAAAATCAGTCGCTACAACAGGTAGAGCGATGTTTGGTGCCGCTTTGACCACAGCAGGTGGATTCTCAGTGCTCAATTTCTCATCACTTGTTCCATTGCAATTATTTGGTCAAGTATTCGTTGTTGCAATAGTTCTAGCATTGGTCTCAAGTTTGTTCTTACTACCCGCACTCTACACGCCTTTCTTGAAACAAGATGCTCGAAAGTTAGCAGTTGAGTCGAAGTTATCTGCCCCCGAAAAGGCCTTACCAGAACAAGATTCTGGAGAGGAGACAGATGAGTCGACAGTTTCTGTAATTGTTAATCCACCTGTGGATGAGAGCGAGTAATCAAACTGCTCTATCTTCAAGTAACTCCAGTGGTATTATCTCAAGAGCTTTTAGATTGGTAGCCTCAAGATCTACAGGACATGCTTTGCCATGATTGAGAGCATCAAGCCAAGTCCTTGCGCATACACACCAAGAATCTCCAGGTTTGAGTCCAGGGAAATTAAATTGTGGCGCAGGTGTAATCAGGTCATTACCTTTTGAGCGAGCAAATTCCAAGAATTCTGGTGTTACAATGCAACACACAGTGTGGGAGCCTCTATCCATCTCATCAGTTTTGCAACTTCCATCTCTGTACCAACCAGTCATTGGTTTACAAGAGCACTCGCCGATTTCCTGTCCCAGTACATTTTGTTGCATTGACATAGATGCTCGTAGGGAAATTGCTACTTCAAACTGTGTATGCCTTCATTCACGGATATCTTCACGCCGCTCTTGTTTAACCGACTTTTTTAGCAAGAACTCTATTTGTGAATTGACAGAACGAAATTCATCTTCAGCCCACCTTCTCAAGGCATCGTGAAGCTTGGGGTCAAGCCTCAAAAGAATTTTCTTTCTCTCCATAACTTCACCATTTTGGTTTTCAAATACAGACTACATTATTATTGCTAATTCTCATCCCCAAATTAACCAAACTGAAACTCCAATACCAATCAGAGTTGGCATTACGGCAGCAAAAAAGAAGATCTTGCCTGCCTTTTTGTCGATAGGAGCGGTTTCTTCTTCAGTTAACTCGTAAAATTCGGTATACTTGCATTTATTGCAAGTAATGATGTTCAAATCCGCAGTCTTTGCAGAAGTTACACCTCTGGCACGAATGTGCCTGGGGGCTTTTAGGTCTGAACTTCCACACTTAGGGCATTTTCTATTCTTCATCATCTCACCTTCTAATTAGCTATTACTGATATGAAAATTATTGCAAACATTGAACCCCAAATCGAAAGATGAATCAGCCACATATTTCTTTTTTGTTTGGACTTCTCTTGAACATCAGGAACATAGAGTTC
>NZFU01000021.1 GCA_002689345.1 Methanobacteriota archaeon | reverse complement strand
TTCGAACCCGCGACCGTCCGGTTAAAAGCCGGACGCTCTACCTGACTAAGCTACAGGCCCAAATGTATGTGTTGGGCTTCTTGGCCGACCTGTATAGGGTTCTTAAATCCTCCGCCAGCAAAACGGGCACGCTGAACGCACGACACAGAGGGTTTGACGAGTAACTCGTCTTCATAACGCCTTTACCGCCAAGAGGCATAAAGGCTTCGGCACAAACGGAGGCATGGGTCGCATGCCAGAAAAACAGATTTTCAATCCAGAGGATACAAACTCTGAAGTTGAAAGGCTACTAAGGCCACCAAGTACAATAAATTGGACCCCATTTGAAGGCATAGGTTTCGAGTTGACAATACCTAGTACTGTCTACCCACCAAGAGAAGACACTAACCTATTGGCTCGTAGATTGATCACTATGGGTCCCGGCAGAGGAAGGAGGTTACTTGAGATCGGGTGTGGTTCTGGAGCACTGTCGGTTCTAGCCGCTTCAATGGGATGGAAGATAAATGCGTGCGACATAAATCCATTCGCCGTAGCAGCAACTAGAGGAAACTTGGATTTCAATCAGCAAAAAGGAATAGTAAAAGAAGGTGGAATCGGCCCAGAACTATTTCCATTTGATACAAACTATGATCTGATAATTTGGAATTTGCCATATGTTCCGGTTAGTGAAGTCGACCAAGTTCTAGGGCCGATGGAGGAAGCAGGACTAATTGATTCTGATGAACAAGGCCTAGGTAATCGAATGATTCGCAGCATAGTTAGTAACCAATTACTAGCGCCCAACGGGATTATTCTAGTCTTAGGCAGAGAGGACTCCATACAAAACACCCAACATTTAGCTCATCGCGTATGGGATGAAATGATATTTGATGACGGCGAAAAATTGGTTATAACCTGCTTGTGGAGACCATTTGAAAATTCAGAAAAATATTATGTTGAAAGAACAGGTTCTACCAACGATGATCTCATGGAAAAGTCAGGAATTGGAACTCATATCTCTTCATCCTGGCAAGAGGCAGGTAGAGGCAGAAGAAAAAGAACATGGTCCTCTATAGAAGGTTGTTATGCAGGCTCTTGGATTGTAGCCGAAGGAGGAGAAATTAATCCAGGACACCTGCAATTATCAGGTGGATTAGCAGTTATAAATTCGATAAATAATGATAATTTAAAATTGAAATGGCCGAATGATATTTTGATTGGAAATCGAAAGATGTGTGGGGTTTTAGCCGAAGGAAAAACCAACCTAAAAGGAACCAAAGTTATCCTTGGAATTGGAGTTAATTTACAAAGTGGAGACAATGATGTTGAAGTTGAAATTGCGGCGTTGGATGAAATAGTTAAATTGACACATCAAGAGTTTGATTTACGACTAAATTGTGAACTGGCATCCCTACTCGAGCAAGGGCCTAAACTACCGCCAATAAGATATGATGAAATTCGCAACCAGATAATTGAGCATATGAAAAGTTACGGTAAGCCCTCTCACAAGGGAATCGTGTATGATTCGTTTGAGTTGAATCAAAGAGGTGAATTAATTCTTGGAGAATTAATTATTGATGATGGTGAAGATGTTGATTGGATTTAATCATCCAATACCGCTTCAAGCGGTTCATTCTTACTTGCAGCCAAACGCTTTACAATACCATAACCAAGAATAAGAGCACCTATCGGATATAGTGCAAAGTCTAGCAATAATCCTCTACTAACCGAGTAATCAATTACTGGAGAATTATCTGTAGTACATCCAGAAGGTTCGTTACAAAGTGCAAGGAACTTGAATGAATGAACGCCACTTTCTTCAGCCACGTAAGACCATTCATCATCTGAATCATCAGCGAAATAGTAGTCCCCTGATGGCAATAATACGGTTGGGCGAACTGAACCTTCTTCGACCACTAATGAGAAAGTATCTCCTTCTGCGAGATCATACTTTACAACATATTCTTCGCCAGCGGTAATAGTTATGGGCACAGCCCAAGCTTGAAGGATGAAAACTACTAGCAAAATCGATGCACCGACAAGAATCATCACATCTGAACTTTTCACAGGTGGTGCCTCTCCTCCCGCTCCCATATAACAAGGGGAGAGTGTGAAGCACTTCAACGCTTTCTTGGCTTACGAGAAAAATTCATCCTCTCTCTAACCAAACGGATTTTCCCACTTGAAGTCTGACTAATGACTCGTCCTGTGGAGAATATTTCCTTTACAGAATCATAATTTTCTAATTGAGTCACTATGATACAATTACTATTTTCAAAATCATACAATTTCACTGGATGAGCAGATAAATATCTCTCCAACTCATCCCTTGATTGAAATCCTTCACATTTACAGCCAATCCAACGACGTTTGCCACGCAACGCCTTTGTCAATTTCTTGGCCATAACCATTCGTCAAGGGCATTTGTCTTAACATAATGCCATCACTCGCCCCATCAGGGCGAACTTATGACCGACGAATCCGAAGACCAATTTGAGCAAATTGGAATACTTCAATTAATTCGAAATATGCTTTCTCCTAGGACACTCCCTCACATAATTATGATCGCATTGATTTCATCAATTCTACTATTCCTAGTAGAGTCGCAGGAAGTATTTGTTGCTATGTCGTTTATCTCATTAGCAATCTCTTACACCCTTATTGCATCTCTATCCAACAAGGAGATCGTTCAGAATCTAACGAAACTACCGGATGAGAAAGGAGATGCTAATTGGATTGTTAGATTCCTATTCAGTTTTAAGATTACAATTGTCCCGATTTTGTCTGCTGCGATTATAGTAGGAATATTTTGGAGTTTTACTGGTGGAAATGACAACTTTTGGATATCGCCCCTACTAGCGTCTTTATTCATTGTGTGGTCTATTGCACAAGCTGCATCATTTAGAACAGGAATGGTTGAATGGTTGGCAAACGGTTTGGGAGATGCCAAATTACATACATATCGCGAAAAAATCTCTACCTTTTCCCAAGTATTGGTTGTACAATCATTCGCATTTGTCATTATTTGGCTCGGACAGATGATTAGTGAAGGAGGAAGTATGAGTTGGCAAGATGCACTCCTGGAAGGATTTGTATTTTTGCTAATCAGTTTCTTTTTACAGGCCTTGACACTGTGGCTTACTCGGGATGAAAGAGAGGCAGCAGGTGGCGAAAAAGGAATGGCTGCCTTTTCATTCAAGTGGATGATAGTCGCTCAAATATTCATCACATGGCACGCATTTAGCGTATATCGAAGAGGGTTCATGGAACCAACTACATTTTCTACAGTTATTGAAGAAGGGTTGCTAATGGCTTTCACAGTCATTTTTGCAGTTTGGTCACTTACAACCTATACGGTTAGAGACGGCAAGAGATTGATATCAGAAAATGCATCATTACCGTTGGGAATTTCATTCGGATATGCCTATGCAGGGTCCGTTGCAATGCTCACTGGGACCTTTGATAGTCTGAAAGAAGTCATGATTTTTGGACACATTCTTTCAATATGTGCCATGTTGTTACTATTACGACCAACACTGAGAACTAGCCGAATTACTTCTGATATGTTTGCAGTAGCCAAAGAAATCGACATAGAATCCAGCGAAGAGGAAGAAGAAGTCGAAGTAAGCGATGAAGTAAAAGATGAAGCCAATGAAGACGAAGAGGAATGGCAGGAAGATAATGAAATCGACTGGGACAAGGGTTTGGACATTACTGAAGGAACCGATTGGGAAGAAGACGGTTCCGATGTAGAAATCGCTGATTCAGACGAGGCTTAGATTAGATTTCTCTTCCAGTCCTGCTACAACAGCAACAACTCTAATCTTACCGCGCAAATCATCACTAACTCTTGCTCCAAGTATTACTTGAGCATCTTCATCAAATCGTGCAGTAAATGCATCGGCGATTAATCCAACTTGGCCCACAGTCATACCTGGGCCACCTTCAATCTGCAATAAACAAGCCTTTGCACCATCGAGAGAAAGGTCGGCTAAAGGTGCACTTAATGCGTCTTGGAGCAATCCATTTGCGTCATCAGGATCGCCTTGTCCAACCATCAACGTTGAGCCTCCGGAATGTCCAACTATAGTTTTCAAATCCATCATATCTAGATTGATTAAACCTAATCTCATCAATGTCCTTACAAGACCATCTACAAATTCTTCAACCCAAGACGCTCCTAATCTCCAATCAGTACCTCTCTCTCTAGCTTGCCAAGCCAACCTATCCAAATCTAGCCGGACGCATACATCCGAATTGGCTTCTAATTTTGATAGACCTTCTCTGCTGACTTTTAATCTGGTTTCTTGGGCCTCGAAAGGAATTGCTGCAATAGAGATTACAATTGCTCCTGATAGTCGAGCCTGCCTGGCAAATTCAGGTGCGGCACCAGTCCCAGTACCACCACCTAGTCCAGTCAAAAGAATAACCATTTCAACTCCATCGAGTAATGTTCTAGAAACACTCGCAGCCTGGCGCATTCTTTGCTCCCCCAAAGGTGGAAGAGCAGCACATCCGGCTGAATCTAAATCCTTACCCAAACGAATGACATGTGCATCCGGAGTGTTGAATGTAGACTCATCTGCATCGATCAAAACCAAATCTATTCCATGACCGGTTCTAGAATGAGCACGCTGAGCCCAAGAGCCACCTAGCCCGCCGACGCCAGCAATCAATATCTGGGCGCCATCCATGCTAAGCCCTTTGAGTGGAGGTTATTCAATCTCTGCCCACATATCTCAGATAACGACGCCTAGCATCTCTAGCCCAAGCATTATCGGGCTCTAATGCCAAAACCTTGTCATAGAGTTCAACAGCCTTTTCGAAATCTGAAAAATGTCTACCATAAAGGTGCGCTAAATTATTGAGGACGGGTATGCATTCATCATCTTCTTTCAACATCGAAAGTAGAAGATTCTCGGCCTTGCCAAGATTATTTCTGAGCATTTCTTCTTCAGCTTGTTCTAATGACAATAATTGGTCGTTTGAGAGGTCATAAGTATTCTCAAAAGGGTGGTCTGACATGAACCTTGCTCACCGTAATTGAACATATGGTTTGCCATTGTATGTTTGGGCAAAAACAAGAGCAAAAAGTAACACTGCACTACCCCCTATCGAAGATAGGGCAAGGAACGATTATAGGCGCAATCCAAGTCGCATAAATCGGTTGGGATACGCTATGCGCACATCACGGGTTTTCATCCGAAGTCTGCTACCCCTAATCCTTGTATCTTTGATGCTGCTTCCGGGGCTAAGCAATGCTTACCCAAACGGAATTGGTGGAGAACAAATTAATGGAGACCAGACGATTGATGATGTAGCCAAAGAAGGGTGCCTTTGTCATGGAGGAGACCCTAGTAATTCGGTCATGGTAATCCTTGTCGATGTACCCCACACTTGGACCACTGGTGAAGAGTACAATATGCGTTTGGAAATCATAGGTGGCCCAGACACTGCTCTTGGTGGATTCTCAGCCAGAGTTAGTGCTGGAGAATTATCTGGCGATGGAGACGCATGGGAAGAAGACTCTGCTACACGTTCACATTCTTCATCTGCAACTAGAATCTTTGAACTAACTTGGATTGCTCCTGAAGCAGGAGTTGGCCATGTTGATTTCTGGATTAGTGCTAATGCAGTAAATGGAGCCGACGGTCCTGCAGGGGATAATTGGAATCAACTTGTTTTCAACTTAATCGAAGTTGAAGAAGATGATGGAAGAGGAACACGTACCTTAATCGCAGGAAGCGGAACCCCTGAAGCACCTGAAGGTAGTTCTGGCGAAATCGACCTACACACCATGGGTGCTCAATTCAGAGCACACTGGCTTGGACTGCTTGGATTCGGAGCAGTTATCGCTGTGATCGTATTTTGTGGACTACTACTAAGATATGGATTCTCAACCTCCTACAAAGGACGTTCAAACCTATTACGACTAAGGTACAAGGTTAACAGAAGAGGTGACCAGTGATGGCAAAAGATACCATTACCCAATTATTGGAAAAGGTTGCCTCGGGCAAGGTCAGCGTCAAAGATGCTAGAACCGCTCTTGAAGATGCTGCCTTGACCGAAGAGCAAATGGATGCTGCCATTAACCACGGCGTGTTCAATCTTGCAGAATCAGGAACCGTTGTTTCAGCATCATTAGCCCCATCTGGAAGTTCAGCACTGACTATATTCTTCTTTGGATGGGGAATATTCTGGAGCTTGTACTGGTTCGGAACCATGCTATACGGTCTACTAAATGGCTCGGCTTGGGACCAACAACTATTATCCTACCACTTGGCAATGGGAACTAGCACTCTAATTATGATGGGCATAGTTTACATGAAGTGGGTTCTACCAAATACCATCATTGTCAAGCATAGCCAAAACAAGTATGTCCCTGAACATCAGAAGGACTGGAGAGAATACAATTGGTGATCTTATGGATGATATGAAATTAAGACCAGCACCAGCTATCGATGGGACCTCATTGATTGAAGATGGGGCCATGTCGGTTAACCGCCGCCAATTTATGCGCCATGGATTCAATGCAGTAGGTGGAGTATTAGCAGCAACACTTGGAGCACTTGGTTTCGCATCAATTTTACTTCCACCATCAGGTGGAGGCGGAGGAGATGCTTCGGTTCTGTATTGGGCCAAGGGTCGTGAAGATGAAGCATGGTATGGGGCAAAACACCTCCAACCAATGATGAAATCGGACTTTGAAACTGAAGCCGCTAACTCAAATGTAGGTATGTCTGGAGCACAGGGTGTGTGGAATGGCCTTCCTGTAATTGTCAACTATGTGCCTCACGCAACTAATGCGGTAACACCGATTGCAGACAATTCACCACGTTTCCAAGAAATGGCAGGCTATGACATTGGAGGAAATTATGTCGGCCACGCCACAGAATACCTACTAGGTAACCCAGATATTTTCGATCCAAATAACAATCTAGTAATGAGTTTCTCAAGATGCACACATCTTTGTTGTATCCCTGGATGGCAACTGGTCTCAAACTCATTCACAGATGACAACTGGACTCCTGGTGGAGGAGATGATGGTGGAAGTAAAATGTTCTGCATATGCCACTCAAGCCGATTCGACCCCACCGCTATTGAAGTCAACAGAAATGCTAACCGTTCAACTGGAGCATCTTTCGAATACTTAGGAATTCGACGTGCAGGTGGACCTGCGCCTGTAGGATTACCAATTATTCCTATCATTATGAATGGAGACACCATTGAGGCGTCTACAGATTACACGGGCTGGCTGACCTATTGCGACTGAGGTGAAGATATGAGCACAATATTCTGGGTACTTTGGTTCTTTATTGCATTCATCATTGTCTTGATTGCATTTACACTTCGTAAGGAAAACGAGGACATCCCTCGCCGTGAGATTCTACGCGCTGTAGAAACTAGCGGCAAGATGGGATTCGCTGAGAGAACGTTCCTCTGGGTATTCTCGTTCCTAGATACTCGTTTCAGAATACAGGATTATTGGAACATGAGCAAAGGTGCATACTACAACATGCACAGGCAGATGCCACTAACACACGCTGAGAAGTATAAGTTGAGAATCATTTGGTATTGGTACCCGTTATACTGCTTAGGAGGAATTTCATTCCTATCATTCATCATCCTAGTTATCACAGGAACTGTTCTTGGAATCTACTATGTCCCTGGCGGAGAAGGAGACCCATCTCCTGCATACGCAAGTATGCAATTCATCATGACACAGTTGCCGTTCGGCTATATTATCCGCGCAGTACACCATTGGGGTACACACTTCATGGTAGCATCAGTATTCCTCCACATGTGTAGAGTATACTTCACAGGCGCTTACAGAAACCCTCGTGAACTGAATTGGTTGATTGGAGTTGCACTCATGGCATTGACTATTGTCTTTGGATATTCAGGATACCTACTACCTTGGGATAGCCTAGCATATGGAGCTGCTGTAATTGGAATCAATCTCGCAAATTCAACTCCTCTTATTGGGAAATATATTGCTACATTATTATTCGGAGGATCATCACTATCTCATCGCACAGTAACACGTATGTATTTCATTCACGTGTTTATTTTGCCGGTTATTGTAACTACATTGATCATAATACATTTGTTCATTGTATGGGTTCAAGGAATTGCGGAGCCGCACTGATATTGGAGGTTTGAAATATGGGATTAATAGAGAATCTTGGCGCAGTTGCTTCGTCCTACATGGATGAAAAAGAGAAACTAGAAACTGCTGATGAAAGAAGGATGCGGACTCGTACAGGACATGGTTTCTGGCCACATGAAGTCCTTCGTGACACCCTAATCTTCGCGTTTATGGGATGTGTATTACTATTCTATGCATGGCTAATTCCACCACCATTGCACAGTGCAGCAGATCCTTTCGCACAAGCAGGTTTCGTATTCCCTGACTGGTATGTATTGTTCTCTTATGGATACCTAAGATGGGGAGAATATCTTCCTCAGTTCGACGTACCATTAGGTCCGGTCGGCGATTTCTTCGGACAGCCTTCCTTCCCATGGAACGCTGCATGGTGGGGTGCATTCCTGACTGGAATCCCTGTCGGAATCCTTGCATTGCCTCCATTCCTAGGCGGACGTGAAAAGCGCCCAGTTGAAGACCCTTGGTTTGCAAGTGCTGGTGCTGTTTACCTGGCTCACATTTGGTTCATCTCGGTATTCTCAATCAATATCTTCCTCGAATTGTATGGGAAGAATAGGAGCGATTACTGTAAACTCGATAGCCATGGAGATTTGATTTGTGGTACGAGGGACCCTTGGATTGCTGATTTATTCAATATGATACCGTGGATAATGACGGGTATTCTGTTATGGATTGTAATCTACTTCATTGCTAAGTGGCTTTTCAATAATGCATGGGGTGCAAGATTTACTCCCGCACATGGAAAGAAATTAATTGTTGGAGCATTCATTGTTGCAACCGCTGCTAGTGTGGTATCATACCCTGTTTATGACAATGGATTCTGGGATGCTAAAGGACTTCTAACGATTGCAGATTATGATGAGTTAGAGGACATGCGCTCTCAGCCAACTGATATTCATGTTCATGAGCGTAATGAATTCATGGATGCTCAAGGATTCGATGGCGAGATTGTTCCTGCAGCTGCTTGGATGGATTGGAACATATACCAACCCGCGAGATATTATCTGATAGATTTCTCAGATGAAAACGGTCATCAACAAGACCTAGATGCCGCAGTGGGAACAAATGGTGCTATGAGAATTAGCAACTATTCAGCCGATGATTCGATCTATGCAACTGGTTCATTCATCATCACAGACCAGTATTGGCCTGATGATGTAGATTTCAAAACAGTTCCAGTCGATGCTACTTGCGCTACTAGAGCGAGTGAGGTTATTATTGACGGAGGAGATTCAACATCTAGTATGATTGTATCAAGCCTTGTAATCTCAGAACATGATACCGATAAAACTGTTATTGAAACCGATTGTAATACTGGTGAAACAGGTATTGAACTGGAAGCTGGAATCTATGATTATGTATTCACAGTTGAATCCACTGATGGTCTAAGGACCAACGAAAGTGTAACCGTTGAAACAACCTTGACAATTAAGGCATTCCAGCCACTTCTATTGTACGATGATGATGCTGGTAATGGATTAGCAGGACACGTTGTCGACATCTCTAATTCCTTAGATATGGAATTAGAAGGTGAGAACATGGGAGTTATTGTAAACCCAACATACCATTCAAATCCAAAGTCTCTGGATGCTAAACTAACCTATGCAATGTTCATTCCATGTCTAACCGCAGGAGCGATTGTATTCGTAATACTAAGAAATATGGCAAGAGGATACGAATTCGAAATGAACAAATGTTACGGATGTGACCTTTGTGATGATGCTTGCCCTGTTAGATTATTCAATGCTGGAGACAAGTTGAACATCATTTACAACTCTTGGAATAATGAAGATGATGGAGTTCCGATGTATTCCTGTCTAACCTGTACCGCATGTACCAATGCATGCCCTCAACTTGTGGATTACGATTCATACGTAGATATTCGCCGCTCTCTAATTGTAGGGGGACCTGCCGCAGAAATACCACACACAGTATTACAAGCAGTTCTTGCTGCAGAAGCGGAAGAAGACAGCGACAAAGACTTCGTATCGGTAAAGGACTATCCAATCGATTCCAATGTTGGATACTATCCTGGATGCGTCGACTACCTAGACCAAGAAATGGTATTCAGCCACCTCAATGAAGGTGACATGAACTTAGGAGACACCACAAACGCTGCATTTACATTATTCGAGGAAATGGGCACTGAGGTTTCATACCTTGGCCGTGATTTCTTGAAGTGTTGTGGCCACGATCAAAAGTGGCAGGGACTTGACGAAGTTTTCGACAAACTAAAATCATACAACCAAAAGAAGATTGAAGCTTCTGGAATCGATACTCTAGTCTCTTCATGTGCTGAATGTTTCCGTACATTTGCACGTGACTATGAGTTAGAAGGGGTCAAGGTAATGCATACCACTGAATACCTAATCGAGAATGGATTTGACATGAAGATGAAGGCTGAAGATGAGTTGACAGTAACTTATCATGACCCATGTAGACTTGGTCGACAAATGGGCATCTATGATGAGCCACGTGAACTGGTAGCAGGCGTTGAAGGTGTTGAACTTGTTGAGATGGAGCATCACGGTGAAGATGCAATGTGCTGTGGAGTTTCAAGCATGATGTCATGTAATGAAAACGCTCGTTCCTTGAGAGTTTCTCGTATGGAAGAAATAAAAAATACGGGAGCAGATATGATGATTACATCTTGTCCAAAATGTGTTTCACACTTTGAATGTCTCAAATTCGAAGATGAAGAGAAATATGACATCGAGATTCTAGATGTTGTCTCTTTCCTTGCTCGTCAAGTAGAGGCGAAGAAATCGATGGCTGAAGAAACTGCAACCGTGCATGTTCCTGCTGAAGCATAATCAAGTATCAAACCCGAAAACGGGTTAATATTGATTAATGAATAGGTTTAGTCGATGTTATGAATTACGACAGTATGACTCTAATCCAACTCAAAACTATGTGTAAGGATAGAGGATTGCGTGTTAGTGGCAATAAGGCTGAAGTTGTAATTCGCTTGATGGAAGATGATGAGGGTGAATTACCTCAGCAAGTGAATATTCCTATGCAACAAATGACTCAATTCGCACCACAAATTATCAGATTGGAAAATACTAGCAAAGTGTTTCCAGTAGTTTGGGGTCTTCTGATTATATTTTATGCAATGTTTAGATCATACGTTGGAATGATGTTCTTGACTTTCGATGGAGAAGGTTCAGGTTTTGAGGCACTTATTGCCATAGCCCTTGGATTAGGTTACTTGTTATGTGGAGTAATTACAATGCAGGGCCATAAAGAGGGGATTTATGGGACATTGATAGTTCTATTAATTTCAGGTTCATTATCAATAATTTATCATAATGAATTCAGCCCACTTTCTATTGGAATGGGAGATGTATTTCCACTAGAATGGACAATCTGCTGTTCAGCAAGTTGTATAATGATAGTTAGTATTCCATTATTGGCTGCTCCAAATGAGTTTAAGGAAGGAGAATCACAATTATTCAACTCTGTAATCGGTAAAGTGAATACGGTGCGCAGTTCTGCACAATCAACGAATTCTACACCCCCAAGTGTAGAGGATAAGGTTGTTATTTCCTGTGACCATTGCTCCAAGTCACTCAAAGTTCCAAGCGATTTCTCTGGTAATGTACGCTGTCCAATGTGTAAAGAAAAATTCAGAGTGGACTGAGGATTCAAGATTCATCTTCGTCCATTCCTCTAATTTCATAATTAGAGGGGAACATTGCAACTAAAACTCCAGCTATTAGGAAACCTAAGCCCAGGCCGAATTTTTGCTCGACAAACAAAAATTCCAAGGCAAATACAACAAGTAGAAGACCTCCGATATTAGATACCCAAACCAGCATCTTGAATGTCGAAAGAGAAACTCCTGTTGTATTAGGGCCACGTGCTGGGCCAAACTCTCCACCAAATCTCTGTGCTCCTTCGTGTTCTGGTTGTTTGGACAAATAAATCACCTATCTATCATTGTAATCGCATCAGTAGGGCATGCTAGCACACATAATCTACAACCAGTACATGCATCGCGAATGATTTTCGCTTTTCTGTTACTTGGAACCTCTAAAAGAGGGGATTGCATATCTTTGAAATATAATTCAATGGCATCATCATCGCACACGATTGTACATTGGTCACAACCAATACACAATTTCTCGGTTACCCAAGCAACGGTTCCTTCTCCACCTTTAATCGAAGAACGACGCTCTCCTTTCTGCCTAGCCAGAGAAATTGCAATTCGTTCAGCCTCCGCTGCACGACGCTTTGCCAAATCCTCAGAGGATGTCATTCAGACTCCTCCAAGGGGTGCTCACCTTCAAACCTCGCGACTGATAGGTTAACCAATAAATCTCCAAGACAGTAAAATGCCCCAACTAATAATGGGGGATTCCAAGCGGTTAATCCAGTCCATGGCACTTCATTTGCCCATGTCCAGTTTGCCAAATATGTGCCCCACAATTCCATTAACAATGCCACCCATGCCATCGTGGCGTATAGTGCGGGCTGTGGGCCCCATTTGGTAAATCCAAGTACCAATAATAACAAGATTAGGCCAGAGGTATCTCCCCCTGTCCAAACACCATAGATCACTAATGGTATGAAGGGAATCAGGGAATACATCGCTTTTTTGACAGGCAAATACTGTGATATTCTTCGCCCTGCATCGAATAAAAACCAATGTCCAACTGGTACAAACAATGGCATTAGGTCACGCTGATATTCGTAAATTAACCATACTTCACTGAAAAACAACTCCATTGGAGTTGCAAATGCTAATACTGTAATCATCTCGATTCTTTCTTTCCTTTCCGCCCTGATGTATAGGGCCATGAAAAGTGAAATGCACCAGATATTTACCGGCCATTCACCATATTCTGCACTTACGAATAGCCCTATTGCTATTGTCAATGCATAAATTGCAACTCTTTTCATATGGAAAACTCCGAATCACTGTAGAACGATAGAGACTCCTTCTGAGCGCATCACTTCGATGATTGATTGTATCACATCATCGGGTAAATCTTCAGGTGCGTGAACACCAGGTGATAGTAGGTCTGGATGCTCAGCCCAAGCTATTGCACAACAAGATGTAACCAGACCTGTAGTTCTAGCCATACTAGAATCACCATTCATCCCACCATCTTCAATAATCCACTTACGTTGTTCACTCCCTGAAGTGATATGAACTTCCATCCATGTGAATTCCTTCTTACTTGAATCCAATCTCCATGCCTCAACTAACTGGTCAGGAGTCAAATCTGTTTGCTGATACTTCTGTATGTGTCCGGGCCATCTAACGGTGTACTCTCCCATTTTCTTCGCAGGTAGATTGAGCAAAGAGCGAAGACCATCGGTCAAGAATGCTTCCATATTCCGGCCATTCGCATCGATAGAATGTAATTCCGTCATTGCAGCAACTTCGACTTGCTTTCCATTCTGTATCACTCTTGCTGGGCGAGTATATTCTGCAATCACATCATGTGGTGAGAATGGGGCCATGTATGACCAATTGCCATCGGGTTGCTGAGGATTACCTCCAACCTTGATGCTGACACTATCTAGACTGCCAAATTCTCGAAGTGCCATCGCAACCAACATATTCGACAAACCAGGGGCTATTCCTACGTCCCACAAAATTGAACTGTTTACATTTTGTAAACGGTCTGGCGTTTCTTCACTAAATGATAAATCAACAATTCTTTGTCCTGAATCCTTTAGCATTTCAGTCGCTTTACTTCCAAGAGAACCAGGTAACATGTTGATGATTAACTGAGCTTCATCATGGCTGAAACCTAAAGCATCTCCATGATGGAATATGGCATCAGTATCACGATTAACAATATCATAGAGGTGTACCTCAAATCCTGAATTAACCAGACGCTGAGTGACAAAGAGCCCGACCAAACCGCCTCCTAAACAATGAATTCTCAATTATTAGCCTCCATTTGTTTCATCGACTCTTTACCCATAGCGAGCATAGATAATTCGGCTACTAAAGCATGCCACCCATGAGCATGCTCGCCATACTTACTCCCAACTTCACTGTAGGGAAGGAATTGAGCGGAAGGTGAATTCAAATTTTCCATTTCACCTTTCTTGGAATTTATTCGATAAAACCAGGATGCTGCCTCACCATCTACTAGATACACAACAGGCTCAACTGGTGAATCATCTGATGTTTTGATACCGGTAGGGATTCCTTCTTGGATCAAGAAATTCTCAACATCAACGCCACCTTTCGAATACATTAATCTCTTAAATTTACGATTTGATAAATTTAGCAGTTCTTCCCCACTCCTAACAGCCATTATTCCTAAACCGTATGTTCCTCTATCGTTTTTGATAAATGCCACTGGCTCTCTATCAATGCCTAACGATTGATATCTGACTGAAATTTTAGCCAAGAACTCATCTACTTCTGATGCTAAAATTTGACGACATGTTTCTTTTTCTAGACATTTATCTTCACTGACAAACCAATCTGTTAAGAGATGCCATGAATCAATATCAAGCATCTGTGCTATCTGGTCAACATATTCTTGTAGACAGGCATAATGTTCAGATTTTCTACGCCTATGCCAACCCATGTGAGGAGGAGGAGATACATTACTAGTGTTTAATCCAGGAATTGACCCCTCTGTCAAATCATTATTTAGCATAATTAAATCAGGACTATCACCATTAATCAACAACGATTCTCCTTCTAAAACTACACCATCTAAAACTAGGGGTCCTGAAATTCCATCGAGGGAGCCATGACCATCTAATTCAGGTGAGCCAACTGTACAGGTGAAACCTGCTGCGATGATTAATCGTTTTATTGTTGCAACATTTTCAACGTAACCAGGATTCCTAGTATGTGATTCAGGATACAAATGAACCCACTTGCAATCAGGATTTTGACGTAAAATATGATCTTTCAATAATGAAGACAGAGTTGATTCATCACTTTTTGAGACATTATTGAATCCTGCTGGGAAATGATTAGCATCTACTACTGCTATTTTCCACCCGCTATCTCTAATATCCACACTACCATAGATTGGAATTGGAACTTCGGCACGCCTTTTACTCATCCATTCAGAAATTTCGCCTCTCTTACTTTCGAGACGGTCACTTAAGTCGTGTAAGAAGGAACTCAATCTAATTCCTCCAACATATCAACTACTGTTCCAGCACGCTTACTTCTTCCTGCATCCAAAATGTGCATTGCTTCAAACAGTCCCATACCGATGGCGATTTCTGGTTGCTTAATCAATGCGCGTTCCAATCCGAGATGACGATTTGCAATTTTTTCTACATATGGACTTAATTCTTCCAATAATGAATCTATCATTTTAGGAGATGTCGCCCTCCCAGCAGGTAATTTTGGCCGACTAACTATCTCCTTTGGCAAAGAGGTAAGTTGAGCCGCTGCACGCAAAGCGGCTTTTTCTTCACCTGAATCTGGTAGTCGCCAATCCATAGGCAACTTATTGGAAGCTTTACGATGCCTACTTCCCAAAAATGGAACTCTTACTTCCAGCCCATGTGCCATTGAATGCCTATCGACTAATCTGAGTTGGAAATTAGATAATTGACCATGGTCTAATTCGAATTGCAAAAAATCAGTGAGTGATTTTGTGTGTAAATCAGGTGAATGGCTATTAGACCACCAACTTTCACCCTGAAGGTTATTCAAATCACAATCTAATTCACTCAACCTTTCACTAATTATTTGACTATGTTTAGGCAAATCTCTGTACCTAGGATAACCTGCATGTAATTCGTCTGCACCTTGGCCACAAAGACCTACTGTAACCGATTGTGACATTTTCTCAAACAATGGTTGGAAGAATAGAACTGTTACATCTAAATCTTCACCATGCCAGGCCAAATCAGGTAATTTAGAATGGAAAGTATCTGCCTCTAGAATATGTTGATGATGCTTCAAATCGAGGCTTGAAGCAACATTTTCAGCGGCCAACCAATCAGGATTATCTTCACTTTCTGCGACAGTCCAACAAGCAGGTACTGGTTGTTCTGCAATCTGGGCCGCCTCTCTAGCAACAGCACAAACCAAACTTGAATCAAGTCCACCTGAAAGTACAATTCCCACAGGTACATCTGCCATCAATCTATCACTAACGCTGAGTGTAAAACTCTCCAGCAAACCCTTTGGGTCATTCCAATTTAGTGCAGGCTCTACATTTTGAATTTCAAATCTAGAAACGCTAGTCATCATTGGTTTGCCATCTACTAATTCCCAAACTTCAACTGTACCAGGGCGTACTTGATGAACATCCTGGAATAACGTTGTTCCATCCAAAGGATATTCCCAAGCGATTCTGGCCTTCATAGCCAAATTATCAATAACTGGAATATATTCTTCATGAGCTCTAAGCGCTTTTGCCTCTGAAGCAAACAGCAATGAATTGCCAACAATTGTTCTCATCAATGGTTTGATTCCCATAGCGTCACGGGCAAGAATTAGTTGTCCATTCGACCAAATAGCAAATGCAAACATGCCATCTAATTTTGAGATCCACTTTGCGTGATCAGATGCAGAACCTTTACCGTCATGCAATGATAAAACTACTTCGCTGTCCCCTTGAGTGGTATAATTGTACATATTGTCTTTCAAATCAAGATGATTGTATAACTCACCATTGACAACCGCTACTTTCCCTGGGCCATGAAGGGGTTGAGGTGAGCCCACGATATCCAAAATAGCCAAACGTGTATGAGCTAATCCACAATTATCATCATTGAAAACCCCATTTCCATCTGGACCTCTGTGATGCATCAGTTTAATCATGCGTGAAAGGACAGTTTGGTCAGGTTGACCAAGCATACCACCTATACCACACATAGCACGGGGTTAAGGAGGTCATTCAAGAGACCTTGCTTTGTTTTTTTCACCAAAGAGGGTAAACAAACATCGTAACCATTAGAATTACGAAGGATAACAAGAATGTAATTAGATAGGTACTTTGAGCTGGGTCCTTGGATGGCACATCGTCACTCATGGCGTCTCACCTATCCAATGGCGGGACTAGGAGCCATTTCAACATAATGGTCTTACAACCAAGGTACTAGCATAATTATGACAGATAGTGGAATCAGCAACATAGTTGCATTATCATCTATCCATCTCAATCTTGGCCACTCTGCTGCAACACATATTGGCGCCATCAAAATAGCCATCCAAATTGGAGTATCGAAGAAATGCCAAGTGGCGACCCAAATTAATCCAACAAATATCGAACCGTATATGAATACTGATTTTGCATCTAACCCTTTCCTTCTAATTTCACCTAAAAATGGGTCGCCGAGGGATAGTGAAAGTATTAGTGGCCAAACTAATTCGGGATATTCCGATAATGTTAGGAATGTCAGGCCCACTGCGAAACCACCCCAAGCAAGTGCACTTACTTGTTTAGACTCATAGTCGCGTTGGCCGAAAATAGTTACTCCTAACTTCAAACGAATTCCTTCCGCCAGTACTATTGTAATGGTCAAAGCAGAAACTAATTGCAATTCAGTAATCGAGACCATAGTAGACAATTTTTCTCCATATTCATAATAGATCAAAGGTATGATGGACATACCAATATGGAAGCCTCTCCTAAACAAATGGCCATACATCCCACCAACTGAATGGTCTACAGGGTCGGTTAATTCTACTTGTTCACTCACTGAGTTCCCTCAATGCGTCCACGAGTTCCAACCCTTCTTGAGACATGCGGTCAAGAATGCCTTCGAAGAGTGGGTTTTCGATTAGAATATTCTCATGCGCCATCAAAAGTTTTTGACGGCATCTCGCTCTTCGAGAAGAGGTTCTCTCTTCAAGATTAGTTACCTTCTCTGCTAATTCGTCCAAACCCTCGCCGGTTATCGCACTTGTTTTGACAATTGGTGGAGCGTCTTCATTAATTGTCAATGAAATAGTCAGATCATTAATCACCCTATCTGCACCTTCAAGGTCGGCTTTATTGACTACGATTAGATCTGCCAATTCCAATAATCCTGCTTTTTCGGCTTGTACTGAATCGCCTCTTGCTGGACCTTCGACTACAATGATCCGATTAGCAACTGCTGCACAACGCATTTCAGATTGCCCAGCACCAACTGTTTCAATTAACACCATATCGAAAGCGTTTGCCAATAAATGACTTGCAAGGCCTTGAACTATAGAAGGCATTGAGCCGCTTGATGATCTGGTTGCCACACTACGGACATATATCGAATCGGACTTTGTCTTGTCATCGAGAACACTTAGTCTAATTCTATCTCCCAGCAATGCCCCTCCACTCAGTGGAGAGGTAGGGTCTACGGCCAAGACTGCCACCTTAAGAGCTGGAGTTAATCGTTGCAATAATCCATCGACAAGACATGATTTTCCAATCCCGGGAGGTCCGGTAATCGCGATGATATTACCTGAGGAATCAGGTACCTTCATCTCACCATTTTCTATTGCAGATAACTGCTTGGCGAGTATTCTGCGGTCCAATCAATCACCCCAATGCCAATCATCCTTAGAACCGACTCCGCAGTCTTTAGTTGATGCAAAATCAACAAATTCAAGAATTTCAGCAGATGGAGTACCAGGCCCAAATATTGCTCTAACTCCTGCATCGAATAGGACTGCTCGGTCAGATTCAGGAATTATTCCCCCACCGAAAACAATTACATCATTCAATCCAGATTCTCTAAGAAGATTGCAAATTTTGGGAAATAAATGACTGTGTGCCCCCGATAATGAAGAGAGACCGACAAAACGTGCATCTTCATCCATTACTGTACGCACTATTTGGTCGGGTGTTCGCCTCAATCCAGTATAGATTACTTCGTGGCCACCGTCGCGCAGTGCTCGGGCAACCACCTTTGCGCCACGGTCATGACCATCAAGGCCCGGTTTGGCTATTACAATGCGTTGACGCGCTCCCATAAACGGCTGTGTGTAGGGGCGTCTATGAAGCGGTTGCGGTGTAGAAATGCTCACACAAGCAATAAGGAGGGGCTAACACTGTCTCGGTTTGGCGAAAGGCATGATGGGTACCGACGAGAGACTACGGGACCTGCGCGCACGGAAAGCTCGTGTCGAAGCAGGTGGCGGCCAAGCAAGGGTTGATGCCCAGCATAATAAGGGCAAAATGACTGCACGTGAACGCCTTGAAATGTTACTTGATGAAGGATCGTTTCAAGAAATTGATGCTTTGGTAGAACATCGTTGTAGAGATTTCGACATGGACAAGAACGTAATCCCGGGAGATGGCGTTGTTACTGGGCATGGAACTGTAAATGGGAGAGAGATTTTTGCATTCGCTCAAGATTTCACCGTCTATGGGGGTAGCCTTGGAGAAATGCATGGCCTAAAAATTTGCAAAGTATTGGATATGGCCCTCAAAACAGGAAGACCCGTTATTGGCCTCAACGATAGCGGCGGCGCTAGAATCCAAGAAGGAGTTGCCAGTTTAGGTTCTTATGCTGAGATTTTCTTTAGAAATGTCAGAGCGAGTGGAGTAGTTCCTCAAATCAGTGTAATTATGGGTCCATGTGCTGGTGGAGCAGTTTATTCTCCTGCAATCACTGATTTCGTAATAATGGTCGATAAGACCGCACATATGTTCATCACAGGACCTGAAGTTATCAAGACGGTTACCAATGAAGAAGTGTCATTCGAAGATTTAGGAGGCGCAGGTACGCATGGTAGCAAGTCAGGAGTATCTCACTTTACCGCAGAAGATGACCAAAGCGCAATTGATCTTGCAAGAGACTTGGTTGACTTATTACCTTCAAACAATATGGAAAAACCTCCGATTAAGAAAACCAGTGACCCTGCCAATAGGATTTGTGAGAAATTAGATTCCATTGTACCAGAAGATGCCACCAAGCCATATGATGTCAAGGATGTAATTACAGAAATCCTTGACGATGGTGGATTCTTGGAGGTTCAAGAGAACTGGGCAGGTAACATTGTTGTTGGATTTGGACACCTAAACGGTTCAACCGTTGGGATTGTTGCCAACCAACCAAAGATGCTAGCAGGATGCTTAGATATCGATGCTAGTGATAAAGCCGCCAGATTTGTACGATTCTGTGACGCCTTCAATATTCCAATTATCACCTTAGAAGATGTACCTGGGTTCTTGCCAGGAACTAATCAAGAATGGGGTGGAATAATTCGACATGGTGCTAAATTGCTCTACGCTTATGCTGAAGCAACCGTTCCAAAGTTGACTGTAATCTTGAGAAAAGCGTATGGAGGAGCCTATGATGTAATGTCCTCAAAACACATTCGAGGAGATTACAATGTCGCATGGCCTAGTGCAGAATTGGCAGTTATGGGTGCTGAAGGTGCAGTACAAATTATTCATCGTAGGAGATTGCAGAATGCTAGAGACCCTGAAGGTGAGCGAGGAAGATTAATCGATGATTTCGAAGAGAAATTTGCTAACCCATACAAGGCTGCTGCTTTGGGGTACCTAGATGACGTGATCGAGCCAAACCAGACTCGTGAACGATTATGTAAGGCTCTTGGAATGTTAATTGACAAAGAGGAATTACGACCGGCAAGAAAGCACGGAAACATACCATTGTGAGTGATTTTTATGGCGGACATTGAAACTCTTAGAATGGCTGCAATAGCAGCTGTATTAGCAGCGACATCAAACAGGGATGACCCCGCACAGGCTGGGCGTCAATTGGGTGAGGCTTGGGCACAAGATCATCGTAGAATGAATATGGGGATGTCTTCTTTGATGCATAGTAGGAGCGCTCGCTCCCCTTGGAGGTGAAAAAATGGGTGAAACTCGTAAAGTCATAGTCAACGGTGAAGAGTTTGAAGTTGAACTCGAGCAAGATGGAGAGATCTGGAAAGCAACCGTAGGTGGAGAAACCTTCGAGATTAATGTTCCAGATGCTGGACCTGCGCCTAAGAAAAAGCGATCCTCAGGTGGTAAATCCAAGAAATCTGGAAAGGTAAGTGCAAATATTCCAGGTAAAGTTGTCACTGTTGAAGTTTCGATTGGCGATGAAGTCGAAGAAGGACATGTTGTCATGATTTTAGAAGCGATGAAGATGCAGAACGAAATTCAAGCACCTGTTAGTGGCACGGTTACAGAGATTCACTGTGAAGAGGGACAATCGATTGAAGCCAACGTTCCTTTGCTGGTAATTACTCCTGCTGAAACCGAAGAAGAGTCATGATAAATTACAATCATTAAAACGGGACGAGCATTTAGGTGAAGTTATGGGAGAAGATGCTGTCTGCGATTATCCAGGTTGTGGAGCAGTAGGAGATATCATCTCTCGACTCTCTCCAGAAGGATACTTAGTGGCCACTGGAAAGAAGGCATACTCATTCCGTGAAGCTTACCGTCGTTTCCACTATTGTGGAGATCATCATGAAGAATTGATGGGCGGCGTTTGGTCTAGAGTCAGGAAACCTGATGACAAAAAAGATGGCCACGTAGCACCTACTGCAATTTAGATTTCATTGAATCTCCTGATTGGAGAAATATGTGCTTTCTAACAACTATTCATATACTGTTGTGAGAAAATAAGTGTATGGTCGAGGCAAATATCCTGATATATGCACTTAGCGGATTGATTGTTGTACTGGCAGGATTACTTACTACAAGAGCGATAAAAAGACGTAAGAGTAAGCCAGAAAATATCTGGGCAACTAAGTCTGCGCCAGCTCCAAACTATACTCAGCGTATTCCAATTACCACGCCAATTCCCCCTCCACCTATTGCCCCTCCACCTGCGCATCTATTTTCTAATCGCTAAACTCAGGGTGGAATGCAATCACCTTAATTACTAAGCTTGGATAAGGCATTTTATGTCATCTGAACTTAAGAGGATGAGAAAGAAAAAACGCAGGAAAATTGAGAAAGAGTTTAATTCGATAAAATCTTGGTATATTTCTGTATCTGGCACAGTATTAGCATTATTTTTTATTGTCAAACTAATTATTAATATCTCAAAATTTGGTTTCCCAGACATTACAAAATTGAGTCTATCAACTTATTATTTCTCTTTGACTGAAACCATTATTTTTATCATAATTGGAATAGCACTTGCGGCCTATGGTAATTCACCAGCTGATGACTAAATGTAATCATAAACACTTTTTCAGCAAGATTACACTTGAGTGTTATTGTCAAATCCTGATTATATATTCTTGTGAAGGACAAACCTCAATACCATTCACCTCTAGAATTTATCATGCAACCGGAAGATGGAACTAATTCTCCAGACCCACAATATATTGTAACACAGCAATATGTAAATCCAAATCCAGTTCAAAATCAAATACCGGTAGTGCATCAACAACAAGTTGATCCTAGAGTGCTACAGGGTCAACCAATGATGGCCCCTCAACAACAACAAGTGATTTACATAGACCTAAATTATCGTCCTGATGTAAATTATAGAAATTGGTCTTACCTCGCTATAGGTTTTGGATTGTTAGTCTATTTCGGCACAGTGGGTAGTATTGGATATGGGGCCGAAGGCTCAGCATATGCCATTAGCAATTCAGTCTGCTGTTTTTCATTTGCGATTGCCTTCTTAATGGATGCCGCATATTACAAGGGTAAATCGGATTGGCAAACATCTACAGGTCAATCAAACGGAGGCTCGATGACTGGAATGATATTCGACATTATTTTTGCCACCATTGCAATAATATATTCAGCCGTAATGATTATTTTTGGATTCGGTGAATTCTGAATTTAGTAACAGATTCTAGTTACCGCTATATCGGTGGTCGATCAGATATATGATTCGTATAGGCGAATCAGATTACACCTTGGGCCATCATTGCTTCAGCAACCTTGAGGAAACCAGCAACATTTGCTCCAAAGACATAATCACCTTCACGGCCATATTTCTTTGCAGTTGAGTGGGCTTGCTCATGAATTGAAACCATGATATCGTCAAGTCTCTTGTCAACTTCTTCACGTGTCCAAGATAGACGCAGAGAATTCTGGCTCATCTCAAGTCCGGAGGTAGCAACTCCACCAGCATTACTTGCTTTTCCTGGTGCGAAAAGAACGCCACCTTCTTGGAAAGTAGTTACTGCTTCTGGAGTACAAGGCATATTAGCGCCTTCTGCTACTGCAATTACATTGTTTGCAACTAGCATCTTTGCCTCTTCACCGTTGATTTCATTTTGGGTTGCACAAGGAAGTGCAACATCTACGTTAACTCCCCATAGTCCATTGACTGCAGGTTCTGGAGCAGACTTAGTGAATGTAACACCATCGAAATTGTCAGCATATTCACTGATTCTTCCACGGCGGTTATTCTTCAAATCCATGACCCAAGCAAGTTTCTCTCTGTCAATTCCAGCAGCATCGTGTATCCATCCAGATGAGTCAGACATTGTAACTGGTTTTCCGCCTAAGTCCAAAACCTTCTCACAAGCGAATTGAGCAACGTTTCCGCTACCACTGATTGAAACTGTTGCACCTTCGAACGACTTACCCTTTGTTGCAAGCATCTCACGTGCGAAATATACCAAACCGTATCCAGTTGCTTCAGGACGGATTAGAGAGCCGCCATATGAGCGACCTTTACCGGTTAGGACACCTGCCTGGAAATCATTCTGCAATCTCTTGAACATTCCAAACATGTAACCGATCTCTCTTCCACCGACACCGATGTCTCCAGCAGGAACGTCACAGTTGTGACCGATATGTCGCCAAAGTTCCATCATGAACGATTGGCAGAAGCGCATTACTTCACCATCGGACTTACCCTTTGGATTGAAATCAGAGCCACCCTTTCCTCCACCCATAGGTAGAGTAGTGAGGCTGTTTTTGAATACCTGCTCAAATGCAAGGAACTTCAGAATTGATGCATTGACTGATGGATGGAATCTTAATCCACCTTTGTAAGGACCAATAGCACTGTTAAATTGAATACGGAAACCACGATTTGTATGGGTTTTCCCACTGTCATCTACCCAAGGAACTCTGAAATGAATTAGGCGTTCTGGTTCGACAATTCTCTCCACAATTCCTGCTTCAATAAACTCTGGATGATTTTCAAGTACTGGCTCTAATGATTCTAGAACTTCCCAAACAGCCTGATGAAATTCTGGCTGGTCTGGGTCTCTTCTCTTAACATTCTCAAATATTTCATGGATGATACTCATTTTAGCACCTAAAAACACTACTTGTGTTAGCCCGGCCACCTAAAGGCCCCTTACAAGCGTTGCCTAAACTAGAGTACCTTAGGCACAGGGACAGACAGTGTTGAAGCGTTCCAGACGCTCAAGTCGACGTACACCGTTCTCATCAGATTCAGACATTGCTCTGATAGCCTCTTCAATCAAGGCGTGTTGGTCAGGCTGAATCCCGAATAGATTTCTCAAACTATCCAGCATTGCCCATTCGTCCTCAGTAATTACTTCGTCATCGAGTGCTGCTACCAAAGCGGATTGGTAAGTTGTTACATCTCCCATCTGATGAGAGGAATATTGTTCTGGGTTTGATATAGGAGATGGATCAATCCCACGAGCCACATCTAGAGCGTCACCGACATTAGATGGAGAGATTCCTAAAGCTACTGCCAGGACTTTTAGAATAGATGCTTCGTCATCGGTCACAATACTGTCATCTAAAGCAGTACGAAGGACCTCTATGTAAAGATGCAAACCACGGCTCGGTACTAGTGTCATATTTTCACCTGCGGAGATTATACTGTTTGAGGATTACCATTTCAGACATCAATGAGGATTTGATCAAGTTTGGCTATTGAAGTAATCAATTCACTCTCTTCATCTTTCAATATTGATGTTAAATCGGTAACATGAGATAATTGAGTGATTTGCCATTTGTTCGTTTCAAATCGCTTGGCTACTCCAACTTCTTGCCAATATTTTATTCCATTAATTATTGCACTTCTTGACAAACCAGAGGATTTCGACATTTCTGTAGTTGTCTTTTCCCCGTTGGACAACTCAGAAAGTACAGTTACAGCACTTCCTGGAATTCCTAGTCGGCGGAGGAAGTGAAGATTGCCGACCATGATGCATCGCTGAGACATTCTACATTTCAATGTGCTCCAATACGTCAGTTATCTTGTAATCATCTGTAAGTCAATTTGTCATCATTTGTAATACATATTATATACCGGATGTTATGTGGAAGTGGTACGAGGGAAGCGGATGACCACACCTAGCACGCTAGTTTCATTGCGAATTACCGATGAAGAGATCGCTCTTCTAGATGCTCGCGTTGGACTCGACGGAGCAAGAAACAGAAGTGATGTCATTAGAGCAGCAATACGTTTGTTCCTAGATGGCCAACCTCTACTCCCAGATATGGACACAATTAAAATTCCAGTAGGGCGCTCGATGAAGAGCAGACTTGGAGACCTATACGAACTCCAGGGAATTAGTCCCGAACAAGCTGCATCTCAAGGACTGCAGGATTATGTACGCCGCCTAATACAAGAAGAAGCGGCATTAAATGAAATTCTCGCTGATGGTTTAGAAGAATCCAGAAGCAAGACTGTAAGACGCAAGGAGTTCACTGAGTGAAAACAGGGTGAGAGCCACATAATGGAGGGGATGGGAAAATGCGCTGGGAGGACAAAATTGGAAACGATAGTACTCCCGCCTTCCGAACTGATGTTACAATGCCAGGTAACATCGGTTTCGCTGCACTGCGTCTACGTGCTAAATTAGCACAAACTGGCTACCCAACAAACGTCCCCCCGGCAAACCGGGGGGACTCCGATTCCAATCCCGCTTGTTGAGCAGGATTAGTTCCACACGCACCCGGACCCCACATCCGGGTGCAAATTACTCAACCGGTGCGACCGCGCCGTCAACAACCTCAACCTCAAATACCTTCGACGAAGGCATCCCTACATGCGTGAAGTAGCCGGACTATCTTGGCTCGCTCATCCCACACCTAGGGAAGGGCAGCCGGAGATGATTGCGGCATGCTTGGATACGCTGGCCAAAGGTGGCGCACATCTCGCCAGTGCACCAACTGGAATCGGTAAAACAGCAGCAGCACTAGCTGCAGCATTGGAATTTGCATCTTCTAGTCCTGAACGAAAAACGATCATGTTTCTTACTCCAAGACAAAGTCAACACAAAATTGTAGTCGATACTGTTCGTAGAATAAATGACATGCGCGAACAAGAAAAAATCACTCTTGTCGATATGATTGGTCAATCTGGAATGTGCGTTGAGCCATTTGCTGGAAACCGCGGAGTAAGTTTCTCATTGCTCTGCTCGAACCATCGTAAAAACAAGCAATGCCGTCCTTGGATGACAAATGCTCCTGGGTTTGAAAGAAGAATCCTTTCTGACCCAATGCATGTAGACGAGTTGGTTGAGATGAGCAAAACTCACATGGAAGATGGTGAGAAAAGACAGACTTGCCCATGGAAGGCGGCTAGAAATGCTGCGAAAGAGGCTCAAATCATAGTATGTGATTACAATCATTTATTCATTGAAGGGGTTAGAAATGCCTCTTTGAAGGCTATGGATTTACGGCTTGATGATCTAATAATCATCGTGGACGAAGCACATAATCTACCCGACAGAGTAAGAATGGGAATGCAACGAAGATTGACACCCATAATGGTTAGAAATGCAGCAAGTGAGGTAGAAGAGCATCTTGGTAATTTGCAGCGAGTTGCTGCACTTAATGATGCTATGAGCGATGCCATCATGCTAAAATCTTGGAGCCTAGCGGTATGCAAGGAATTTAGATTAGTTCTTACTAGAGAATTCCGAAGAATGATTGCAGAACTTGATTCCAATAATGAAATGTTAATTCAAGCCAGTGACGTACTATCTTGGCTCAACGAATCCTTCGATGCAGTTGCTGCCATTGCAAATCAGTCAACCCTTACTGGCGAAGCAAACACTTTTGCTAATCCCGATACAATAATCCGTCTAAAAATGTTCAAACAATTACTAGAAACAAATGAGGTAGAAATTGATGAAGATGGAGATAATGAGCCTTCAGCACATCTTTTGTCTCACCTAATCGACGTATTAGACCGATTTGGAAGTGGGCCGGCCCTTTGCCTAGTTTTCGAAGGTGAAGGGAAGGATGGTCGAATAATCACGCACCTGTTAGATGCAGGATTAGTTGCTGGACCAATCTTTGAAGATGTTGCTGGGGCGATTCTGATGTCTGGGACATTAGACCCCCCCAATATGTTTGCAGATTTACTTGGCATTACCAAAGAAATGCGTGGAGAGTCAATTCTGCCATCTCCTTTCGCAAAAGAGAGACGGCCAATTGTTGTTGCCACAGATGTAACCACACTTTATCGCGCTAGGGGTGCTGAAAATGATAAGAAAATACGTGAACACATCTATTCGATTGTGCAAAACACACCAGGAAATGTCGCTGTTTTCGTTCCTTCATACAAAGCCTTGAACAATATTTTTGAGACATTCTTTATTCCCGGGGTCAAGAAGATGGTCGAATCGAAAACCTGGAACAAAAAGGACATCAATGCCCTATTGGTCGACCTAGAGGAAGCCCCTAAAATGGGCAAAAAGGTACTGTTGGCAGGAGTATTCAATGGCAGGTTATCAGAAGGTGTCGATTACGCAGGAGGCCTTTTAGACACCGTAATTTGTGTCGGAATACAAAACGCCCCACCTTCCGTATTTCAGAAATCATATGGAGAATATATCAAAGATAAATTTGGAAAATCTAATTTCTGGAGATATGCTAATTCACAACCTGCGATAAATACAATTCTTCAGGCAATGGGCAGACCGATTAGAGCAATGGGGGACCGTGCATTAATCGTACTACTAGATCGCCGTAATACAGACAGAACCTATTCGATTTGCTATCCACCTGATACTAAGATGAATCAGGTAGGTGATGCAGAGGGCTCGGGAAGATTTGCAAAACGATTTTTCTCGAAGGTCAAGCGAGAGGTCGACATCTGAAAGGTTCAATATGTTCGGCCACAGGAGGGGTAACTATGGAAGAGTGGGAAGAAGTCGAAATTCAGACTGTCAGTGACGGTCTTGATGCAACCCCGAGTGAATTACACGCTGCCTTTGAATTATCAGGTGACCACCTTGGAGAAGTTCGTGATCGCCATACAATGATGCTGGTAACTTCTGGAGAATTACCTGAAAGACACATGGATGAAATCGCACCAGAAAGGCGTTTGAACTGGATCATTGAAGAATTGAATGGTCGAAGACACAGTGACGGCCTTTCCATCCCACTGCACGGGGCTGAAACCGAATCAGTCGATTTGTCTAAGGGTCTAATTGAAGGACATAGCATCCTCAAGCTTAGAGTTGGAAACTTTGAGAGAAATCTACCTCTACCTGCAAATTACGACTCAATTAAAGCCACAATCAACGGTGGCATTCTCGACATTCGATGGTAAATCATCGGTTTGGAATTTCTCCAACCTGTCCAATCTCGTTAGCTACTCGAGTCAATGCCTCTTGTGCGTTGGCCTTGTGAACTTGACCCATCTCGTGACGGCTGTACCTTGCCTCTTCGAATATAGAATCAAGAGCGGATAGAGATTCTTCAGACAGATTTGGTAATGCAGCCCTAATCGCCATCTCGAATTCTCTTACAGTTTCGAAATCACGGCGTAGGAAACCACGTCCCATTAGGATGTGAACCAAACTTTCGTAGCACTCGAAAATAGCCTCTCTCATCGAATCTCCTGCAGCCAATAACTCGGCAGTGTAGGAGAATATGTCTGCAAGTTCCTTAGCAGCATCCTCCGCTCTCTTTCTCAAGACTACAAATGCAGTCACTCCCCCGAGGAATCCCATGAGGAACACATAGAACCAGAATGAATTAAATATCGAATTTCCTTCATCCTCATAGGTATAATCAGGTTGGACACCTGAGTTATACTGCGTGTTAAATTCGGTCATCGAATCATCAGATATGATGAAATTAGGTGCGAGTGACATCTTGAGAGTTAATTCTCCCCAATTGGATGCATCTCCGTATGGTGGTTCAGCATTGAACTCGAAGGATGCCTTTCCTTCTGAATCTGTAGCTATTACCACTTCATCTAATCGTGTACCGTTAGCATGTTCAAGGTAAATTGTTATTGCAATACCTTCTACACCTTCATCACTATCTTCAGCAATTAATTCGAGATCACCCATTATCACTTCTTGTTCGTCCTCAATAATTGGTTCAATATCAACATTGATAGGTGTCTTTAGATTAATTCTAATAGCGATATCTGGCGTCCATTGGTTACCAGTTCTTAGGTAAAGTGAGGAGTTTTGTGGCGCCTGTACATTCAATTGCATTTGACCAGGCTCCATCCAGGTAGGTGCTGTTGCTATGATAGTGTAAGTTCCACCATTCCAAACCACATTTTCGATATTGATACAGCGGTTATCATTTCCGCTTGAATCACAATCTATTCCGTCTCCAAGAATTAGAGTTGCTCCGTCGATTAATACTCCCTGGCCACCTATTTCAGTAACCCTACCAGTAATCTGTATTCGGTTCTCAACACTGTCGCCTCGCACCACATAGGTGTTTGCAGAATCGATGTACACGATTACATCGGCCCAAACGGTAACAGTTTTGTTAGAATCTACAGGTAAATGTCCAGTACTTCCAGCGAATGCGAAAGTCATGATATGATTACCACGGTCATAGGAAGATTCCGCACGAATAGTGGTCGTGAAAGCACCATTCGGTGTAGTGGTTGTTGTAGCAACTTCTACTCCTCCAATAGAGATAGTAATTATCTCATTACCTAGGCCTTCATTAGTTGCACTATCTACATCATATAGAGTACCAGAGATCTCCCAGAAGTCATCTCTTGTTACATCATTGTCAACAATACTCACTGTCATTCCTGTGCGGTGTGCTAGGAAGAAAGTTGTATTTCCTTGACCTGAGCGGTACCATCCTTGCGCCGGGACATCTGCCTCAACTGTGTGGTTCCCATCAGAGAAGATGTTAGGTACTTGCCAATTGAAACTGAAATTACCATTTGAATCGGTTGTAGCATTACCTATTGAAATGCCTTCAATGCTTACTAAGACAATCATATTTGAAAGTGGATTCATTTGATTATCTCCAACAAATCCATCGATAGTAGTCAACTGCTCAACTGCTAATGGTGATTCGATATTTACCTGCACTAAGATCTTAGAATAGATATTCCATGTGCCATCATTTGTTGAAGGCAAGTATTGTATCGATCCATTATATCTTGTCTCAAGAACAACAGGACCTAATTCGGCATCAGCAGGAACTGGATGAACCGCGGTGAATGTACCATCATTGGTAGTGGTAACATTAGTCAGGAAGTTTCCACCAAGCCAGATTTCAATTGTTTCGCCTTCCAATGGGTTATCGACCAAATCCAATAATCGTCCTTGAACAGTCAGTACATCTTCACGGTCAACTTGACCACCAGGAGTGATTAGTAGAATCTTTGTAGGAACTGCAACTGTGAAATTAACAGAATCAGTACTTGGATGATAGAAGTCTGGATTAGCACTATCTCCTTCACCGATTGGGTCAACCCAATCTCTACCACCAGTAAATTTAACCTGGATGTTATGAGGTCCTGCGCCAATACTTTCAGGAGAGTTCCATGCAAACATGAACATGCCATCTCCTGCATTGGACTGCACGCTAGATACTGGAACTCCATCGATTAACAGATATACAACTGCAATCGAATCATTACCATCTATTTGCAATGAATTACCTAAGTCATCTAGTAGAGTACCATTGACATACAGAATTTCTCCAGCGGTAATCGCAGGTGAACTCTCGGTGATATTAACAACGGTCTGGGCTAGTACTACGAATGTAACATCATCAGTATCTCCAATTAATCCAGTAGTTCCAGGAGTGCCTAAGAATTCGGCACTCAAGTCATGGAAGCCAACATCTATTGTTGTTGGAACTGTCAAATTAACATCTATAGTTCCCATTGAATCGGTTGTACCAATAGTGGTGACAGCTGTACCATTTAGCGATACTGTGACTTGGACGCCAACAACTGCTGCACCTGTATTATCGAATAACTGTAGTCTAGCATTAACGTCATCCCCTCTGTCTGTTCTATCATTTAGCGAAGGTAAATTCACGCCATCTAAGGAAGGAGCAATGAAAGAAAGAGTAGTAAATCCACGGCTATCAAAGGATTGATTTGCACTTGAACCTGAATAATAATTCACTGAAGGAATATATTGAGCCTCAGCAATATGAGTACCAGCACTGAAACCTGAAGATAGCATGATACTGGCTGTCCAATTTCCATCTGCTTGTATTTGGCCATTAGATAAGGTAAATCCTGTTGCTAATCCATCGATTGTAAACAGTACATTTGCAGTCAAAGGATCTCCATTCCTCAATTGTAGAGCACTACCATTGTCACTTTCAATAGAGCCGGTAATCGCAAATGATTCACCTGCTACTGGATTGGCGATAATTGGGTCTACAACCATTATAGTAATCGAGCGAATAGTTACTGTCGACAAGTTCCTCTGAGTTGGAAGTAAATCAAAACTACCATTGTAGTATAGAGAGATAGTAATCAATCCCAAAGGCTGATCGAAAGGAATTGAATAGGTGAAATTCGTTCTTCCTTGTGAATCTGTAGTATTTGATGGCAACCAAGTATCATCGAATAATACATCTATTGTGTACCCACCTAACGGTTGCCACATATTAGATGATTCAACCATTTGTAGAGTGATATTGACATCCTCTCCTCGATTTCTAACTATTGGATTTAGAGGTTGTACATTTTCGAACAAGGTGACTCCTTGAACCAATATCGAATGATTACTTGAATCGGTCAAGTAGAATGGAGATGAACCATCTACAACTGAGATAATGAACGACCTTGGCCCTCTTAGAGTTCCATTGTTAAGAACGTCAGTAGGGACTGAAAAGTTGAAACTACCATTCATAGTAGTATAGACGCCATTGACCAATTTCTCATCAGGGTTATCTAACCAGAACATCTCTAATGCTACAGCACTGGTTAGATTTCGACTGGAGTTGTCTCCATCCTCAATCTGCCCTATAACTTGGAAGTTCACACCTGCAGTAACTGTTGAAGGTATTGTATCCACTCGTATATTGGAAGGTACTTGCACTGTCACATTGATGTCTGTAAAGTTACCATAGTGTCTTGTTGCACCAGCAATCTTCGGCGAAGAAACGTCATCTAATACTTCCATCCTCAAGACATATTGTCCAGGATCAATACTGGAAACTAACCAAGTCAATGTTGCATTTCCATCCGCTGCGCTAATTGCATTTCCTAGAGAAATATTAGCTCCACCATAATCCAAAATATAGTTGACTTGTGCTCCACTTACATTGGAATTATCTGCAACATCTCCAACTCTTACCGTAATGTCAACTGAAGTATTCATCACAGCAATAACATCGGCATTAGGAGGTGGTGCGAGAGTGACTTCAGACTCGATACCCCAAGGTGTAGAAGGTATTTGAGGCAATGCCGGTGGAACTGCATTGTCGACCCATTGGAAGTAAGCTCCACCAATCTGTGAAGGTGAATCGAAATCGGTGATGACTTCGATATCATAAACTGATGAAGGGAAGTTGTTTGGTGCCGTTATTGTGATGTTGTAAGTTCCTGTAGTATTATTCAACATACCATTTGCCAAATCAACAATTCCACTTGGAGTGAGAAGTTGAGCCATAATTATCGAATCATTACCCAATATTGCGGTTCCATGAACTGCATCAGTAAAGTCGCCCACTAGCCAAGTAGTGTTGCCCAAATATGTCCAATCATCAATCACAGTAACTGTAATGTCGACAGTACCCATAATTCGCAATGATGAACTATTACTAGAAGACAAGAAGTACTCATTTCCACCAAATGCCATATCAAAGACATAATCACCAGCAAACAAATTTGCATTTGTTGTAAATGTTGGTGAAATTGTGCTAGAATCTGGGTCAGAAGTAGTATTTACATTAGTGCCATCAAAATCGAACGTGAAGGTTCCTGAAAGATTTAGATCGAATTGACCACCCAAGTGATCGGTAACCTGTACAATAATTCCAACATCATTACCTCTCAACTGAGGATTGGCTTGCAATTCAAAGAATAACAGTCCCTGTAACCACCAAGGTGTTCCGGATGTATTCAGTGAATCCGTAGCCTCTAGATTATCGGGGTAGAATACCAATTCTAATTCGATTTCTCCAGCCTTAACAGTAGTATTATTCATATCTAGAATGTGCGTAATTGTAAATGCTCCATTTACAGACTGATTGAATAATTCAACGAAAGTACCACCGCCATTCAATTCTCTCATTCCGAATGAAAGATTTCCTGAAAGTGCCGCTGGTGACGCACCAAAGGACATTGCTGAACCGTTGATGTAAACTAATTCATCGATTTGTAAAATTGAGTCATTTGCTCCTGGCCCTTCAATAACTGCTGTCAAGTTTGGTGCATCTCTGATATCGAGTGTAATAGAATGCGTAGACGGCCTTAGGTGGAATTGTGGCCCACCAACTGATTGCGATGTATCCTGCCATCCACTAAATCCGAGAGTTGCAGAAACATTTGTCTTAGTTTCTAATTCATCGAGTGTGACATTGATTTCCCAAACGCCACCTGGACCGACCATACCTGAAAGATTGGTAGTTCCATCTTCTGAAGATATGAATTCCAGCCATACCTCGAGATTACCTAAATCTTGAGAGCCGCTTGTTTTGTTATTTTCAAACAATAACTGTCCAGATAAAACAGTAGTTGCTCCAGCTCCTAACACCGGTTGGTCAATAGGTCCTGGCTCACTATGATTGATTACAGAATCATCAGTCATATTGATGAAAACGCCCATATCTAATCCATCATGTGAAACATATCCACTTTGTATATGCTCTAGAACAATGCTAGCAAACCCAGGCGCTGCTGGAGACTCCATTGTACCGTTCATTGCGAAATTGCCGTTAGCATCAGTGGTAATTGTTCCAAATAGGTTATCGATTGATGCTGCAGAACCTGGGACATTACCTATATCATCAACACTTACGACATAGCCACGTAATGTGATATCAGGAATCGCTGTTGTATTATCTACGAATTGTAAAGTTCCAGTAACATTGACATCAACCAATCCTTCACGGTCGTAGGTAGTTGGAGACCAGGTTAGATTTACAACCTCGATTTCCTCTGGGTCAGGACAAGCATCGAAAGGTATCCATCCAAGATCATCTCCCCCGCTTCCAGGGCTCATTTCAAGACGAACTTCGCCCCATTGTGCAAGATTTCCGCCATATACGGCGTATCCATTTCCAGTCCAAGTACCGCCTTTGTATCCAGTAACGAACCTTGCAGGCAAACCTGCAAGTCTAGCCATAGTTACGAAAACAGTAGTGAATTCAGAACAAGTTCCTTCTTTTGCACGATTAAGAACTTCGAAAGTGAGGTCTGCTTCAGGTGCAGAACCGCTTCCATTGTAGTTTCGCTTGAAATCGAATGTTGAATTTCCATCACGAAGGAATGTTGCAATTGCATCTGCCTTAGAATAAGCATCAGTAGCTCCCGCATTGCTAATCACATCATTTGTCACATTCAACACTAGAGATTCAGGTAGTGATGAATTGGTGAAGAAATCAGGAACTATTGTTTCATAAGATGAGTTCGTTCCAGCAATTGTGTTAGCTGAGAGTGTGGCCCAATCAAACCAGTATTCATACTCTTCAACCCAAACTGCATCCAACAGTCCTGCTGAGATTTCGTAGGAATGAGTATCATTTGTTCTTGTCATTGCCAAAGAAGCATCTGACCAGAAAGTGATATTGAATTGATAGGCAGGCATTGGTACTTTTCCTGACATCATTGGATTTGCAAATGCAAGATTCCAAGCAACTGTATCATTTGCGTAGTTCGATGATGCTAAGTGGGTATTGTTAGTATAAGGAATACTAACTTCACTAGCAGAATGAACATCGGTCTCTAGTCCGTAAGCGGCACCTGTGTAGAAATCATATGTATGAACACGCCATAGATGGACACGATTCAAATCGACGACGCCGCTAGTATTGTTAGCCCAGAAGATGACATCATTCTGCATAACATCATCTGAAGGGTCCCATGGGTTAAATGGCGACCCTTGACAATTTGTAAACCAGAATTGTTGAGGACATTCATCTCCGTCTAGCATCCCTCCACCATCGGTATCTGGATTGCGCCAATCGGTACCTGTTTGATTTTCAACAGCATCCGGGATTTTGTCTCCATCAAAATCATCAGGGAATATATCATCGGTAGGATCGTTTTCAGGATTTGTTGAATCAAAGTATTCTTGCTTATCGTTTACTCCACCTGAATCGGTGTCTTCGTTATTTTCATCTGTAGTCCAGATATCTTGACTACCATTGGTTATTCCAATCCAAGAATTGTCACATCCAGTAGTAATTTCGAAGTAATTATTCAATCCATCTCCGTCATCATCCAGTGTGTTATCACAAGGCTGCATTGGATCTGTATCGACTAAAATTTCATCAAAATCATTTACTCCGTCATTATCTGAGTCTGCAAGTGTAGGATTAGAGAAGTAACCATAAACACCCAAAGTCTCTTCCCAATCTGCTAATCCATCTCCATCAGAATCTGAGTAATCATCATCACAGTATGATGGGAATGAGCCCCCTGAGATGTCATGACACCAAGAGTTATTTCGTGCATCTACTGAGGATGCACCGCTTGGTGGAGAAACAAATACTCCTTGCAATACACTATTCACCTCACCAGCATAAGAAAATTGAGTATAAGTTCCAGAATTATTGTAGTAGGCAATCCCTCCAGATGGACTGAAGCCTGAACCATCGGCCACAGTTAGTTGACTAGAACCTGAATTGTAGGCACTTGGACCGATAGTGGAGGTGAATACTAGGAGTGAATCACATGGGTCAGTTCCATGTGAGGCATTCGATTCATCACCATCATTGATTCCTCCAAAGTCTGTATCTGCGACATTCCATAATGTGCATGATAGATTCTCTTGCCAATTTTCAAGGCCATCATTGTCAAAGTCCCCAGAATCTTCACGGCGAGTAGGGTCGGTTTCATTGGAGTCGATTACGCCATTTCCGTTTTTATCTTCATCACCATCATCAAAAGCATCGCCATCAGTATTGTTGTTTCTAGGATCGCTAGCCTGTGCAGGGAAACCGTATTGTCCATTGATTTCGATACCATCGTTGATTCCATCAGCGTCTGTATCGACATTAGTAGGATCGGTTAGTAATGTCAGAGCTTCATGTGAATCATTTAATCCATCATTGTCCGTATCTGAATCAAGAGGATTGGTAGAAGTTACACCATCTGTTTCTGCTGTCATAGTTGCACAGCCGCCAGGTCCAATTCCCAAATGAGGTGAACAAGGGGTTGTGGTTTCAGTAAAGGAACCAGTAGGGCCTGGTCTGTAACAAGGCTGGCCTCCACATGTTGTTGTCCAAGATGGATTGACATATTCGTAGATATTGATTAGTCCGTCACCATCAGGGTCACCATTTGCTCCATCAGCATTAGAAGGTGAGGTGGCATTCAATCCATTGGAAGCTTCCCAACCATCTGGCATTCCATCACCATCGGTATCCCATCCCATTGGGTCTTCATCAAATACGCCATCTCCATCGTCATCATTGGTTGCACAATCGGCATCACCATCGAAGTCGTTGTCATTGGAATCGACCATACCATCTTTGTCATTGTCAAATCCATCAGTACAGATGTTTCCAACAGGATCTTCATCACAAAGGATGATGCTACCGGTACCATCTGCACCGGATGCTCCACATGCTAACTGATTGTATTGCATTGCGTTTTCTTCATCCCAATTATTGACAGGAACTGTTCCATTCCACCAAACTCCGTTATCCAACACAGATGTGGTCGAAGAAAGGTCCCAATTTGACGGTTGAAGGTAATTATATTCTTGCAAATTTGAGAATCCATCGCCGTCAGGATCCCCAATTGCACCATCAGAATTACTTGCAGAAAGTGGGTCTAAACCGTATTGCCATTCCCAGCCATCTGGCAATTGGTCATTATCGGAATCCCAATCATTTGGTTGTGTGTTAATGAGGTACTCAAGCCCATATGTCAGACCGTCTCCATCTTGGTCTGTAGCAGCTAAAGCAGTGAATGAAACGAATTCAATAGAGGCTATTGTAGACAGAAGCATAAGCATGGCTAGACCAATGGACTTGAACTTCTTTTCATCTAACTCTCTAAGGAGTTTAGGACGCGCTGACGATTGGATGGAGGACATACGCAGGGCTAACACCGGAGTAACGGTTCCACCAAAGGCACTTAAGGCAAATGGAGTATTGTTCATACACAATTTTGAGAAAATATCTCCCCTACGGGGAGAAATGGGTGATTAATTTTAGCAATCAGAGGTCTTCAAGATCCTCTAATAATTCCAAATCGTCTTCTAATTCTTCATCGCTAATTGCTTCAGGAAGGTCGCCAAATTCATCATTTAACATCTCAAAGTTAGATTCCTCTTCCTCCCACATTGAAACCTCTCTAGCGGATGTTTGACCTCTTCTGTACACTGCTAGGAAAATCACTAACAGAATACCGACGTACAATCCAATGGTCTGAGGGCTTTCAAAGTCAAGAGCAGCATTTACTACACAATCAAGTCCTTCACAGGTAATTGTGAATTTGAATTGAGGTGTTTGCTTTAGATTAGAAGTACTCACTTCACTGTCCAGAGGTTCTACTGAAAGTACTACTACTGCGTCTTTTCCAGCAACTACATCGGCAGGAGCATTCAAGATAAGGGTGAATTCGCTAGTACTGAATGGAGCAATCTCCAACAGAATTGTGTTTCCTTCTTGGGCTGAGCCACTTGTGGAGAAACTTGCATCCCAGCCGCTAGGTAGGTCTTGAGCGGAAATAATCACATCGAGGACGATATTGTTTTGATTCTCTACTCGGAATTCATAACTCTGCTCTGAGGCAGGAAGGAATGGCGTCAATTCAGTTACTCTTTCAACAAAGATTCTTCCAGGTTTGACTTCTTCTTCAACTTGTATCTCTAATGGAAGATCGAAATACCTAGGGTCACCTTCTGATACCTCTTCGGTCACACGCAAATACAATGTGTGATTACCGGCGAGAACTTGGTCCCTCATTTGGATAGTTATTTCAATATCTCCAGAGGAGTCTGGCATCAATTGAATTGCAACTACATCTTCACCTGTGTCGCTTTTAATTTCATAATCCCAAGCCCCATAAGATGGGTTTCCACCTTCGTCTTCATTGGTATTCTTATCCAACTTTTCAGGAGAAATAATTCTCCAAGTATTTTCTCCAGTTCCTTCAGTACTGTCGGTTATTCTCACGTCAAAACTAACTGTTGAACCAGGAGCTACTGGGCCAACACTACCGATATCTTGACCGTCAGAATCTGCAGTTACTTGAGCCAAGATTCCAAATGTTCTGTGGACTGTAAAGGAAACTACTGAACTCAGATCATCATCTCCAGCACTAAAGCAAATTATAGTGAATAATCCTATGTCAACATCTTCACGGTCTGTAGGCGGATAAATTTTCAGCATCAAAGATAGTGTTTCATGCGAACCAATATCCGGTGTAATCGCATATGGTCCCTCTGTTGTTAGTTCGACACCTGTATCATTGTCAAAGAAGGTATAAGACCAACTTGAACTAGGTGATTCGTCAACTTTGAGTCTGTATGTGTCTGTATCAAAACCTGCATTAAACAAATCTAGGTAGAATGGTTCTCCAGATTGAGCCATATCCGAGTCAATATAGTGTGATAGGGTTTCATCGAAAGCCTCAGGGCGGTTGGAATCTGCAATCTGAATTTGATGCTCTTCATCTTCGTAGACATTCAGCCTAGGAGGTGCAAACACTCCTACTTCTTCAACATCGAGAACTATGGTTTCAACTACCACCTGTTGACGAATATCATCTTCATCATATGCAAACCCGTAAGCCCTCACTTCGATTCTATCGGGTGCAGTAGAGAGGTCCCCCTCTGGCGTCTCAACAGACAGTGTTGCAATCTTGAAAGCCCCTCCTCCTGCTAGAGAGTACCCCTCTGGTGAATCCCAAAGTGGGTCCGACCATGAAGACGGCAATGATGTGAACAGTTCAAATTCAACTTCCATTTCAATCCCGGCAGAACCTGTATGTTCAATCATAAATTCAACACTGCTAATTTGCCCCGGAGCGATTAGAACACTATCGGACTGATCAACAGGTAGTGAAAGGAACATTCCATGATCCATGAAATCAATTCCAATGTGGCGATAAACAACTACGTGACCTTGAACATCGGTTATCTCTAGAGATAAGTTGTAGTGACCTGCTGCAATTCCTGCATCATAAGTCCAAGTATAATTTCCAACTAGACCATTGTTATCTAGGCGTAAATCGTCATCTTCGAATTCTTTATCGAAGACTGTGTTCGTCCCCGATGGTGTTGAAAGAACTAGGTTTACAGAGTTTATATCATCCCTACCAAATGCATCTCTTACATCAACTGAAAATTGAATTGTACGGTATTCAGGCCTATGATTAGGTGACCATTCAAGTTGTTCATCATCAATCCAAATTCCACCTGGTGCGTGTACCTTTACACTAGAATCAGAAAGTGCATTTGCCTTTAGTGACAATCTTGAGAAACCATTGGTTTGCTCAACATCGCCATAGGCTACTAGAACATCACATTCTCCTGATTGTCCAATTCCACCTTGGCCTTCACAAGAAGCTGAACCATCTATTTGTAGACGTAATTGTGCGCCCTGTTCAACGGTAAAACCTTCTTCGGGAACATCAAAGAATACTTCGTTCAAAGTCCATGAACAATCGCTGTTAAACAAGCCACTGTTACATGGATCACTAAGACTCATTGTTTCGGTATAGGTAGAGCCTCCAACCGAATTTAGAGTGAACGTCAAATCTGCAGTTGAACCTTCCTGGCCCTTGAATTGAAGATAGATGTATAGGTGGACTTCAGTGGCGCTTCCTTGGCCATAAATTGTCAGGTCACTAATCAGGTCATCTGAACGGAATTCGACTCCTGAAAGGATATCTCCTTCCTTGTGAGCACCTTCTGGCTCCATTGTAGTAATTGCTCCATCACCGCCGGAACCTCCTTCCTCATCTAGGTAAAGATTGTATGATTCCAAATTGGCAGGAACTTCCTTCATAGTCGACTCATCTGATAGAGTTTCAAACTCTACAACGGGAAGACATGATGATAGCATCAACAGCAGCACGAGGGCAGGAACAAATCGAGATTTCAGCATGCGCACCAATATACCGTCTGCGCCGGGGTGTTAAACCGTTTTGCACACATTGTGTCCTTAGGAAGTCACCCTACGGGTGATTTTACTTCACCCGGAGAGACCAAGCCGTAGCCCCGCAAAGTCCGATAATTAGTAGAATCATCGGGTCAAAACTCCAATTGTCAATAACTGAAATTTCGGCCTGGCCGCCTTGGCCACCTTGACCTCCTTCACAACCTGGAGGAGGAGGGCCAATTCCAGGACCCCAAGTCTCGCCAAATCCATCACAATCACCGCCACCACCTTGGCCGCCACCGGCATCGCTAGACATGTCGGCTTCACCATAATAGCAGATCAAGAAGTATGGGAATCCCATATCGCCATCGCCATTTTGCATAGTTGTGTGGTAATGGTAGATTCCCTGAGGGAAATCAGGAGTTGGTCCAAAATGACCATTGCAAACATCAAGATGGCCTAATCCTTCAGTAAACTTGTAATCGTCAATTCCATTGTAGCCAGTTTCTCCATCCTTTAATTCATAGGAACTCTTCATTTCTACAACATTCATATTGTCATCATATCCCCAGAAACCATAGATTGGATATCCATCATATGCGACTCCGATTACTTTGGAGTGATTGCCGTCATAGGTATTTTGAGCAACTGCTTGGATTGTAGATTCATCATAATCATTCTCAATAGATTCTCCAGCCTCTGGATGCCAATGCATACAATTTCCATCAGCATGGTAGTGATAAGTTCCACCTTGAGCAGCGTGACCGTGACAAATACCCAATTCTATTGGTTGCCTATCTTCGTTGTAGGCGCCATGTTCGGCAGCAACTGCGTCTCCACCAGGACCATCTTCTGGACCATAGATTGGAACGCCATTAATCGAAAGTGCAACAGCACCTCTGTCAGGCGCACACTCATAATCGCCATTTGTTTCCGGGCAATCTGCACTATTATGACCCCCTGAGGTATCGTTAACAGGGCTTCTTGGAATTGACCAAGTATAAGATTGAGCCACAGCACAATCACCCCCTTGAGAACAAGCTAAAGTAGATTCAAAATCATGATTAGGCAACCCATTTGTTGCAATAATCAAGTGGGTTTCATTAAGCGTGATAGATACCTCGCACTGGTGGTTCTCAGTTGTAGTAGTTGTA